>CAUJEY010000216.1 GCA_963169325.1 Bacteroidota bacterium
GGCGGGGCCGTCCCCCCCCCGGGGGGCCCGCCCCAAAAAACTTTTTTAACAAAAACACTTACCCCCCCCCACCGCGAAAAGGTATTTACAATTTAAAATTCGTGAAATAAAAGAGTGGCACAAGGTACGACGTTTCCGTGCTATGCAGGTTTGAGGTAAATGTTATAAAAAATTCCCTATACGCTTGCAGATTCAAAAACCCGCTTTAACTTTGCATTTCAAAGTTCTTTTAGCATGAACGATACCAAGCAACAATTAGAACATTTGGCCGAGATGCGTTCGTTGATGGAGCGCAGCAGCCGGTTTTTGAGTCTGAGCGGTCTTTCGGGTATTTGGGCCGGGCTGTGCGCCCTGGCCGGGGCGGCCGCTGTATATATGTATCTGGAAGTCACGCCCCTGAACCGGCGGAGCTTGTATTATGAAATAGCGATGCGAACCATGAAATGGGGCATGAGTTACAAAAGTGTATTTGTGCTGATCGCTCTTATCGTGTTAGCAACGGCGCTTGCGGGTGGCATTTTTTTCACCACCCGCAAGGCCCGCCGGCAGGGGCTGAACATCTGGGACGCTACCTCCCGGCGCCTGCTTTGGGCGGTGGCTGTTCCGTTGGTAGCAGGCGGCGTATTCAGCCTGGCCCTGTTGTACTGGGATTTGCCGGGGCTCGTTCCGCCGGCCACCCTGGTTTTTTACGGGCTGGCGCTGGTACATGGCAGTAAATTCACCCTGCGCGACGTGGAATTCCTCGGATTGTCGGAGATTGCGCTCGGTTTGTTTGGTATGTTTTACCTGGGTAGCGGACTGGAACTTTGGGCCGTCGGTTTCGGCCTTTTGCATATCTTTTATGGCACCTGGATGTATTGGAGATATGAACGGTAGACGGTAGACGGTGGACGGTGGACGGCCCGCGACACCGTCTACCGTCCACCGTCCACCGTCTACCGTCCACCGTCTACCGTCCACCGTCTACCGTCCACCGTCTACCGTCTACCGTCCACCGTCCCTTGACATGAAAGACATTATTACTCAACTCAATCCCGCATTCGACCACCGCAACCGGCTGGGCATTATGTCCATTCTGGCGGTGAACGATTGGGTGGAGTATAATACCTTGAAAGAACTGTTGAACCTGACTGACGGCAATCTGGCCAGCCACTTGAAAGCGCTGGAAACCAACGAATATATCAGCGTTCGAAAACAGTTTGTAGGCCGAAAGCCGCAAACGACCTACGCCGCGACCGAATCCGGCAAAAAAGCGTTCAGTGCACATTTAGACGCGTTGGAAGCCTTGCTGAAAATCGGGCGGGATGAGTAAGAGGGCGTCATTGGTCGTCATTGAGTGTCATTGGGCGTCATTGGACGTCATTGAGCGTCATTGGGCGTCATTAGTCTTTTAGACAGGACACAATGACGCCCAATGACACTCAATGACACTCAATGACGCCCAATGACACTCAATGACGACCAATGACGCCCAACACCTTTCACCATGGATAAAACATTTTTGTACCCCAGGCTTTTTCGCGACAAGCGGCAATTTCGCTTGTTTCTTCTCTTAGTTCTGGCCACCGGCCTGGACGCTATGCTGGTTTTGGCCCGTTTCATGCTAAACCAGACCCGGGTTAATGCATCGGGCGTCTTTGACTGGCCGGAAATACAAGGCATCCTTGGACTCGCCTGGGGTTTCTTAGCGTGGAACCTTTTCCTGGCCTGGATTCCGTATCTGGCCGCACTGCGTTTCGAACGCCTTCAGGCTACCGGCGCAGGCCGCTTGGGTCTGCTGGCCTTGTTTGCCGTTTGGTTGGCGTTTTTACCCAATGCGCCTTATATTATTACGGATTTTATCCACCTCGATCACCGGCCGCCGGTACCGGTTTGGTACGATATGGTCATGCTTTTTGCATTTGCTTGTACCGGGATGGCCCTGGGCTTGTTTTCACTTTATGAAATTCAACTTGGGCTGCGCCGGCAATTTTCCGGAAAACTGACCCACCTGATCATCTTCGGAGCGGCCGGGCTGGCCGGTTTCGGCGTATGGCTGGGCCGGTTTCAGCGCTGGAATTCCTGGGATATCCTCACTAATCCGCTTGCCCTCGCCGGCGACATCGCCCAAACCCTGATGATTCGCCACGAACTCCTGAAAGCCATGGGTATCAGCGGGCTGATCGGCGGCATGTTGCTGCTGGGTTATGCCATGTTGTCTACATCTCTGAGTGATGAGTTTTGAGTTTTGAGTTTTGAGTTTTGAGTTTTGAGTTTTGAGTTTTGAGTTTTGAGTTAACTTTTAAAAAAAGCCATCCAAGTCGGATGACTTTTTTGATTTTTGCCAGATGGAAAAAATTACGCGACCAACAACCCGCTTCAGTCTGTGGTCCATGATCCTGTATGGGGTGGTACTCGGTTTGTTGCTCGCTGCCCTGCAGGCCGCCCGATACCGCCTGCTGATCCTGGACCACGCGCAGGAAATGTACATGGGGCTAATAGCACTATTGTTTACTGTGCTGGGCATTTGGGCCGGCCATCGGCTTACCGCCGGGCGAAAGGAGAAAAATGGGTCGGCTATGCAGGCACCTCCTGTTCCGCTTGCCGGACCTTCCCTGGAAAAAGCGCTGGAAAAACTAACCATCACCCCGCGCGAATTCGAAGTCCTGCAATGTATCGCCCAAGGGCTAAGCAATCAGGAAATAGCCGAACGCCTGTTCGTGTCGCTCAACACCGTTAAAACGCATACGTCCAACCTGTTCGCCAAACTCGGCGCCCAGCGCCGCACACAAGCCGTTCAGAAAGCGCAGGCGCTCGGACTACTCTCTGGCGCCAGCACTACCGCGTCCGGTACCAGCGTTCACCCGAAAGTATGATTTGTGGCCCCCTTCCGGCAAATCACCCGAAAGTATGGGGCTTTTAAAGCAAATGCCCGGTTCCTTTGCCCCATTGTTCACCTAAATCATGCACTTATGAAAAAAATCATTCTGACCTACGGGCTTATTTCGGGCGCTATCGCCGCAACCATGATGCTGGCTATGGCACTCTATGTGGGCAACGACCCCAATCATTTTAAAAACGGGGAGATTTTCGGCTATACCGGTATTCTCCTCAGCATGTTGCTCGTGTTTTTGGGCGTGCGGGCCTACCGCGACCAATTTGCCGGCGGCCGGCTCACATTCGGCCAGGGATTCCAGGTCGGGATACTGATCACGCTGATCTCCTGTGTTTGTTACGTGTTGGCCTGGCAGGTTATTTACCGCACGTTGATGCCCGACTTCATGGAGCAGTTTATGGAATATTCCATCAACCAAATGAAAAACGACGGTGCAACCGAGGCGGCAATTGCTGCAAAAACCGCCGAATTGACTCATTTTGGCGAGATGTATAAAAACCCGTTGGTAAACATTGCCTTTACGTTTCTGGAACCGCTTCCGATCGGGTTGGCCGTTACGCTGGCTACGGCAGGTATCCTACGCAAAAAATGACGGCTACAGGGAAGGGTTAAAATGGGTTAAATTCCGTTAGAGAAAGGTGAATATTCCCGGTATTCGCCTTTTTCTAACGGCAAAGTGCAACCAGACGAGTATTCTTGCTGTCGATCTGCTGTTCGTTCTAAAACAAAACCTATTCCTATGCGTACCAAAATCAGCTTTCTCGCCATCACCCTTCTTTTTTCAGTCCTGACCCTGCAAGCCCAACGGGAAGAAACCGTACTTGGCAGCCGAAATCTGGGCTTTTCCGGCATCTGGGGCGGCTCCAAACACCAGATGTCCCGCTTCGGTAATAACAACCAATACGTACACGGCTGGCATTTCGGCTTCGAATTCGGCAAAGCCCTCACGATCGGTTTCGGCGGCTACAACCTGCACGATGATATTCTTTGGGACAATGTGCCGGGCCAACGTTTCGATATGAACTGGAGAACCGCAAATCTGGGCTACGCCATCCAAAGCTATCGCGCCGTACACCCGATGATCAATCTCGATGCCGGACGTGGTAAAGTAAAATTGCTCGACGAAGGCATTGAAGACCGCGTGTTTAT
>CAUJEY010000217.1 GCA_963169325.1 Bacteroidota bacterium
CTGCCAGGTCAGCACGCAAGCGACCTGGCAGTGTCGAAGACCTGCCAGCGTCGGAAGCCAACGAGGGGTAAGTGGTTAAGTAATTCCAAAAAAGTTTGATTTTTATCACAATTCGTTGATAGATAACATGCCGCAAGTCTATTAATTATCCCCAAAGTTTAGGTATGTCGCACGCAATGACGACCAATGACCAATGACGATCAATGACCAATGACGACCAATGACGATCAATGACGATCAATGACCGCCCCGTTCTCCACTTCAAAAATTTTATACTCCCCTGAAAACGAAGAGACGACGGCCTCGATACGGCTGCGTTGGGTATCGGTAATAAAAATCTGACCAAAATTCCGGCGAAAGAGCAAGCCTACGAGTTGGCGCACGCGTTGTTCATCAAGTTTGTCAAAAATATCATCGAGCAGTAGTAGGGGAGTGGCGTTTTTTTCCCGGCGGAGCATTTCGTATTGGGCCAGGCGCATGGCCAGCAGGAAGGATTTGAGTTGGCCCTGGGACGCGAATTTTTTCACCGGTTGCCCGTCGAGTGTCATGGCGAGGTCGTCGCGGTGGGGGCCGGCGGAGGTACGTTCGAGGAGGCGGTCCTTGTCGGTATTGTTGGCGAGCAAGGCCGCCATACCGGTTGTGGTACAATCGGATTCAAACGCCACATTGACCTGCTCCCGGCTTCCGGCGATCTCCAAGTACAATTTCTGGAAGAGTGGGACGAACCCGGTGCAGAAGCCGGTTCGTTTATCGGTCAGTACCTGCGCCGGTGCGGGCAACTGGCGGTCGATGGCCTCGAGCAGGGTGGCATCGAAGCGGCGTTGCTCCGCAAAGGTTTTCAGCAGCGCGTTCCGTTGTTTGATCAGGTTGTTGTAAATCAGTAGATTAGTGAGGTAATCCGGAAATATTTGCGACAGCGTGGCGTCGAGAAATCGCCGCCGTTCTTCGCTGCCATCCTGCACCAGGGTAATATCATCGGGGGCAATCATGACCACAGGAAACAGCCCGATGAAGTCGGTGAGCCTGGTGAACGGCGAACCGTTGCGTTCCACTTCTTTGCGCTGGCCGGGGATAAATTTGGCGACGACCTTGCTGCGGTCGCCATCGTTTTCAAACACCCCTTCCACCCGGAAAAACGATTCCCCGTGCAACACCAGGTTTTTGTCGGGCACACTGCGGT
Organism: Bacteroidota bacterium; assembly: GCA_963169325.1. Taxonomy (GTDB): domain Bacteria; phylum Bacteroidota; class Bacteroidia; order Chitinophagales; family Saprospiraceae; genus M3007. The sequence continues at coordinate 1,181 of CAUJEY010000217.1, forward strand.
GACTGCGTGTCAGGCACAAAAAATGCACGGCATCGAGCAGGTTGGTTTTGCCCATACCGTTCAGGCCGACAAAGCAATTGAGTCTCGGCGAGAGGTCGAGTGCCAGGTGGCTGTAATTTTTAAAATTGGCTAATTTAAGCGACAGTAAGTACAAGGGCGATCTAATTTCGGAAGGCGAAGGTAAAAAGGATATTTTTGCCGCCGGATTCAACCCAAATATACGATGCACCGATTGTTCATTCTTTTTCCCGTTTTGCTTTGGCTGCTCTCCTCCTGCAACCCGCCCGTGCGCCTCAGTCCTAAAAAGGTACGCACCGGATTAGATTCCGTTGAATATGCCGGCGTGGTGGAGCGCGCCATAGATGTGGATTTACGACCTGCCAAATTTTTAGCCAAGGTGAAAGTAGGCGATCTCGGCATGAGTCTGGATTGTGCTTACCCGGACGTGCTGGGTTATGCCCTGAATAAATCGCGCGCGATCGGCGGCAACCTGCTCGTGCTCACCGCACACAAACGCAACGAAGTAAAATCGAACTGCCATACCATACGGGGCGAGATTTACCAGATTTCCAGCCTGGAAGGGGTGGAAAAGCAGATTCGCTGGCACCCGAAACGCCCTTTGATGCCTGGTGACCTGCGCGGCAGCCGCCCTGCCCAATCATCGGCAGACAAATTGCCGCCCCTGCACTGCACGATCAGTTGCCGGGTGGGCGGCGATTATTTCAAAGAAGCCATTATCCGCACCGAAACGCTTTTTTGGGCCGACAGTACGTACCGGCCTGCCGACACTGCCCTGACCGATTTCGCCCGTCGCCGCGCCCAGGTACATTTCAACCTGGCCGAGTTGCACGCCCGGCGGCTCAAATCCGCATTGGTCAGTTTGGGACCCGACCTGCCGGTGCTTACCGGACAATCCCGGCCCATGACTGCCAAACAACAGGCCGCGTTGCGGGAAGAGGCCGCTGCTTTTGATGCGGAGCTAGCCGGCGACCGACGGGATGCCGTGCTGGAACGTTGGGAAAATAAAGTGCTGGCCGAATTGGTGGCGCTGGAGGGTTTTTATGGGCAGTATGTGGTGGATTTGAGGAAGAAAAAGTAATAATATCACTATCCTCTCAGAAACGCCACCGTCTTCTCCATATCCACGCTTAAAATCCGGTCTTCCGCCAATCGTGGCACTACTGCCCGGTACGCTTCCACGATAGATTCGATACGCGGCGAGGAGCGCAGCGGCCGGCGGTATTCCAGCGCCTGGGCGGCCACCATAAACTCGATGGCCAGCAGCCGTTCCAGATTCAACACTACGCGCCGGGCCTTGGTGGCGGCATTGGCGGCCATACTCACGTGGTCTTCCTGGCCGTTGCAACTCACGATGCTGTCGGCGGAGGCCGGCATACACAGGGTTTTGTTTTGGCTTGCAATGGCTGCCGCCGTGTATTGGGCGATCATCATGCCCGAATGCAGGCCGGGCTTATCCGTGAGAAAAGGCGGCAACCCGCGCTGACCACCAATGAGCTGGTAAATGCGCCGTTCGGCGATGCTGCCGAGTTCGGACAGTGCTAGGGCGAGATAGTCGAGCGGCAGGGCCAGCGGCTGCGCGTGAAAATTTCCGCCCGACAGGATCAGGTCGTCGTCGGGGAACACGTTCGGGTTATCGGTCACGCTGTTGACTTCGGTCAGGGTCATTGCGGCGATATGTGCCAACGCATCCCGGCTGGCGCCATGTACTTGGGGAACACAACGGAAAGCATACGGATCTTGCACGCTGGTTTTTTCTGAATACGCTATCTCACTGTCCTGTAGCCAATTGCGCAACGAAGCGGCTGCGGCAATTTGTCCGGCATGCGGCCGAATCCGGTGAATATGTTCATCTAAAGGCGATAAACGGCAGTTGAACGCATCGTACCCGATGGCTGCGTTCAGGTCAGCTTGAGCGGCCAAACGCCCGCTTTCCAGCAGACACCAGACCGCGTAGGCGGCCGAAAACTGGGTGCCGTTGAGGAGGGCCAGGGCTTCTTTGGCCTGAAAGGTGAGTGGCGCCCAACCGCGCAGTTGCAGCGCCACGTCGGCGCGTTGCCGCCGGCCTTCATGCCACACCTCGCCCAGGCCCGCCAAAGGCAGGCTCAAATGCGCCAGCGGCGCCAGGTCGCCCGAAGCGCCGAGCGAACCCAATTCGAAAACGACCGGGTAGATGCCGGCGTTGAAAAAATCCACTAACCGCTCCACCACTTCAAGCCGTACCCCGGAAAAGCCCTGGCTCAGGCTTTGAATTTTTAGCAACAACATCAGGCGCACGATTTCCGTGGGCACCGTATCACCTGTGCCGGCGGCGTGGGATACGACCAAGTTGTGCTGCAATTGTTCGATATCCTCGTCGGAAATCCGGATGTTGCACAGCGAGCCGAAACCGGTGTTGATGCCGTAAATCAGCGCTTCGGAATGTTGAATTTTGTGCTCTAAATAAGTCCGGCAGTGCTGAACGCGGCGAATCGCTTCGTCGGATAACGCAAGCGGAAGGTTTTCCCGAAGGATGGTATCGATGGTTTCTAAGGAAAGATGGTCCGGGCTGATGTGGTGCATGCTGTGGTGGTGGTTGTTTACTGCCTACTGTTTACTGCCTACTGTTTACTGCCTACTGTTTACTGCCTACTGTTTACTGCCTACTGTTTACTGCCTACTGTTTACTGCCTACTGTTTACTGCCTACTGTTTACTGCCTACTTGGTTCAGGGCGCGCGCAAAGGTACGTTTCGGCGTTAAAATCGTTTAAGGTGGCGTTAAGTACCGGTTATTAGGTGGCGTTTTTAGTACAAAGTAGTACTGTTAGCATGTCTTTTATGCCGTATTTTGCCATAATCCCTCTAATACGGCCCCCACCTTCTCCAACAATCACCTATTTGTCTGTACCATTTTTGGCGCTATTGAAGCCGCCATCTATTTCCATTGTCCTGCGGGGCTACGAAGACCGTTTTGGCTTTCAACGACGCTTCCTTCGCTCTTCCTGGTATTACCCCACCAACTACATCGTCTTGTCATGGAAGTTGCTGCCCAAGGACTGGAATCCGGTCACCCAATCCGTCAAATCGTGTGCCACTCCGGGCGGCGAAACCTCCGTGGTGGTGAACGGCGACCTGGCCAAAACTATGAACAAGGCCTATTCCGTGGTGGCCGAACTCATCGCAAACGACCTTCCGTCGACGGCCCTGGAGGCCGGGGGTAGGCCTGGGCGGAAGTCACTTTCACTTCTGATTCATGTCATTGTCCCGCAATGAATATAATAGACAGATTGCAATATTGATCGTGTTATTGAAGACCCTGCCATTGGATTTTATTTTCGGATGCAATCAACCGAAATATCCGGTAATGTATTGCGGATCAATATGAGCCTTCACGTCAGTGGGGCGGTTTATTTGAATAATCTGTTTTCATGCGCAAAGACCACTCCTATTAAAAAAATTGTAACAAAGAGGAGAAAGAACTGACAGCGCATTTTTTCTTAACCCGGGCTGTTTAATATCCGGCGAAGCCCCCTCGGTCGTGGATATAAAGCAGGCCTTCAAACAGTTTTTTTATGAACGAGTTATTCAGCAAACTCTGCTGCCTGTTCCTGGCGCTGCTTTTTGCCGGCGCTGTGCAGGCCCAATCCAATGCCACCCTCAGTTTTCAGGGCATTCTCAAAAAATCAAATGGCGTAGCCGTGGAAGACGGCACGTATGCCATCACCTTTAACCTGTACGATACAGAGCAGGGCGGGACTGCCTTGTGGACGGAAACCCAGCCGGATGTGGAAGTTACCAGCGGTATTTATTCCGTACTGCTTGGTACGATCGAGCCGCTAACCATCGCTTTCGACAAGATCTACTACCTCGGCTTAAAAGTGGGCAGCTCCGAAATGACACCCCGTTTCAAACTCACCTCGGCGCCCTACGCCCTGTCGCTGATCGGGCAAAAAAACCTGTTTCCCAGTACCGGTACGGTGAAAGCCGATTCGCTCCAGGTGGAAGGCAGGATCACGGCGGCCGGCATCCGCGCCCGCGGCGGCGCGCCCGGGTTGAACGGTGTTGATAACAACGGTTATGCTTTCGAGGGAAATGGCGGGGATAACGACAGCGGGCTTTTTTCGACGGGAGATGGCAGCGTTTCCTTGTATGCCAATAATACGGAGCGCCTAACGGTAAACGGAAACGGCGCAGATGTAAATGGCGACCTTAGCCTGCGACAAAATGGTGCAGTGGTGTACAATGGGCTGAAAGACTGGCGCCTGGTGGATATTGATGATTTTTCAACAGGAAATGACGGATGGAGGGACTACAACAGAATTGGCGGGAATGGCCTGGGCACAAGCAATGTTACATCTTCAGGCATAGAGCGTATGCAGTTCACCTCCCCTTTTACGTCGGGTTATGCGATAAGGCCGCTGAAAAGCAATGAAAACCTGTTGAAAAAAGAATTTGATCTTTCAGGTATTCCACACAATGAAATTAAGGTCGTATTTACCTATTATATACTGGGGAGTTGGGACTGGGACCAACATGACTGGGGGTTTGCAGCTTTCCAATCCAATCCAGCGGAAAAACTGACATTAGGATGGATTCATCATACCAGATATTTTTCCGATTTCTTGTATTTTGACAATCAGGATAAGTATCAATATTCATTTTCTTTAAGGCAGGAAATGACCGGAACCAATTCTAAGGATAAATTTTGGGTTGTTTTTGGAAGTACTCTAAATGATGACTATAAAAACGAGAACTATGCTGTAGGGAGTATTGAAATCTGGGTTCGTTAAGACGTTGTATCGCGATTCTATTTCTCACACTTAAAATTCAACGTCATGAACCACATACGCATCTTTCTATTCCTATGTATGCTGGGATTTACAGGGCCAGGGCTGCATGCGCAAAATGCCCGCTGCAGCGGCCTGGGTTCGGATTCCGATTCCACCTACACAGGCGCGATCTTCGCCAACTACGGCAGCGTAAGCAATGCCGTGAACAACAAATACAGCACCTCCGGCTCGCTCGGGCAGAGCTTTGTCGGGCAATACTTTGACAATCAGTACCAGGGCACCGCGGGCTTCTACAGCACTTTCCTGTTGCCGCCCCTGCCGCCTATTGTAACGGCTACCCAGGGCGACCTCCTCGACCGTATTCAGCTCAACTGGGCGATGGACCCGCTCAGTCCGGCCACTTCGGAGGGCTTCAACATCTACCGCGACGGCATCTTCCTGGCCAATGTGGGCAACGGTATCCGTACCTACAACGACTTCAACGTGATCGCTGGGCGGCCCTACAACTACACCGTGCGCGGGGTCAACACCTTCGGCGAGGGCTTTGCCGGCAATGCGCTCGGCTTCCAGGTGCCCAACGGCGTGGTGACCGGCTGGGTGCAAACCCCCAGCGGCAGCCCCGTGCCCAATGCGCTCATCACTCTGACGCCTATTCAGGGCTTTTCGGCCCGGTTCGGAGCGACAGACGGCGCCATTGCCGACACAAACGGCTCCGGCATGCCGGGCATGTTGCCGGGTCAGGACGAGCCCTGGACCCTCTGCTTTTGGATCAAAACCGCACAAGCCGTTGATACCGCAGGTATCCTGCAATTCCAGGCCGCCGAGATGCTCGATATCCGGCCGCTGGCCGGCGGGCAGGAAGGCGTAGCCTTCGCAATCGGCGGAACGCCTTTGTTCAGCGGCGCCTTTCCGGACTCCACCAAAAACGACTGGCGCCACGTGGCCCTGAGCTTCGACGGCACGCAATACCGGCTGTACCTCGACGGCGTCCTCACAGCGCTGGCGCCTGGCGCCGCCCTTGCCAACGTTTACGCGCTCGCCCTCGGCGCCCAAACAGGCAGCCCGGGCTGGGAGGGTTACCTCGACGAACTGCGCATTTACCACCGCCTGCTCGACGAGCTCGATTTCGGCGAGGTTATGGACGGCACCGCTTCTTCGCTCACGCCGGGTTTGCAGTTCTATTGGAAAATGGACGAGGAGCAGGGAATAAAATCCTTCGACCTCATCCGGCGCAGCAAACTGTACTTCTGCGGCGCCGGCTTCGATGCCGACCGGCCGCCCGTGCGCATCGCCGGCGTGACGAACGAACAGGGTTACTACCGCATTGAATCGGCCAGTTACGGCACAGGTACCACCTTCCTGGCGCACCCTTCAAAGTACTTCTACAAACACCGCGCGCTCAAATTCGTCCGCGCGGAAAACGACTACGCCGAACTCCCCGATTTTGCCTTGCCGGCCAAGGCCACCATCGAACTCTGGGTGAACAGCGCAGGGCCCGACGGCGAGCAGTGCCTGCTGTCGAAACGCTGGGGGAGCAGCAGCTTTGCCGTGTTATTGCAACAAAACGGCACGGAGAACAACATCATCTTCAATTTTGATGGTGCGAACTTGGGCATACCCTTCGGGCAACTCGGCATGGGCTACCAGCACCTGGCGCTTCTGCTGGAGAGCGATAGCATCAATCACACCGTATCTGTTTTCCGGAACGGCGTGCAGCAGGGCGGAAGTTACAATTTCTCGGGACCGGGCAATTTTTCCGATACGACCTACCACTGGATCACCGGCGCAAGAAGCACACCGGGCGGCCTGACCGACCACTTCGGCGGCCTGATCGCGGAACTGGCGGTGTACGACTCGCTCCTGCCCCCAGCCCTCCTCCTGGAACACGCCACAGCCGACCGCAACCCGCAGGCGCGGGGGCTGCAGGTGTATTTCCCCTTCGATGAAGGCAACGGCACGCGACTCAACAATATCGGCGCACTGCTGACCGGGCCTGGGCAGGCCTTTGGCACGGAATGGACGTCGTTTGCGCCCAACCAAAGCGCCACACCACACATTTTCACCCCGGACAGCCGGCAGGTAACCCTCAATCCGAGTGTGACTTCGGTGGACCAGGTGGATTTTGTGGACCGGTCGACGGTGCCGGTGAGCGGTTTTGTGCGATATAAAGGAACCGATTGCTTCGCCGCCGATGTCGAGATTTTGGTCAATGGCGCGTCATTTAGCCCGCCCGTATTTACCGACTCAACGGGTAAATTCGTCATTGACTTTGACCCCGGCGCCACCGCTACCCTTACCCCGGTATTTGCCGATCACACCTTTATGCCGGCATTCTGGGACGTAGTCAATGTGGGTACGCCGGTTGCCGGCATTCTGTTCACCGATCTGACCACGCGGAAAATTTCCGGTCAGATTGCCGGCGGCGAATGCCGGGCGTCGATCATTAATCCGGACGGTAGCGATAATTGCCAAGTCACAGTGCGCTCTCGTGATGGCTGTTTCGAGCGGATACAGGCGATTGATGACCCCTCCGGAGAATATGTGTTTGAAAATCTGCCCCCCATGGAATTGACAATTGCGATAACCAAACACAACCACCCCGACATCTACGGCGACTTCCAGACCCAGGGTGGCCGCACCCTGGACCTGACACTTAAAGACAGCGCAGATGTTGATTTCATCTATATCGCGCCGCCTTCGGTTGAAGTAGAGGGTTTTGAAGATTATACGACGAATTGTCCGGGGCCGGATGGCGATAATCTGGTTGTGCTGGCCGGCCAGGAAGATATCGTTGTGTTGACGCTAAGGGTGTATGAGCAATATGGTCAGGACGAGGCCCCCGACGAACGGTGCTATCTGGACTCGGCGGACCTGGTAATCGACAATACCTTCGACCTCCGGTACAACGCCATGCAACCCCTGGAAGTACAACTGGACAGTTCCGGTAAGTACAAATACAAGTTTATAGTCGGCCGGCCCTCGCCTGACCCGCCGCACCTGAAACTGATGCAGATCACGGCTGATGTAAACGGGAAGAAAGGAACGTATATCAAGAGAGTCCTCGTAACCGGTATTCTTCAGGGGCAGGAGAAATTTACCACCCAACTACCCGTGCTGCCCAATTTCGTATTGCGCGACCCGCCGGGAGATGGGAGCTATGCTTTTATTGAGCCCGGAGAAACGGTCTGTAATACGCTATTCAGTGAAGATGGCGGAGGAGGGGGAATAAAATATCACCAGGATGTCGATGTCGGCCCTGAAACGGAAATTAGCTTGTTAGGTTTAGGGACTATCACAACCAGTATTCATCTGAATTCTTTGCAGGAATTTGAGACTAAGGTTATCTATACAAGCAAGAGTTCGATGGAGTATTGTGTAACGACCAGGGAAAGAATCGCTACAGATGATGGTGATTTGGTGGTGGGCGGCGTTACCAGTTTTGACGGAGGGCAGACGCTCTTACCCGGCAATGATGTTTATATCGGAACCGGGTTTAATCTTATTATTTCCGATTCACGGGAAGTGACTTACAATGATACAATTTGCCAGGCAGGGCTTCTAAATGTAACTACTGCAAAGTCGGATACATTCGCGACCAATTATATGTATTCGGAATGGAACATCGTGAACAATGTCATCCGTTATTTAGACAGTTTGATCCTGGATGGGAACGACCCGGACAGTATCAATTCAAAATCAAAACAAAGGTGGCTGGATTTTATTGAGTTAAACAAATTGACCAAGGAGCACGCGATTTACACCCGTAATATCTCCTTTGATGCAGGCGTACAGTATGAGTTTTCAGAAACCCGGGATACGTTGAAGAAATGGGAAAGCTGGGTGAATGAGATCATCAATGGATTTATTGCCAAAAGACTGGGAGCAAAGGTCAATGACCAAGGCATCGTACACACAATAAGCCTAACTTTTGAGGGTAAAGTTACCGACCTGGGCAGTGGCGGCAGCACCCACAATATCGTTACCACGGGTTATGTCTTGAAAGACGACGACCCTGGCAATAACTGGACGATGGATGTGAAAGACGATCCCATGTTCCGAACGCCGGTATTTGATATACTGGCTGGTCAAACTTCCTGCCCCTGGGAGGTCGGCACGGCGCAACGGCATGGCGTTTCGCTCACCTCTGTTGACGGTAATACCCGGTTGGATGTGCCGTCCAATGGTAAAGCCGTGTTCCATTTACAGCTCAACAACAACTCACAGACAGGCGAAACCTTCACCTATGCCCTGAAAGCGGAACCGGCCAACAACCCGGACGGAGCGATCATCAGAGTAAACGGCGCCCCCCTGAATGCACCGGTTTACTACGCCATCCCCTGGGGGGATTCGGTGCCGGTTACCATTACAGTGGAACGGGGGCCGGTAGCCTATTCCTATGAAGGTCTTAAAATCGCGCTGTACTCGGAATGTTTCTATAACCAGGCAAAGGAACTGGGATTTGCGCCTGATTTTGATCCTGTACAATATGCTGCAGTGTATCTCAAAGTGGAGTTCATCGAACCCTGCAGTGAAGTGGATATTTCATTTCCGCTGGAAGGCTGGGTCGTGAAACCCGATCCGGTCAATCCGGCATTCCAGGATATTTTGCCGATCACCATTTCCGGCTACGATCTGAACGACGATGACCTGCAAGGCATTCGCCTGCAGTACCGGCCCAAATACGGCGACGGCGCCTGGATCAACATCATCAGTGGCAACCCCGACTACATTCCGAAAGCCGACCTCGGAAGTGTATTCGAAGTGTACAACTGGAATACGGGCGGCGCTACGCCATTGGCAGACGGCGAATACGAGATACGGGCAGTTACAGTGTGTACGGGTGGCCCGGACGATTATCCTGGAATTTCCCACATTATCTCCGGTCGAATCGACCGGCAGCCGCCGAGTCTGGTGGGGACGCCTCAACCTTCGGACGGCGTGTATAACGTGGGAGACGAGATATCATTTACGTTCAACAAGGAGATCAACTGCGACAAGTTGATACCGGCTGATCTAACCCAACCCAATAATGTCGGATTGTATGATGCCACGACGGGGCAGTTGATCGATATTGCAGTAACTTGTTATGAGAACAAGATTACGCTCGATCCGAGTTTTGATAACAAGTTCTTCGAAAACCACATCCTCCGGGCCGAAATTCACAATATTCCGGATTACACGGGCAACCGGCTGGTTTATGAATTTTGGGAATTCTACGTCGATCGCAACGAACTCGCCTGGCTGACCGACAGTATCGGCATGACCAAGTACGAGGACGAAACCAAAACGGTTATTGCGAAGATTCACAACCGCGGCGGCTATCCGGTGCCCTTCACCATCACGGATTTGCCCGATTGGGTCCATGTGGTGCCGGATATGGGTACATTAGCCGCCAATGAGATCCGCGATATCCGTTTCGAAGTGGATTCTTCGCTGGCATTCGGCTTGTGGACCGATTCGATCACCCTGCACACCGAAACCGGACAGAATCCGTTCTTCATGGGCGGCGACGAGCCGCTACCTTTCGGCGTACGCGTCGTTTGCCGCCCGCCCGATTGGGATATCGATGCCGGACTCTATGAAAACACCATGAACATGGTACTCAAGCCGGACATCGAGGGGGTGTTCTCCATCGACGTGGAAGATATCGTCGTGGCCTACATCGACGATGAACTGCGGGGCCGCGCCTATGTCGCCTATGCGCCGGAGGTGGACGATTACCTGGTCTTCCTGACTATTTACGGCAATCCGGACGATGTGGGCAAGCCCATCCGGCTGGAGATATGGGATGCTTCGGCCTGCCTGCGCTTTGGCGAGGTGCAGGAAACGTTCCAGTTCCAACCCAATACGGTCGTTGGTTTACCGAAAACGCCGCAGTTGGTGCATACCAATAGTCTGGTGCTCCGGGTGATCCCGCTGGGTTACGGCTGGAACTGGGTGTCGTTCAACCTGCTCTTCCCGGACAACAGTCTGGACGCCGCGCTGGCCTCGCTCCAACACCCGGCCAACGACCTCATCCGCGCCCAGGGCCCCTTTGCCGTGTACACCGGCGGCCAATGGGTGGGCTCGCTCACCGCACTGGCCGACACGACGATGTACATCTACAAGACCGATCTGCCCGACACGATCAAAATACTCGGCACCCTGATCGATCCGCTCACGACAAGCATATACCTGAAGCCGGGCTGGAACTGGATCGGCTATATCCCGAACTACGCCCTCCCGGTCGATGATGCCCTGGCCTCGCTGTCAGCGACGCCGAACGACCTGATCAAGAGCCAGGTGGCGTTTGCCATTTACGTGGACGATATCTACGGCTGGGTGGGTAACCTGAAATTTTTGCAACCGCCACAGGGTTACCAGATTAAAGTAGCCGATGCCGGCGTACTGCGCTATCCGGCCAAACCGTTCCGGCCGGAAATAATCGCCGGACGCGGCGAAGCCGACCCGCCGCCGGCAGCCTATTGGACGGTGGATCCGGGCCGGTACGAATTCGGCATGACACTCATTGGAGCGCTGGAAGACAACGGGCAGAACGTCACTACCGCCACCATGGAGCTTGGGGCATTTGCCGGCAACGAGGTGCGCGGGGCTGCCCAGGCGATTCCGGTGGATACGCTCGGCACGTACCAGTTCTTCCTGACCTGTTATGCCAATACCAATGGCGAACAGTTGAAGTTCAAACTGTACGACGCCGCCACCGGCGAAGTGTGGAACCTGGCGGAAACGATGTATTTCTCCGCCGACCAGCACCAGGGAACCATCGCCGATCCGGTGGCCTTTACCCTGAAATCACTGGGCACTGTTGGTTCGGCTATGGCGCTTTCGTTCGATGTGACACCAAACCCGTTCACGACTGAGGCCTTCATCCGCTTCACCCTGGCACACACACAGGATATCGCCCTGACAGTCTATGACGTACAGGGCCGCGAGGTATCCGCCGTGCGCACGCAGGCGGCAACGGGCCTCAATGTGCTGCGCTGGAGCGGGCTCTCCAGCAGCGGCCAGCAGCTCGAACCGGGTGTGTACCTGGTACGGCTGCAAACCGATGCCGGAGTGACGAGTAAGAAAGTAGTGCTGCAACGGTAGGCTTTATTGCACAGCGCGCCGGAGTGTGGCTTGCCCACACTCCGGCGCGTGCATATAATTGCGGTACGAGCATGTTGGGCGTTTTCCCGATAAATTTAAATTATTCGTCGGACGACAAATTCGTCCGACGATCTCAGGTCATTTCGTCCGACGAATTTGTCATCGGACGAATAACAACCGGCATGTTTTTTTAATGTGATAAAGTAGAACTAAAGAGGGTTTGTAAATGTGGCCCGCCGGCATGCAGGAACTTTTCAGGAGTTAGCGCTAAGTTTTTGGGATGGTCGTCTCTGTACCAGACGATTCTCAATTTTTTTACAAAATATTGGTTTTATAGCATGGCAATGATCACATCTACGTTAATCTCCGGTTAATGTAATGAACAACCGAAAGCATTTTGTTATTTAAATAGTTAGATAATCAATTGGTTAGTTTTTATTTGGAAAAATAAATTTGCAATCGGGTACAACTGAATGGGAGTGTCTTTCGTCACAAGCCCGTCCTGCGCTTCGAAATCTGCTACATTTGCGCTTGAAAACTGCCGGATAGCCCGCTGAAGACGGGCGCATCATTATCTAACACACAACAAAATTCTGAACAATGATTAAGAAACTTGCTGCCACCGCTCTTTTCTCCCTGTTATTGACATCGCTGGCCGTGGCCCAGCGCATCGCTTACGTCGACGTGACTGCCATTTTGGAAAGCCTGCCCGATTACCAGAAAGCGCAGGAACAATTAGACAAAGTAGCTACCCAGTGGCGCCAGGAAATCGCCCAGGAACAAGACCAGATCAAAAGCATGTACAGTCAGTACCAGGCCGAACAAGTGATGCTGAGCGAAGAAATGAAAAAGAAACGCGAAGAAGAAATTATGGTCAAGGAAAAGGACGTACGCGAAATGCAACGCCAGAAATTCGGCCCCGAAGGCAGCCTGTTCAAAAAACGGGAAGAACTGGTCAAGCCGATTCAGGACAAAGTGTATGCCGCTATCCAGAAATTTGCCGGTGACAAAGGTTTTGAATACATATTCGACAAAGGCAGCGCCTCCGGTATGTTGTTCGCCGACCCGAAATACGACAAAACTGAGGATATTAAAACCATGCTTAAGAAGGGTTAAAGGTTTGGAGGTTTGGAGGTTTAGGGGTTTGGAGGAACGTACACAACCGGAACCTCCAAACCTCTAATTCCCCAAACCCCCAAACCCCCAAACCCTAAACCTTCTAACCTTCAAACCAGAAACCTTTTTTACCTTTGCCCTTTCCTTTCACCTATTTTAACGATACTCGATTATTTTGACTATGAAGAAAACGTTCGTGCTGACCATTGGACTGCTGCTGACCCTGGCGGTCGGTGGCTTTGCACAAAAATTCGGTTATACCAATTCGGCTGCTATTTTGTCCAAACTTCCGGAAGTAAAACAGGCCGATACTGACCTGACTACTTACCAAACCCAATTGACCAAAAAAGGCCAGGAGATGGTAAAAGAACTCCAGGCCGAAGCGACTGAACTGGAACGCAAAAAAGAACAAGGAACCATCTCGCCACGGGATTACGAGACACAGGCCGCTAAACTGAAAGAAAAAGAAGAGGCCATTGGCGCGTATGAACAGCAGGTGTATGCCGACCTGTCCAAAAGACGGGAAGACCTGTACAAACCCATCCTGGAAAAAGTGAACAAAGCCATGCAGGATGTAGCCAAGGAAAATGGTTATTTGCTGGTGTTCGATACCAGCACCCAGGTGCTGCTCTACGCAGATGAAACGCTGGACGTCACCAAATTGGTGAATGCAAAACTGGGTATCGCCAACTGATTGGTTATTAGTTGATTGGTTATTGGTTAACTGGTTATTAGTTGATTGGTTATTGGTTGACTGGTCAGGAGGTTAATAATCATCTGGCGCCAAAAAGTAATAAAAAAAAGGGCAGAAGACAACGGGATACCTTGTTTTTTGCCCTTTTTGCTGTAACTCCCATTACGAACATCTCTACGTTTGTCATTTGAACGAACGACAAA
>CAUJEY010000218.1 GCA_963169325.1 Bacteroidota bacterium
CCGGTGAGTTGCTAAGCGGCACTCCGGTGATCTGCCAGGCGGTAAAGCACCAAGTATGGTGGCAGAGTGCGCTTGGTGAAAACACCAAGCGCGGCGACAAAGCACCAAGCATGGTGGCAGTGCGCTTGGTGAAAACACCAAGCGCGGCGACAACACCAAGTATGGTGGCAGAGTGCGCTTGGTGAAAACACCAAGCGCGGCGACAAGCGCGGCGGCAAAGCACCATTCATGGTGGCAGTGCGCTTGGTGAAAACACCAAGCGCGGCGACAAAGCGGCAAGCACCAAGCATGGTGGCAGAGTGCGCTTGGTGAAAACACCAAGCGCGGCGACAATGACGCCCAATGACGCAATGACCCAATGCCCCCCTGCCCCCCAACGTCGATTTCAAAACGCCCAACCGACCCGCAAACCGCCGAGAAAAGAGAATTCCGCCCTGTCGTTTGGTACCGGAAATCCGCCATAATTTTGCTGCCAACCGGCGCCGATGTTAAAGTCGATAAAGCCCTGGCGGAACATGCGGTGTTGAATGCCCCAGAGCAGCCCGCTTCTGATATGGGAACGCCGGCTTGTTTCCGAATCAGGACCGCCAGGATTTGTTTGACCATACGTTTTTGTATGGGTCCACGCCCAATCGGCCTGCCAGGCCATATAAACCCCCGAAAGGTTATTGCCCGATTTTCCGGTGGCGATCCGGCGTTTTTGAGTGTAATAATACCTGGTTTGTAATTGAGCGCCAAACCCGTACCTGCGCTGCTTGTATTCGGGGGAGCCGACGAACTGGTATTTGGCGTAGCTGCCATTCGATTGTCCTTCTAATTCGATGGAAAAAGGGGAGGCGCCGATTTTTTGTTCCAGGGCTATACGCGCATTGCCGGCAAGATTGTCGACGGTGGCGACCCGGAATAAATTGAACAAATCCACTTTGAACATCCGCTGTTCTTCCCGGAAACATTGCAATACCTCACAATATCCCGAAGTGCTAACCGCAGATACCGGTTTGGGTCTGGCGAGCGCCAGGCCCAGGCCGACGCGCGCTTCGGAAAAAATATCCGTCAGGTCCCTGCGATAAGGGGTGCGGGGATAGTCACGCACACCGACACCATAAGAAATATCGAAATAACCGCGGCGGAAAAGCCGGCGCTGGAGGCCGAAGCGCAGTGCGGCGCCTCGGTAGATTACGCGTGGCAAAGTAGATTCTGCCGTAGCGGCACGGGAAAAATGCATCACTTCAAGGCCGAGGTAATTTCCGCTGAAATTACTGGCGCCTTTACCTTCGCTCACCCGTTTGCGCATACCCAAATACCAACGGGGTTCGAGCCTGAATCCATGCGTAAAGTCCGGGTCGTCGAGGAGTTCATCAATGCCGAGTTGGTAGGAAGCATTCAGGGAAAAAGCGACGCCGGGTTTCCATTCGGCATCGAAACGCAGGCCACCGAAAGGTAAGCCGTCATCCTGGCTACCGATGCCGGTAACGGCCGCTGCATCCCATTTGAATAACCAGCGAGCCGGTTCGTGGATGCCGAACACTTCATCGTATTGGCCGACGATCCGCTGTGGTTCCAGCACACCTTGTTCGGTGCGTATTTCGAACACTTTACTGGTGTCCGTTTGTGCGCAAAGGATTGCAACAGTGTGTAAACAAAGCAATAACAGGCATTTATGCTTCATGATAAGGGTGTTTTTTGTTAAAAAAAAGATTATTCGACGGTGATTTTTCCGAAAGTGGTGGAGACGTTTATTTCCGGCCGGCCCAAACCTTGCTGCCAACCGGCAGCGGTGGCGGATGCTGTTTTGAAGGGCATATTTTTGGGTACTTGCAGCTGCCCGTATTGGGCGTTCAGGTTGAAATTGTGGCGGGGCTGCGCGGGAACGCTCACGGTTACGTCGGACTTGTTTGCCGTTATGGTGAGGTTGCCGGCATCGCGGCCGGCTTCGACCCGAACGGCGCCGTATTCGCTTTTTACCTGGCAATCGTTGTGCAGATTGGACAGCGAAACGTCGGCTCGCCGCGCATCCACCTGCACGCCGCCGCTGAGATTTTGACCGGTCACGTCGCCATAGCGGCTATCTACCCGGACTTTCCCGCTCAGATTGATGAGGGTGAAATTGCAGAATTCGCCGCTGAGCGCCACCGGGCCCTGAAGCCCGTCGAGCCGCGCCTGACCGAATTTGTTGCGCAGGTTTATGGGGCATTGCGGCGGCAGGAAGACGGTAATCTTTGCTTTCATGTTCGAAACCGGCATGGGTTTGCCGGCAGGCAGGCCGATGTAGGCGCGGATATAGATTTTTTTACCCACCTTACTTACCACGAATTTCCAGGCATTCACATCGGCAGTAGCCGAGTCGAGCATGGGATGTTTGGCGCTTAGTTCGGCGCGTATGCTGATGGTATTTCCGGAGGCCGGTTCCACCAATACTTCGGATTTTTCACCGTTAATTTCAACCTCGTAGCCGGGCTTCCAGGTCACGGTTTTTTGCACCGTCCGGGTAGCCACTTGCAAGGTGGTCTGGGCATTCAGCCCAGCGGCCACCAGCAGGAACGCTAATAGCAATATCTTGATTTTCATACTTTTATCTTGATTTTTTATCCGTTAGTGGAAATATGTTAAACCTTCGGCGGCGGCTCAGATCATCGACATCATTTGCCGCAACACATCCGAACGTTCGCGTTCGATGCGGGCCAGTTGCGCGTGCAGTTCCGGGTCGTCGCCGTAGGAGCCGAGTGCCTCGCGCAACTCGGTTTTGGCGTCGGTCAGTTCCTCCAGTTCGGTTTTCAGGGATTTAAACTCGGGTTGTTCGCACACAAGGGTTTGGGCGCGGCAGAGGTCTTGAACCATCTGGAAGGCTTCATCTTCTGATGCTGTATCGGCGCCCAGCAATTGATCGTCTACGGACTCCTGCGTCGTGGCGATTGCCGTAGTTTCGGTTGGGTTTGCCGGGCTGAAAATCCACCAGGCGGCCAGCAACAAGGCCAGTGCAGCTGCATAGCGCCAGATTGCGGGCGACAGGGCGCCGCGGATGACTGTGATTTTGTTGCCGGCAACAGCATGGTTCGATGTGTTGTTTCCGGCCACAGGCGCCTGCGGCAACGCTGCTTCAATATGGGTCCAAATTTCTGACGGTGGCGTATACGTGGGCAACCGGTGGAGGTTCTTCGCCAGAGTGGCTTCCAACTCCAACGCATCGTCCAGCGCTTCCCAGACGGCCACCGGAGGCGTATGTTCCGGCAGAACGTCCAATGCTTCCCGTAAGCGGTTATAATTTAACTCTTTCATAATCAATTTTTTAAATTAACCAACAACCTTCCAACCAGCAACCCTCTAACCAGTAACCTTCAAACCCTCCCCCCTCCAACCTCAAAAAATCCCCTGCAGCATGCCCTGCAATTTTTTCTTTGCGCTCCAGAGTTGCGATTTGGAGGTGCCTTCTGCGATCCCGAGGAGTTCTGCGATTTCGCGGTGCGAATAGCCTTCCACCTCGGCCAGAACGAAAACCCTGCGGTACCCTTCGGGCAGCGCCAGAATGGCTTGTTCCAGGTATTCTGCGTCTATCGGCGATTGGCCCCAATCAAGCTGTCCGGGATCATCCCGTTGATCCAACAGATCAAAAACCTGCGGGCGGCGCTCCGATTTTCGCACAGCGGTGCGCACTACGATGGTTTTGATCCAGGCGCCCAGGGTACTTTTGCCTTCGAAGTTGGCTAAGTGGCGAAATACCAGCAAAAAAGCATCCTGCAGGGCTTCGCCGGCCAGCCCGAAGTCGCCCGTAATCCGGTAAGCGGTGGTGTACATGGCCTTGCAGTACCGCTCGTACAACAGGTGTTGTGCTCGGCGGTCGTGATTCAGGCAGGCGTCTATGAGTTGGCGTTCCGTCATACAGGTTGCGTTTTCGCAGTCAGTTGAGATAAAGAAGCCGGAGCGCGGGAAAAGGGTTGGATGCGGTATTCTTTTTTTTATTGTTCTCCAATAA
>CAUJEY010000219.1 GCA_963169325.1 Bacteroidota bacterium
TATCGTCATTGGGCGACCACAAGGGTCGCCCCTACGAAAATGGCCAGGAGGTCTGTTTAGGGGCGACCCTTGTGGTCGCCCAATGACGATCAATGACGATCAATGACCAATGACACACAATGTCGCTATTCCATCCGAATCACCGGACACGCCGCACTATTCTCCCGTATCTTCCGGTTCAGGTTTTCAATTTTTGTTTTTATATCATTATCCTCTATTTCGTTCGCTGCCCGTTGCAAACGGTCGAAGGTCACTTCGTCCACGCAGGAGCCGCCGCCGCTCAACTGGCCATTGGCCAATTGCAAATCCTTTTCAAAGTCGTTTTTCCGGTTGGCCGCCTCGGCGGCTTCACGTTTCCGGTCGGCTTCTATGCGGTCGGATAGCGCCTGTTGCGCTTTTTGTTGTTCCGAAAAGGCCCAGAACATCGCTACCAGCGCCAACGCCAGACCCACTACCGCCGCGCCGGCCAGCATGCGCGCCCGCCGCCGCTGCCCTTCGGCTTCGAGGCGTTTGGCCGCCTCGTCGCGGGCTTTTTGTTCGGCTTCCTCCTGCCGGCGAATGCTTTCCAGGCGCGCTTCTTCGGCTTTACGGACGGCTTTTGCCTTTTGAATCGGCGCGATGAGGGTATCGTGCGAAATCTCGTAGCTCACGCCGCCCACGGTGTTGAGTTCGGGGCGAATGAGAAAAGTGTTGGCCAGGGCTTTTAACAAAGCATCCGTCAGGCGCAGGTGGCCGAACTGGGCAATGAGGGCGCGACTATCCACGCTCATGCGCCGGCCTTCGCCCGTAGCGCTATCTTCGGCAAGCAGGCCGTCTTCCAGCACGCGTTGAGCGGCCAGGCGCACAGCGGGGTCGGGTATTTCCTTTTCCAGTTCATCTAATTTCCGGCGGTAATAATTTTCATAAAGGCCCGACATTTCCGGCAGGTCCGCCTCCGTCACGTCGGGCAGGCCGTTGCCGTCGCGGTCTCCGATACGGCCTTCGCGCACCGCACTTTCGAGGTGTTCGCAGAGAATTTGCAGTTGAAACGCTTCGATGGTCGCTTCCCGGCCGGCCCCGGGCGCGGAGGTGTTCAGTTCGCGCAGGATTCGGGTCAGCGCCGTTTCCGTATATTCAAAGGGCGGCGTATCGAAACGTTCGCCGGCGATACCGGCGGGTTTTTGGATGGCGTCGCGGGCCTGATCCGCCGTCAGGCCCCGGAGTTCGTACCGTTTGTGCAGGATGGCGGGCAGCCGGTCTTTCATGGAATCCAGCAGGCTCATGCGGTCGGCCCGGATGGCAAAAACGGCTTTGACATCGAACGGCGCAGCGATAAAGGCCTGTTGCGTGGCATCGAGCGTTTCTGCTGCATTGCGCACGGCCTGCGGTATTTCGGTGTAGAGCAGTTCCGCCAATTGTTCTTTAAAGGCGTTTTGTTCGACAGCCGGATAACTGAAAAACTCCTCAAACTGGTCGAATACGAAAATGAAGCGGCGGCGACGGCGGTTTTGTTTGTGCTTCAGTTGCAACCAGAGCGATTTGGGGGCGCTGAGCGTCGCCAGAAAACCGGCGGCAGCGTCGTCAGTCAGGGCTTCGTCCGTTTTAAGGCGCAGGGTTTCGAGCGGTGGCAGGGTTTGGCCTTCCACATAGGAACCAAAACGCACCACCACGGGCGCGACGTCGTCGAGGCGGGGCAAAATGCCCGCATTGAGCAGCGAGCTTTTGCCGTAGCCCGATTTACCGAACAGCACGACGAGTTTTTCCAGCCAGATCAGGTCGAGCAGGTCTTCAATATCGCGGTCGCGTCCGAAAAACAAGTCCTGCTCCGCCGTTTCGAAGGGTTTTACCCCCGGGTAACGATACTTCTTTGTCAGACTCATGGACAGACGTATTTGACGAGTTCGAGCATGGCATCGATGATGCGGTTCAGTTCAGTGCGGTAGTCGCGGCTGTCCAGTACGCCTTTTTCGAAATCATCCAGGAGTTTATTGTAACGGGCTTTCAGGGCAACAACCTCGTTCTCTTTTTCCTCTCCAACCAATGCCTGGTGCAAAGCCTCCAGGGCGTCGTGTAATTCCGCGTTGGCGATGCGTTGTTTTATCTCCACCGCTTGCGGACAAGCGCCGATGCCGTCGAGCCGACGCAGTTTGCCGGCCGCCTGGCAGCGCCGGTGCAATTCGCCGAAAAAGTCGAACTGATCGCCCATAAATTGTATCTGAAACTGCCGTATCACGAAACCCTCCGTATCGGCGTCGTGACCGCCGGCCCTGACGGCGATCAGTTTGTCTTTGGCCGCGTCGTCGCTCAGGAATTTGAGCAGCAACTGGGAATACCATTTGTCGAACTGAAACCCGAGAAAAATGTACGTCCGGGCGTCGCGGAAAGCGCGCAGGAATTTGTTGGGCAGGCTCGATGTGCCAAACGCCGATTGCAGCATTTTATACACGTCGTTGTAGTCCAGAATCAGCGAATCGTCCTGGTCTTTGGATCCGAACAGGTTGTACACCAGGGGCATGGCGCCGCCGGGCCGTTCGATTTCGTCGTTTTCATTGGCGCGGTTATGGTGTTGGAAATAGTGGAAGCGGTGTTTGACGCCGTGGCGGTAAAAGGCCTCCGAGAGGAAGGTATCGGGGTTGAGCGACACGAGGAGGTGAAAGGGAATTTCCACTACTTGTTTCAGGATAGCCTCGTCGGGCGGCAGATTGCGGTAAAAACGTTTGACCTGCCGGGCCACGCGCACCTTCCCTTCGGGCGAGGCAAAGAGGAACAGGCCGTCGCGTTCGTAGTAATAGGCGATATCGGCCTGATTTTGGGCAAAAAGCGTGTCGCGCAGGTACCGGTTCATCGGTTTGCCCTCGAACCGCATGATTTCGGGGCCGATGAGCAGCACGGCTTTTTGCTCGGCGATGTCTTCGAGGATATCCTGCCAGTCGTTGTCGGTTAGCGGCATGGGTTTAGTTTTTCGTCTTGTTTTGTTTTTTGCCGATCAGGCGGAGTTCTTTGATCTGTAGCGCCAGGAGGAGCAGCTTCTTTGGCATGGGTAAACGCATCAGATGGTTTCGTTTTCCAGCTAATGTCCGAATAAGCCTTTAAAAAACTGCAACACCGGTGTAAAGACGTTTACTAAACGTCAAATGTTTGGCAAACGTCACGAAGAATGAGTCGTTGAACACTCCCCTTGGGCCGCGATACCGACAAGTGTTTCATGTACACGCTCCGAGGGTAAAATCCGTGAAAATCCGTGTACGAAGTCGGTGTCATCCGTGTACCCATCCTTCTACGAGGACCGCTCGCGGAGGATGGGTACACGGATGACACCGACTTCGTACACAGATTTTCACGGATTTTACCCTCGTAGCGTGTACAGGTGCTTGCACCCCTACCCCTTCACAAAAACCCGCGCAAATTCCATTCCACCCACTTCAAAAATAAGATAATACGTACCCGGCGCCAGCCCGCTAATATCAAGACTTCCCGTGTATTCCCCATCTACCAGCGTCGCGCCGGCAACCGGAACCGCCGTTTTGCCGTCGGCAGAAAGCACGCGGAACGATATCCGGCCGCTTGTTTCGGCCCCGATTACAACATGCAGTCGCTCGCTTGCCGGATTGGGGAAGACGGCGCAGCTGATTTTACCGGCGTCGTCTTTTACTTCAATACCGGTGGTGGTTTTATTGATCGTCCAACTCACCTGGCTGATATGCAATGCCGCGTGGTTGTCTACCCGGAGCAGGGCGCTCGTATCCGTGACGCTGACCACGAGTGTATGAGCGCCGTTGGTGAGCGTATTTTGATCGATCAGCACGGAATCGGTATTTCCGGCGATGGCTGCCCCGTTTAGTTTCCATTCAATTTTCAGGGTATTGGGCGCCGGTTTCATCAGTTCTGTCAGCCGGAAAGGCAGGAATTGGTTGGGAGAGTTGATCACGCCGGTTGGCGGGCTGTATGCCACAACCGGATTGACCAGCGTGTGTATTTTTTCAACAATGGCCTCCCTGCAGACGCTGCAATACGGCAAATCAAGGGCCTGCATTTTGCAGCCGTTGTGCGGCTTGTACCACAACGCCGAATTTCCACCACAACAATGCTGCACCACGCCTACGCCGTTCGTACCTACCCAGTTTTTCCATTTCACCAAGGCAGAATTGCTCTGCTGGGTCATATTGGGCTTTTCAAGCGCATAAATATCCCCGGCGTAATATTCATCCGCCAGAAAGGCGAACGAATGCCCGATCTCATGCGCGGTGATTTCCGGACTGGCCTCATGCGTGGTCGAGGTCGCGAAGGTGCCCCCCGCTCCACCATAATAAGGCGAGTTGGCCATGATAAGCACCTGGTCGTAGTTGGGAAAATTGGTAGCCAGTACATTGACCACGTTGGATATTTTATTGGCCGTCACCAGCCGGTGGATGCCGTAGGAATCGAAACTGCAGCCCAGATAAGTATCCGGATTGGAAACGGGCACCTGCGGCGAGGCGGAACTGCAATCGGTCGAGGTGTTGGGATGTTTTGCCCCCGATTGGGCCGAAATCACCCGGATCGCGAACACGTTGAAGTAACCGGCATAGTTGGACCACGGTGCTTGGCCGAACAAATAATCCGACAAGCCGTCGGCATCCGCAGCGAGTTTATTTTGTTCCGCGGCGGTGTATCCGTCGCCGAGTATGACGATGTTGATATACTTGTCCGTATTGCCCCGGTATTGGAGGGTATCTACCTGAAACACCTGCGCCCCGGCGGTACAGAGCAGGGTCAGATGAAAGAGTACGGATAGGATAGTTTTCAGCATGATTTTAAAGTTTTAGTTTGATCAATGTCGTTTCGGCTTTATGCGGCAACGTTTCGGAAATTTTCACCATATCGCCCTGCGACTGCATGCGAATGAAAAATTCGGCTTCGTCAAGTTCAATGTCTTTTGAAGCAAGAACGCCGTTTTCTGCCGCGTATTCTATATGTTTATACAAGGGATGTTCTATCATCAGGGTATATACGATCCTGCTTTTACGGTATATGTCAATGGTCAGATAACTATTTGAAATATGGGTCGGTGGCGCTTCCCGTTTTATTTTTCCGGCACTCACCGTTTTGCTCAGCAATTCGACGGTGTTTTTGTCCTGCCCGGGATCCTTCCGGATTTTCAGCACCAGAAACAGGATGGAATTGCCGGCGCTGTCTGTCAGCGTATTTTGGGTTGTTTGTTCCCCCAAACTACAGGATGTCAAAAGTACGAATAAAATTAACCAGGTTCTCATTGAAATGGATCGTTACAAGCGTGCCGCCGGTTGGTATCTGAAGCGTACATTCCAGGTAGTTTTTCAAAAATGAAAATAAAACGACGCCCCGACCATGTTCTGCATCCGCAGGGCGTTACTTTCCGGTTGCGGCAACCATTTGCGGAAATTTAAAAAATTGCCCAGCTGTAAGAACTGGCGAATTTGCGTCCAGGTACGGGGCCAGTTGCGCAGGTTGAAACCCTTGGCCCCACTGATCCCGAACACATACATCTGTTGGTTGTACAATTTCAGGTTTTTGGAAAACGGATCATCTTCGGGTGTGGAGGGTGTCGTCAGGGGCGTCGTCATGCCGAAATCGAATTGTGGTGGCGGTAAAAACAGTTTTTTCGGGCGCTCCCGGCGCATCCAGCGCAGCCATTCTTCCCAGGCGGTCGGCGCATATTTGGGCGGATGGCAAAAAAAGGCATGCAGGTCTGCCGGCGGCTGTTCGTCCGCCTGGGCGCGGACCGGCGGCGGCCAAAAGAGGAATACAAAGTAAAACAAATACCGGATGTCGGTCAGGTGGCGCATGTTTGGGCAAAAATACGGACAACCGAAGGAATTTGCCCGGGCATTATGTCTTGGCCCCAACAAAAAACACAGATATGTTACCCCGTTAAGGAACGGACTACGCCACGAACGGCATCTTTGCAACATCAAATTTCAGAAAATGAAAAAGACAATCTTAGTCACCGGCGCCGCCGGAAATCTCGGCACCACCGTAGTACGCAAATTGGACGAAGCCGGATACCGCATACTGGCGACCCTGGGCCCATCGGGCGGCGGCGATACCTTTGCCGGCCTCGATGTAAAAGCCGAAAAACTGGACCTCTCCGATGCGGCTGCGACACAGTCCTTCGTGCAAAAAATAACGGCCGGTAAAACGCGCGACCTCGCAGGCGCCGTATTGCTTGTGGGCGGCTTCGCGATGGGCGACCTGGGCGAAACCAGCGTGTCCGAAGTACGCAATATGTTCACCCTCAACTTCGAAACGGCTTTCAACGCCGTGAAGCCGCTATTCGAATATTTTAAAAACAAAGGCGGCGGACAGTTCGTGCTCATCGGCGCGCGGCCGGCTATCGAGCCCGCCGACGGCCGGCGCATGGTCGCCTACGCCCTGTCGAAATCGCTGGTGTTCGAACTGGCCGAAATCATAAATGCAGAGGGGAAAAACCACAACGTAACGGCCACTGTGCTGGTACCCAGCACCATCGATACCCCCGCCAACCGCAAGTCTATGCCCGACGCCGATACCGGCAAATGGGTGTCGCCCGAAGCCATCGCCGATGCTATTGTTTTTCTATTCACCCCGGCCGGCCGTCAACTGCGCGATGGAGTGCTGAAAATGTATAACAACAGTTGAAGTGTCGGGTCATTGTAGGCAAGACTCAACCCGTAATTTATTTTTCAAACAAACATATCTGTCATGTTCAATCAAGCCTTCCTGTCCTGGGCCCTGCGCATTGTTGCCGCTGTGATACTCGGGCAAACCCTGTTTTTCAAATTTTCCGGCGCCGAAGAAAGCCGCTATATTTTCAGTACGCTCGGTATGGAGCCCTGGGGCCGCTACGCTGCCGGGGCATCCGAACTGGTCGCGGTGGCGCTGCTGCTGATCCCTCGTACGGCCGGACTGGGCGGACTGATGGGGCTCGGCGTCATCTCCGGCGCGTTGTTTTTCCACCTCACCAAACTGGGCATCGAAGTACAGGGCGACGGGGGTACGCTGTTCTACCTGGCGCTCGTGGTTTTTATTTGCTGCGCAGGCGTGGTGTGGTTGCACCGCAAGGAAATACGGGCTCTGGGTTATAAGTTTTGAGTTTTGAGTTTTGAGTTTTGAGTTATTTCTTGCGCTCCGAATCCCAAAGGATCCCCAGGGCCACGAGAAATACCACATTTTTCACAATGTATTGTCCCACAAGGGTAAAACCGTAGGGTACGTGGGTGAACGACAGTGCGGGGAAGAAAAGCAACGGGGTGAACGTGAGCACAATATGTACCACCGCTGCTTTTACACCGAAGGAAATGAAACGCCCGCTGAAAAAAATCAGACCGATACCGACCTCCCAGATGGCCAGCAAAAGCAGATTGACCGCATCGGGTATAAGGCCGAAGGTCAGCACACGAACAGTGTCTTTGGCCAGGGCGTCGGCCGGGCTGAGGCCGGGAACAAATTTCAAGGCGCCGAACCACAGGTAGACCAGCGCGAGACTCCAGCGCAGGAGATTGGATTTTTGGCGTTCAAACCACAGGGCAAAAGGTGCAGGTTGATTCATTTTTTTCGTCTTGTGCAGGTAAAAAGCAACTTTTTCGTTCGCCAGGGTGAAAGCCCGCTGGTGGCGGATGACCTTAAAATCAAACTTCGTTCTGTTTGGAAAAACAATAGCGACAAAAATGACGATTTCCGCCCTGCGCACAATCTGACGGAAATCATGGGGAGAACTGATTTTGATTTGGCCAAGTTGTTTAATTTTGCGGCGGGTTGTGTCAAAAGTCTTTTGTTAGAAAACTGCAACAAATTTTTCACCACGGAGACACGGAGACACGGAGTTTTATTCTCTGTGCCTCCGTGTCTCCGTGGTGAATTAAAATAATCTACGGCGGGAAATATTCAGCATATCCTTTTGACATAACCCCAGCCACAAACAGTCCATCAACGTTTCATCCATTTTTATGCTCCGACCCGGCGATAAAGCCCCCGAATTCAGCCTGCGCAACACCGACAAATCGCAAGTGCACCTCAAAGATTACCGCGGCAAAAATGTCGTGTTGTTGTTCTTCCCCCTGGCTTTCACGAGTGTTTGCACCAAAGAACTCTGCTACATGCGCGACAGCCTGGCCGACTACGAACAACTCGATACCCAAATCCTGGCCATTTCGATTGACAGCCTGTACACCCTCGACAAATGGAAACAAGAACAAAATTTCAACTTTCCGCTGCTGTCCGACTTTAATAAAACAGTTGGTAAAAAATACGATACCCTGTATAAAACCTTCGTATTCGAGATGAAAGGGGTGGCTAAACGCTCCGCTTTCGTTATCGACGCCGAAGGTATTATCCGCTATGCCGAAGTACTGGAAAATGCCGGCGAATTGCCGAACTTTGGCGCGATAAAAAGAACTTTGGAAGGTTTGAAGGTTTAGGGGTTTGGGGGTTTGGGGGTTTAGGGGTTTGGGGGTTTAGGGGTTTGGGGGTTTGGAGGTTTCAAAACCAA
>CAUJEY010000220.1 GCA_963169325.1 Bacteroidota bacterium
GTCCGGCTTTATTCCAGTCAATTAAACTACGCACAGGGCGCCAACTATTTTATCAGTCTGTCCCTGCGGATATAAAAAAGTTCGAAGTTTGAAGTTTGAAGTTCTCTCGCGGCTTCAAACTTCAAACTTCGAACTTCAAACTTCAAAACCCTTTTTCTGACATTTTAAAACATAAAAAATATGCGCTTGGTAAAAAATCATATCCAACTGCTCTCCCTGCTCTCTATCTTGTTGCTGTCCGGCATCGTTTCCTGCGTCAAAAAAGACTTCGACGAGCCGCCAACCGGTGGAGAGCCGGTGAGCGTGACACCGAACACAACCCTTGCCGAACTAAAGACCCTGCATCTCACCAAAGGCGGGTTCGATAAGATCACGGAAGACCTGATTATCGGCGGCCAGGTGGTCATGGACGACCGCTCGGGCAACTACTACAAGACCCTTGTTATTCAGGATGCCACGGGCGGTATCGAAATCAAGTTCAACGACGGCTACTTGTATAATCAGTTTCCGGTTGGCCGTACGATGTATATTTATTGCAAAGATTTACTGCTGACCGACTACAACGGACTGACGCAGCTGACCGGCTCCCTGATTTTTGAAAACGGGGTACCCAATGACGTGGGCATTACGGAATCGCAGGTGCGCAGTAAAGTGGTCAAAGGCGCCATTACCGCTCCCCCTGCTCCCAAAGTCGTAGGCGTCAATCAGGTAACCGACGCAATGATCAGCACGCTGATCAAATTTGAAAATGTGCAGTTCGTGTATTGCGATGCCGGCCGGACGTATGCCGATGCGGTGACGCAGTACAGTTTGAATCGCACCCTGGAAGATTGCAACGGCAAAGAAATTCTGCTGCGCAGCAGCGGGTTCGCCGATTTCGCTTCGGCCACCACCCCCACCGGCAACGGTACCCTCGTGGGTGTGCTGGGCAAATTCGGCAGCACTTACCAAATGTACATCCGCAATACCGACGACGTGAACATGACGGGCAGCCGTTGCGGCGCTTCCGGTGGTGGCGTACCGGGTACGCTGACCGATATCAGCGCCGTCCGCAACCTGTTTACGGGCACCACCACAACAGCTCCGAACGGACTGAAAATAAAAGGTACCGTCATTTCCGACCGCCTGAACAATAACCTGAACGCCCGCAACCTGTACATCCAGGATGGCACGGCCGGTATTGTCGTCCGTTTTTTAGCGAACCACTGCTTCGAACTGGGCGACGAAATTGAAGTCAATATTTCGAACCAGGAAATCAGCGAATTTAACGGCCTGCGGCAGATAAACAACGTACCGCTGGAAAACGCACTCATCCTGAGTTCGGGCAATACCGTGGAACCCCGGAAGGCTACGGTCGCTGAAATCAACGCTAATTTCGATGCCTGGGAAAGCACGCTGGTGCGCATTGTCAATGCAACTATCACGGGCGGCAGTACCCTTTCGGGCAGCAAAACAATCAGCGACGGCACGGGAACCATCGTTTTGTTTACCGCCTCCGGAGCAGGTTTTGCCAGTGTACCGGTGCCCGCCGGCGCGGTAACACTCACCGGGATTGTTACGGATTTTAACCTCAAAGAGATCGCGTTGCGCAATGCCGGGGATATACAACAGTAGACGGAAAGCAACGAATTCCCTGTTGCAACGTTACTTTTGCCGTATGCGCACCCTGATCTTTTTCTTTTGCCTTTTTTTTGCCGGCGCACTGTGTGCGCAAATACCGGATACCCTGGCGCCCGTGTTGGATACTGCGGCCATAACCGCAGCATCCGGCACGGGCGTTACGGTACGTAAACCGGGGCTTGTGCGCCGGGTGCTGAGCAAGGATTATCCCCATCCGCGCACCGCAGCCTACCTGTCGCTGGCCTTGCCGGGCGCCGGGCAGGCGTATAACAAAAGTTGGTGGAAAATACCAATTGTGTACGGCGTGCTGGGGGTGACCACGTATTTTGAAATAAAGAACTATCGCCAATATGCTGCACTGCGCGATAACTATAAATGGGTGGTAGATGAAGACCCAACGACCAATCCCACGGAGGAGCCTTATATTTACCTGGACGCCACGAGTTTGAAAAATTACCGGGATGTATGGAAGCGATATTTTGAACAAACTTCCCTCGTCCTGGGTTTGGTGTATGTACTGGCTGCCACGGAAGCTTTTGTGGATGCGCATTTGTCCCGGTTCGATGTAAGCGAAGACCTGAGTTTACGTTTACGACCCAGTGCAGAGGCAATTCCCTGGGGTTCCGGAATGGCATTCGGCGTGGGCGTTTCCTTTCAATTCGGCGCCGGCCCAAAGCAGCCTATTCCTAGCTTACAAACAACCGAATTTATTCTTGCGCGCTAATTTCGACAGCGAAACAGATAGCCTGGAACTCACCCAGCGCCATTTTTCCGACAGCCTGCGTTTCCCGCTGGCTGCCGTGGTTTTTATTTGGCTCGTACATTTTTACCTGACTTTTGCCGATGTTGATCCCGGATGGTACGGCATTATGCCGCGCGAGGTCTGGGGTTTGCGGGGAATCGTAACGGCGCCCCTGGTACATGGCAGTTGGGAACACCTGTTGTCCAATACGTTTCCCTTGTTCGTGTTGAGCGCGTTGTCGCTCTATTTCTACCGCAAAGTGGCTATGCGGGCCTTCTGGATGATTTATTTCGGTACGGGCATTTCCGTTTGGCTGCTGGCGCGCTCCGTGTTGCACATCGGCGCCAGCGGGGTCGTGTACGGCTTGGTGGCCTTTATTTTCTGGAACGGCATTTTCCGGCGCAGCCTGCGCTCCATCATCCTGGCGCTTATCGTGATGGTGTTCTACAGCGGCATGTTTTTGGGTATTTTGCCCGATCAGGAAGGGATTTCCTGGGAAAGCCACCTGCTGGGAAGCCTTGTCGGTATTTTCGCATCCTTTTGGTTTAAAGGCGAACTGGAAGACGACGAACTGGAAAAACACGATCCGTTCGCCGACGAGCGCGGAGTGGAAAAAGAATACTTTTTGCCGCGCGATATATTTGAAAAAACAAAAACCCAACGCGCACTGGAAGAAGAAGAAGAAGAAGCCCGGCGCCGGCAGGAACAAAATGACAGATTTTTCCCACCTTTCTGGAATCAGAATAGTACGTGGTAAGGGAGGTTTCTGGTTTGAGGGTTTGAGGGTTATCGATTACCCACAAATCCGCATATTGATCCATCAGATGTCTCCCTTCGGTCGACATGACAAACAATTGAATATGAACTATTTATCCAGATTTCTCGCTGCGCTCGAAATTAACACGGGAACACATGGCCTCACTGCGTTAGGAATGCCAGACGTATCCGGGTAATTTCGAGCGCAGCGAGAAATCTGGATAAATAGTTCATATTCAATTGTTTGTCATGTCGACCGAAGGGAGACATCTGATGGATCAATATGCGGATTTGTGGGTAATCGA
>CAUJEY010000221.1 GCA_963169325.1 Bacteroidota bacterium
TTGATCTGCGAAATCTGCGGGAGATAGACTTCTTCATTTTCTATTTACAGAAAAAAATCAGGATTTTAAAAATCGGCCGGTATAAATTCTTCCATTAAGGATAGTTTCTATGAAGTATAAGCCGGGCGCCAGTGTGTGTAAATCCAACTCGTCCGTGCCGGCGGTAAATGATAATTCCCGGACCTGCGTGCCGTTGCCGTTCAGGATAATGAGTTGTCCGTCTTCTACCTGGAGGTCATCCGGCCATTGAACCCGGACGATATCCCGGGCCGGATTGGGCCATAGTGCAATTTTTCCGTCAGTGCCAGTTGTTGTTACCGACCGAATATTGGAATAATTGAACGCACCGCTAAAGTCCGTTTGCCGCAGGCGGTAATAATACGTCTCGCCCGGCCTGACTGCCTGGTCGGTGAAATGGTAGGTTTGTTTCAGGCTTGTGGCGCCGCGTCCGTCTATCCAGCCGATGTTTTGAAAACCCGAGGTATTGCCGGCGCTTCGTTCGATATAAAAACCCCGGTTATCGGTTTCCGTCGCAGTGCTCCAGTCCAATTGTACGGCGCCGTTTTGCCAGGTAGCATTGAAGGCGATCAGTTCGACGGGAAGCGACGAGATAATTTCAAAGTTGTTATTGGACACATCGTAAAATATATTGCCGACGGCCTGTATCAATATGCGGGCAGTAGCGGTGGGCGACACGTTGTAAGTGACGCTTTGGGAACCGTCGTTGGGCGTGTTGGCTACAAGGGTACTGAAACTCGTGCCGCCGTCGGTGGACAATAGAATATTTACGTTGGCGCAATTTACCGGCGCTCCGTTACTGCCGGCCACGTTCCAGGTGATGGTTTGCACAGAGCCGGCAGGGTACGATTCGCCGCCATTTGGCGCCGTCACCAGGAAAGGGCCGATAGAACCGGACGTGGTGACGGTCATATCTTTTTCCGTTGTACAGCCGCCGCCCGGGTTATTATCCCGTACCGTCATTCGAAAATTCAGGGTGCGCCCAATGGATGGCAGCACTTCCCATTCCGGTGTATAACCGTTTAATACGGCATCAAAATTCGGCATATACCGGTTTCCGTCGGCCACCGGCAACAGGGAACGGAACACCGGGCCGGATTCATTGGTCGGCTCGGGCGGCATGTCTTGCGTCGGCGACGACCAGGCGTTCATTTGTTCCCAGCAAAAAGACAATACGTCGCCGTTGGGATCAGACGCACTGCCGCTTAGGATAAATGGTGTGGAATGTGGAATACTTCGATTGGTTAAAGCAGGCACAGAAGGCGCGCTGTTGTTGTTGGGCGTAAGCAGGGCGCAGGCATTTCCGAATCCCATGATTTGAAACAGGCTGCGCGCATGGAAATAATCGTCGCTGTTGGGCTGAATACTCGGGTCGCATACGCCGGCATAACCCATAATCGTGGACGCGCTGCCGGGTTCCATAGCCGATGAGTTGGAGCGATTGCAATCATCGTTGTACTACGTATGTTCACCGCCGAACTGATGACCGATTTCGTGCGACACATAATCAATGTCGAACGGGTCGCCGATAGGGCTGGGTAGCCCGGTTACGCCGCGCGCTTTATTGAAATTGCTGCATACGCAGGATAATTGTGCTATGCCGCCGCCGCCGGTACTGAACACATGTCCGATATCATAATTGGCCGATCCGATCACGTTATTGCAGGTCGTTTGGTTTTGCCCCAGCATGGTACCGCCGTTGCTGTTAGTATAAGGGTCCGAAGTGGGATTGGTATAAATAATAGCCGTGTTGTTGGCTATGATATTCATGCGGATGCTGAAATCCCGTTCGTACACCCCGTTCACCCGGGTCATGGTGGTGTTCATGGCCGCCAGCGCCGGCGCTTTATCCGCGCCGAAGGAACCGTGAAAATTGGCGTATTCGCCGGTACAGGCCAGCGCCAGCCGGTATTGCCGGAGGTTGCCGCAGCCGCCGGCGCGGTCGGTAATTCCCGGACCGGGTATCTCAATCACTTCGTCGTCTACCAGGCAGTTAAATACGCTTCCGTCGCGTTTTACAAAGTCTTTCCGGTAGTAGCAAAGGTAGTCGGCAGTATTGCCCCGGGCGTATGGATCAATAAAAATGGTGCTCCCGCCGGTATTCAGGAACATGGCGTGCACCCCTGCCGGCGAAATATCGAAACGGGCGATCACCCCCTTGCGGTCGAGGCTTTTTCCGGCAAAAGAGCGGATGTTCGGATATTGTGCAGTGAGTTCGGGCGCCATCACGGGCGCTTCCCACACTTCGAAGGCGGCATAAGAGCCGTCGGGCATAGGAAAATAGACCAATATGCCTTTTCGGGTGGTTAAATACTGCTCCTCCGGGGGAGCAGTGGCCAGCAGCACCTTCAACTGGTCGAACTGCAAACGGAACGTTTTGTAATGGTTGGGTACGATCAGACGATCCTTCTGCGTGGCGGGAATCAATTCTTCGCGAATATCCGTCCAATATGTTGGTTGAGCGGCGGCAAGGCAGGGTAGAATAATGAAGATAATACGGGCGAGCAGGCTACGAAGATTATGATAAGACATCTATATGTATTTTTTACAAACTATTTTCCATCGGGCATACTGTTTTCACGCCGTCTGGCAGGCGGCATTATACGGCGACAGGCGCTTTAATCGCCGGCCAGGGGTCATAATTCAGCAATTCGAAATCATCATACCGGAAGGCGAAGATATCTTTCACGGCGGGATTGATTTGCATCAGCGGTAAGGCCCGCGGTGTCCGGGAAAGTTGCAGTTCTACCTGTTCGAGGTGGTTCTGATAAATATGCACATCGCCGAAGGTGTGTACGAAGTCGCCCGGTTCCAGGTCGCACACCTGGGCGAGCATCAGGGTAAGCAGGGCATAGGAGGCAATATTGAAAGGCACGCCGAGAAATACATCGGCGCTGCGCTGATAGAGCTGGCAGGAAAGCCGGTTGTCGGCCACATAAAACTGGAACAGGCAGTGGCAGGGCGCGAGGGCCATGTCGGGCAAATCAGATACATTCCAGGCGGAAACGATGATCCGGCGGCTGTCGGGATTTTTTTTCAGCAGGGTCACTACTTCGGCAAGCTGATCCACCACCCGGTTGTCGGGGCATTGCCAGGAGCGCCATTGTTTGCCGTACACGGGGCCCAGATTGCCGTCCACGTCGGCCCATTCGTCCCAGATACGAACGCCGTTTTCTTTCAGGTAGGCGATATTGGTATCGCCCTGCAAAAACCAGAGCAATTCATGGATCACACTTTTGAGGTGTACTTTTTTTGTAGTGACCAACGGAAAACCGTCTTGCAGGTTAAAACGCAGCTGGTATCCGAAAACGCTGATGGTGCCGGTACCGGTGCGGTCGCTTTTGCGGGCGCCGTTTTCGAGGATGTGGCGAAGAAGATCGTGGTAGGCTTGCATGATTTGGCAAATATCGGAATTTTTGTTTTCCTGGTGCGACTTCCTCCGTGAATGCCTAGCGTGATAACAATGGCAACGCGGACGACGCGGACCATGCGGACTGTCGCGGATTTGCCGAGCGTGGTGTCCTCCGTGATTGCCGAGCGTGATAACAATGGCAACGCAGACGACGCGGACCTTGCGGATCGACGCGGATTTCCCGAGCGTGGTGTCCTCAGTGATTGCCGAGCGTGATAACAATGGCAACGCAGACGACGCGGACCTTGCGGACTGTCGCGGATTTGCCGAGCGTGGTGTCCTCCGTGATTGCCGAGCGTGATAACAATGGCAACGCAGACGA
>CAUJEY010000222.1 GCA_963169325.1 Bacteroidota bacterium
TTTGGAGGTTTGGAGGTTTGGAGGTTTGGAGGTTTGGAGGTTTGGAGGTTTGGAAAAACAAAGGGGATTGTTCAAAAAATGATGTCTAATTTTTAAAATATTGCATTTAAAAAATTGATAATTAGGTATCTATGAAAACATCATAGGGCCAATAGATACAGGTTTTTGAACAGCCCCAAACAAAGAGGCTAAGACACTCTAAACTTCCAAACCCCTAAACCCCTAAACCCCTAAACCTCCAAACCCCTAAACCCCTAAACCTCTAAACCTCCAAACCCCTAAACCTCCAAACCCCCAAACCTGTCAATTCCTCGGTATCAACAACCGTTGTCCGGCGATCAGCGTTTCATTCGGCTCTTTATTA
Source organism: Bacteroidota bacterium (assembly GCA_963169325.1). Taxonomy (GTDB): domain Bacteria; phylum Bacteroidota; class Bacteroidia; order Chitinophagales; family Saprospiraceae; genus M3007. The sequence continues at coordinate 365 of CAUJEY010000222.1, forward strand.
TTGACTAATGCGAGTTCCTGCGCGCTTACCTTAAATTTTATCGCGATAGTGTTGATATTATCGCCTTCCCGCACAATATATTCCTGGAAATAGGTCGCTTGTTTGGTCGGCTGTGCAGGCGTAGTTGTTGTAGTCGGCTGAGTGGCCGGCTGTGTACCGTAAGTAGCCGGCTGCGTACCATAAGTGGCCGGCGCCGTATATTGGGGCTGTCCGGTCGTAGGGTTGCTATACAACTCGGGCATAAAATTGTTGCCCGTCGGTTGTGTAGTGGTCTGCGGCTGGTTGTAGTTGTATTGTTGTGGTTGGGTTTGCGTATTCAGATTGGGGTACGTTGTTGTATTTGCAGGTGGATTGTACACACCTGTTTTGTTATCCGGGCAACAATCGCTCACAAACAACTGCGAGCCCGGGCGAAGCAATACGTCACCGGTAGAAGGCAGATTGTTGAGCCGTCGCATTTCCGATTCTGGCAGCCCGTACCGCAGGCCTATTCCGTAGAGTGTTTCGCCTTTTTGTACGGTATGTACCAGGGTTTGGCCCGGTGCTGTATAGGGCTGTTGGGTGGTATTATACGTCTGCGGTTGCGCAACAGCAGAAACGGGAGGTTGGTAAACAGATTTATTTTGCCAATACACTTCCTGCCGCACCACTGCCTTTTCCGAAGGGGTGGAATACGTAGCCGGTTGTGTGGCGCCCTTATAAGCCAGGGTACCCGCATCCGCCGGCGGTTTCCGCAACCATATTTTTTGGCATACCTGGATTTTATCGGGGTCTTTGATTTTATTCCAGGAGACCAGCGACCGAACCGGAATTTCATAAGCCCTGGATATGGCATTGAGCGTTTCGCCGGGTTGCACGATATGGTAACCTTCACCGGGTTGCTCCGGGCAATTGGTCAGGGGTGGCGGTCCTACCTGACCACTGGTTGGCTGGTTATATTGAAGCGAACCGAGTTCTTTGTCGCTTTCCCGTACCGGCATCGCGCCGTAATTCATCTGAGGCGTATATTTTGAGAGCGGCGTAGTTCCGGGAGCGGCAGCCGTGCTTTGGCATTGCATGGAAATATAGTCTTCCAGTGCCATACCGTTTACCCGGATCAACCGGGTATGGTTTGCTTCAGCATCGGCGGCAGTCAGGCCGGTGCGCTCGCTGATCATACCTACTCCTGGTACAAAATCAAATTCTGAACGCTCCTGATTCAGCCTTGTCGGCTCCCGTTTAAAAGAATACTCATAATAGCACCCCCTGATCTTCAGTCCGTTAAAATAAATATACCAGTCGGAACTTCCGGTAGCGATATTGCTCTCATACACCAGGTTGGACGTATCTACCGCAAAGGAATAACCAGGCGCCCGAAACAAGTAATAGGTGCCGCTGCGCAGCACCTGAGTAGCGGAAATAACCGGGGTAAGCATATACCCTTTAGTCAATTGGTGTACGATATACACCTGTCGCGAAACATTGTTGACATCATTCAGGAACTGTTCATTCAGGGCATACTCCCGGCAATTCACGGTTCCCTGAGGCAAAGTTGGCGAATTGATACCGCCGGAACCTGCCATCAGGATGTATTGTTCATTCGCTGTGGGATGTACGGAATAACCCATCGTAGTTGTGCCGACGTACACTTGGCGGTATTCCAGTTGATCCATACAAGCGGAGTTGAATAGCAAGTACAAGGGGGTAGTTTGTTGTGCGTTCAGCATGCTGGCACAGTAAAGGCAAAGCAGGGCAAGAATAGTGTTTTTCATAACCGGCTGTTTATTGTTAAATAAGGTTTGTAGTGGCGTGTTGTTTTTGTTTGAAATTGGGTAAAACCTAGTGCAAGATTAAGGCAAAAAACTCACAAACCTGTTTTAAAATCAAGACAAGATTTTAATAAGCCCATCAATCGGCAAATTTATACCTCAATTACGCTATTTTATTAACGCAAATTGTATTGAATACGAAAAATGATCCCCATTCGGTGTAAAAAAATGGTTTGTAAAATTTTTGACTAAATTCAAAACGGCGGCTCGAAGTCAACGGTCTTCCGCTACATTTGCGGCATGTCCAGACCCTTGATTTTAGTCACTAACGACGATGGAATTGTTGCGCCCGGTATCCGCGCCTTGGTAGAAGTAGCTGCCGAATTGGGCGAAGTGGTGGTGGTAGCACCCGATTCACCGCAAAGCGGAAAAGGCCATGCGATTACGATACACGACCCAATCCGGCTGAAACACGTAAAGGTTTTTCCCGACATCGAGGCTTGGGAGTGTTCCGGAACGCCGGTTGATTGTGTGAAACTGGCGAAACATATCGTACTGAAAGACAGACAAATCGACCTGTGTGTTTCCGGTATCAATCATGGCAGCAACGCTTCTATCAACATCATTTACTCCGGCACCCTTTCGGCCGCGATGGAAGCCTCCTTAGAGGGAATCAAAAGCATTGGATTCTCCTTGCTTGACTACAGTTTTGAAGCCAATTTTGAGCCGGGCAAACCTTGGATAAAGGCCTTGATGCAGTATGCATTGGACAACCCGTTCCACGAAAGTAAATTACTGAATGTTAATATCCCGAACATCCCCGATGGCGATATTCGCGGGTTGCGGTTATGTCGCCAGGCCGATGCGCGATGGGTGGAAGAATTTTTAGAGGCCCGCGACCCGAGCAATCAGCCTTATTACTGGCTTACCGGAAAATTTGTGAATAAAGACCTCGCCGAAGACACCGATGTTTGGGCGCTGGAGCACGGCTATATTTCTGTGGTGCCGTCTATGCACGATTTAACGCACTATGCCGCTTTGAAAAGCATGCAGGGTATAGAACAATTAGGAGCAGGCGCTTACTTGAAACACTAAACAAAAAAACACATGTTGAATCGAAATGAAATCTGGGTGGGCTTAATCTTCGGCGCTTTTTTACCGCTTTTGGGTTACGTGCTGCTCTATCAGGTATTTTCGTTGCTGGAAATAAAAGGTGTGGCAAGCGGCACCGGTTTTTCACCGAATTTCCGGGAACGTACGCTCGCGATTGTGGCGATAGCCCTCAACTTGATACCGCTTAATATTTTTCGCCAGCGCCGTTGGGATCTTTCCATGCGGGGCGTAGTCATCGCTACCGCGGTGTTGGCGTTCGGCTGGTTGTTTTTGTTTGGCAAGCATCTCTTTTAATTGGATTGATTGGAAGGATTGGAGGATTTGAAATGCGTTATACAAATCCTCCAATCAATAAAAAATGGCGCTCGATGGTTAGTCGAACGCCAAAAGTCTTGAGGCCTTATCAATACAGGTTTCTAATCAAACGGTTGCCGTTGCGCCGGCTGTTTCGCCCACCAGATTCCACACGCCGGAATCTTCACAAGATTCGAGCCAATCGTAGTCGTCTCTCTCCAGTCCCATACGCAAGCGGTTAATGTATTTTTTCAAACGCGTTCCCACCGGCCGATGTTGTTCGTCCACCGGAGGCAATTCCAATTTGCGGTCGCGCCAGGTAATTTCGCTCACATGGCTCACAACGGCGGCGGTGCCTGCGCCAAAACATTCCTGCAGGGTGCCGCGCCAGTATGCATCGGCAATTTCAGCAATACTGAGGAGGCGATCTTCCACCGTATAACCCCAGTCTTTCAATAAAGTCAGAAATGTATCGCGGGTAACTCCTCGCAAAATCGTACCGGTAGTGGCGGGGGTAATGATTTTACCGTCCATCACAAAAAACAAGTTCATGGTACCCACTTCCTGTACGTATTTTTTCTCCACGGCGTCCATCCACATCACCTGGTCATAACCGGCCTTTTGGGCGCGTTGGGTCGGCAGAAGGGCAGCGCCATAGTTTCCGGCGCATTTGGCCTCACCAGCACCGCCTTGTGCAGCGCGGGTAAAAACCTCCTCTACCCATAGTTTAACGGGTTTTGGGTAATATGGGCCCACCGGGCCGGTAAAAATGAGGAATTGATATTTTTCAGATGCATGCACGCCGAAATATTCGTCGGTAGCAAACATGAGTGGACGGATATATAAGGCGTAATCTTCTTTTTCCGGAACCCAATCGCGATCCAAATCTATCAACATCTTCAGCGCCTGCAAAAACAGCGCCTCCGGAATCTGCGGCATGCACATCCGTTCTGCCGAAACGTTAAACCGGCGTGCATGCATGTCGGCCCGAAACAGCACCGGTTCTCCATCGCGTTTTGTGGCTTTCATGCCTTCAAAAATACTTTGGCCGTAATGCAGCGCCAGGTTGGCCGGCGAAATTTCAAATTTTTTAAATGGTTGAATCCGGGGATTGACCCATTGCTCGCCGTCATAATCAACAACAAACATGTGGTCGGAAACCACCTTGCCAAAAGGAATGTTGTTAAAGTCTACGGAAGAAAGCCTGGACTGTTTGGCAGGGGTCACTGAAATTGGATATTTTTCCGCCATGTTACAGGAGTTTGGGCAACGAAATTCGTTGCTGTGAGGCTGCAAAGTTAAGGAACTTTCTAAAAATTTTATTCTAAAATCAAAAATATTTTCCCGCTTCGCCAAATTATTATTCCCCAACCATCATATATTTTGACAAAAATACTTTTTTTCAGTTTTTTGATTATTAAAAAATCCGTTGATCCGGATTACCTTTGCGCATCATGTTTTCTGAAAAAGATTTGATTTTCCGGGTCCCGGAACGCTCGGTGCTGGACTTTGTTTCCGGCGGGTTTGCCCAACAAATTCTGGTTGTTGCAGCGGCTGAACCCGGGTTTCCGGGCAACCGGGATTTTTTGGCCAAAATTTTAGCGGCAGCCCGGCTTGATTTGGAGAAAGACACGTTGTTTGCTGAAGTACCCGCCGGCGAATCGATATCCGTTTTGCCGGCTATAAAACACAAACACGCCGGTTATATTTTGGTTTTCGGCCTTTCGGCAGTTCAATTGGGCATCGTCGCCGAAATGACACCCTATCAGCCGCAAATTTTTTACGGCGCCACCTTTTTATTTGCCGATGCCCTTTCCGTTTTGGAACCGGACAAGACCCGAAAAGGCAACCTCTGGCAGGCACTCCGGCAAATGTTTCTCTGAATTTTGATTTTTCCGCTTTATTCGCTCTTATTTTAACGCTGCTTACCTATGAAAAAGGCATACGTTTTCCCCGGACAAGGCTCGCAATTTGAAGGTATGGGCAAGGACCTGTATGATTCAAACCCGCAAGCGCGGGAACTGTTTGAACAAGCCAATGAAATTCTTGGCTGGCGCATCACGGATGTGATGTTCTCCGGCACAAAAGAAGATTTGACCCAAACCAAGGTGACACAACCCGCCGTCTTCCTGGAAAGTATCATCCGGGCAAAAGTTGCCGGCGACTCCTTCCAGCCTGATGCGGTAGCCGGACACTCATTGGGCGAGTTTTCTGCCCTGGCCGCTGCCGGTGCTTTGTCCTTTGCCGACGCTTTACGGCTGGTCAGTCAGCGCGCCTTCGCCATGCAAAAAGCTTGCGAAATGACGGAAAGCACCATGGCCGCTGCGCTTGGCATGGAAGACGCCCTGGTAGAGCAAATTTGTGCCGGCATAACCGATGAAATCGTGGTACCGGCCAACTATAACTCCCCCGGGCAGTTGGTTATTTCCGGCTCCAAAAATGGTATCGAAACGGCTGTTGTGAAGTTGCAAGAGGCCGGCGCCCGGCGCGTCGTGGTGCTGGCCGTTGGCGGGGCCTTTCATTCGCCGCTCATGCAACCGGCCCAGGATGAACTCGCCCGCGCCATCGACGCCACCCTGTTTAATACTCCCTCCTGCCCCGTGTACCAAAACGTACATGCACAACCGGTAACCGACCCGGCAGCGATCCGCCAAAACCTGATCGCCCAACTCACCGCCCCCGTTCGCTGGACCCAAACCATTGAAAATATGCTGGCTGACGGAATTACGGAATTCATCGAAGTAGGCGGCAGCGGCGGCGTGCTGCGCGGTTTGATTCGTAAAATTAACCGGGATGCGGTTACGAATGCGTTGTAATTGGAGGTTACAATGGGTTTGAGGGTTAGAGGGTTTGAAGGTTTCTGGTTTGAAGGTTAGAGGGGTATTGATTACCCACAAATCCAACATTTTTTAGCAGATGTCTCGCTGCACTCGACATGACAAACAATTGAATATGAACTGTTTATACAGATTTCTCGCTGCGCTCGAAATTAACACGGGAACACATGGCCTCTCTGCGTTAGGAATGCCAGACGTATCCGGGTAATTTCGAGCGCAGCGAGAAATCTGGGTATAAATTTGACTATCAACAGATTGTCATGTCGACCGAAGGGAGACATCTGATGGATCAATATGCGGATTTGTGGGTAATCGATAGCCCTCTAACCCTCAAACCAGAAACCCTCTAACCAATTTTCTCGTTATCCCACTTGCGCCAAACCCGAATTCTTCCCTACTTTCGTCTGTGAAAGTAAAGTGCGAAACGACATGGCAACAAACACAAAAGTAAATAGCGGTCAAATACTTGTGGCTGAACCTTTTATGCTCGACCCGTATTTTCGGCGGGCCGTGGTTTTGTTATGCGAACACCACGATCAGGGCACCATCGGGTTTATCTTGAACAAAAATATCGACATGGGCATTAACGACCTGATGTCCGATTTTCCAAAATTTGAAGCAGACGTGTTTTACGGCGGGCCGGTTCAAACCGACACCTTGCACTATGTACATAATGTAGGCGATCTGCTGGATGAAAGTGTAAAGATTTCCGATGGCGTTTGGTGGGGCGGCGATTTTGAAAAACTGAAGTTTCTGATTACCCAAGGGCTTATACTACCCGATAATATCCGCTTTTTTGTCGGCTATTCCGGCTGGTCGTCGGGGCAGCTGAGGGAGGAACTGGAATACGGCTCCTGGGTTGCCGCCGATATGGATGCCAATTATATTTTTAAGTTTAAACCCAACCGGCTGTGGCGGCAGGTGATGTATAACAAAGGCGATGTGTACGAAATCCTGTCTGACATGCCGGAAAATATCAGTTGGAATTAGACCGTCCTACAGAACAATCGTCTCGTAAGGTAAAAGTTCGATTCTGCCGGTTTGTACCCGTCGCTGTGTGAGGTTGCAAAAAGCCGAATACGCCCGCCCATCTTGTTCAAAATCAATTTGATACACCTCCTTTTCTAATTCGTTTACGCTAATGACGCGACTACCGTGCCAGGCCAGCAAATCGTCCAACTCGGCGCGTTGCTCCGGGGTGTAGGCGTGCACATCATCGGAAGTAAACAAGAGGCCTCCCAGCAGGACATTGATGGTCAGCAGCGTATTTTGTTGCTCCCGGGAAAGGTGTTGGCGGTGTTCGCGCAGGATGAACACATCGGGGTCGTTGAGAAAACCCCGGCCGTTCAGTTGCCAACGCCCCAGGGTAGCGCGCAGCGATGCCAGTGTGCTCACCCGTTCCCGGTGTCGCAAGAATGCCAGCGCCCGATGCTCCCATCTCAGATGTACATCGCCGCCGATGCGGCAAAAATCGGCCACGCCGAGCGCAGCCCCCAGCGGAACCCCACAAACCAGCATTTTTCGATTCCCCACCTGCCGGCGTAAAAATTCCATGGCATCGTGCATTACCTGCCCCCGGGTTTTACCCCTCGGAGGAATCAGGCAAGCGGCAAAAAGGAAATCCAGCTTGACCAGGGCATAGCCCCATTGCTCCAGTACAATATGAAAAACACCGCTGAGATAGTCCTGCACACCCGGGTGATAAAAATTTAAAGCATAATACCAACCACCCCACAACGGATTCCAGCCCACCCGCAACGGCCGGCCGCCCGGCCCTTTCAGCAACCATTCCGGGTTACGCTTCGCCAGTTGCGATGTTGCCGAGGCCACAAACGGCGCCAGCCAAAGTCCGGGCTCAAGTCCTTTTTCACGAATTTTTCGCGCCAATTGCCCCATTCCGCCGGGAAATTCCGGTTTTGTAGAACGCCAGTCTCCCACGGCCGTTTGCCAGCCATCGTCGATCTGGAAATACCGGAATGGCAAGCCGCTGGCGGCCACGGATTCGAGATTGTTTTCGATAATTGCTTCGGTGATTTGGTTGAAATATCGGTACCAGCTGGTCCAGTTGAGTGTGTTGTTGTAGAGCGAATTTTTAATTCGCTCGTTTGTTGCGGGCGAATTAAAATCGCTCGTATTGGGCGAATTAAAATCACTCGTATTAGGCGAATTGAAAATTCGCCCCACAGCAGTAAACCAGGCGTCGAACATGGAAGTCTCGCTCCCCTGCCCCGTCCAAAACTCCAGTGCCGGAAACGAGTGCGTCAATGCCAGGTTTTCCAGGTCTTTGCGAGCGGTGAATATGCCATTGGGTTGGTCATAAAGAAATAAGGTAAATCCGGTGCTTTCATTGGTGGAGCCCCAAAAGCGTACCTGGTCTGAATGGTCTGTCAGATAGGTGTATGTCCAGGAATGCAGGCAACCCTTTTTTCTCGGGATTCCGCCGATATACTCATCCCCGTAATGCCCCATAAACGGTTTTGCCAGGCGCCGCAAGCGCGGTATATCGCCATGTACCGGCAACAGCCGGCTTTCGCTCCAGGACTGATACCCATTGGCAAAAAACCGGGTATCAGGCTGTGCGACCAGCTCGAATTGAATGTCCAGCCGTTTCACCACCAGGTCTTGTTTGGGATGTAAAAACACCGTGTAGCGCTCGCCGCCATATTCAAGGGTCAGGTGAAAATCTACATATAATTCATCAAATGAATTGACCCGGTCGACGTTCAGATCATAGGTTTTCGGCCCTTGTGGCGAATCAATTTCCAGGAAGGCTCGACGTATTTTCATTGCCGTAACAATTTTTGCCGCCAAGTTAATACTACTTTGGCACGTTAAAATCAGATGTCTCCTTTCAGTCGACATGACAGCTCGCGAAGGGTAATTTTCCGCCGGATTTCTCCCTACGGTCGAAATTTTTACCCCGGGCGCTTGTATGAATTTCGACCGTAGGGAGAAATCCGGCGGAAAGTTTAATATTATTGATCTGTCATGGCGAACGCAGTGAGCCATCTGATTTAACGTCGCAAAGTAGTATTAAGCCAAGCGCGCTAAGTTGACGGCATTAGACTTTCCGCAACCCGGCGAATAATGCAAAATCGCCCCGGGATCACTACCTTTGCTGTTTAATTCAATTTTGTCAAACGATATGACGCACTGTTTTGCCACATACCTTTTTGGACTTACCCTGGCGACACTTCCATTGGTTTCTTTAACGGCGCAAACCGATGAAAAAATGGCAGAAGTGTTTGAATGGAAATTTGTGATGGATGCACCGGATAGTTCTTTCGAGCCGATGTCGGACGAGGAGGGCTGGGAAGAACCCGCTACTGCGGCCAAAGCAATTTGTATGGCTACACCGGTGTCGTATGCCAAAATGGAGCAGGATCTTGGCGCCATTACCACGGAAGAAGGCCAGGTTGTGCTGGAAAAATCGCCGGTGGAAATCAATGGCGTGAAAGGGCTATTGATCTTGCTGGAGTTCGCACCTGTGGGCGGTGCGGATACGGAAATCATATATTCACTGATGTTTGCCCGGCCGTTTCAGGACGTTTCGCTGGTGCTGAATGCTCAGTATCCAAAATCGGAACACGAACGCCTTTATGCCAAATTGCTCACGGCGTTTGGCACGGTGCGTAAAAAATAAAATGGAATGCGGGAACTGGTCTTTACAAAATTACACCCCTTGCAAATGCGCTATGTTGCGCAGGCTTTATTTACGATCTTCCACGAAGGCCGCTACGCGGATAAAGTGATCGAATATACCTTAAAACAAAACCCCAAAGCCGGTAGCCGCGACCGGGCATTTATCGCTGAAACGACCTACCAAATCGTGCGATATTACCGCTTGTACGCCGAAATACTGGGGCGTACGCCGCAAACGGAGGACGATTTCTGGAAAATTTGCGCCATCCATTTTGTGGTGAACGGAGCAGTCGATTTGCCGGAATGGGTGGAATTCGAAGGACTGGATTTTAAAGAAATTCGGGAAAAAGCCGCGGCACTCGCCACTAACCGCGCCTTGCGCGAAAGTATACCCGACTGGCTGGACCAACTCGGCGCCACAGAACTTGGCGCAAAATGGGACGACACCCTGCATTCGCTAAACCAGCCGGCCAGGGTGGTACTCCGAACCAACCGGCTGAAAACAACCCGGGCCGAGTTGCAAAAAGCCCTTCAAAAAGAAGGTTTTGAAACAGCGCCCGAAGGCGACGGCGACGCGCTGGTATTGGAACGCCGGCAAAATGTTTTTCAAACCCAGGCTTTCAAAAACGGGCTTTTCGAGGTGCAGGATTTCAGCAGCCAGTTAGTCGCCCACTTGCTTGCCCCCGAACCGGGTATGCGCGTGGTAGACGCCTGCGCCGGCGGCGGCGGTAAAACACTGCATCTGGCTGCTCTGATGCAAAGCAAAGGTCAACTTGTGGCGCTCGATACCTTAGCCTGGAAACTGGACGAACTGCGCCTGCGCGCCCGCCGGGCCGGCGCCTCCAACATCGAAACCCGGCCGATTGAAAACCGAAAAGCCATTAAACGCCTGTACGACAGCGCCGACCGGCTCCTGCTCGATGTGCCCTGTAGCGGACTCGGCGTATTGCGCCGGAACCCCGACAGCAAATGGAAACTTCAACCGGATTTTATCGAAAAATTGCGCGCCACCCAGCAGGAAATCTTGCAGTCGTACAGCCCCATCGTCAAGGACGGTGGCCGCATGGTGTACGCGACATGCAGTATCTTGCCTTCGGAAAATGAACACCAAATTCAAATATTCCTCGCTTCTGAAGCCGGGAAAAAATTTAAACTAATAGAAGAAAGAAAAATTTTACCACAAGACAACGGCTTCGACGGGTTTTATATGGCGCTGTTGGGTAAGGGGGAATGAGTTTTGTTGGGTGTGTGGCGTGAAAATTTTATAAAATTTTCACGCCACACACCCAACAAAACTCATTCCCCCTTACCCAACAGCGCCATATAAAACCCGTCG
>CAUJEY010000223.1 GCA_963169325.1 Bacteroidota bacterium
TATTCAACTGATCCGCTCGATGACCAGTGCGGAAAAACGCCATTTCCGGCTGTTTGCCACCCGCAACCAGGCTTCGGAAGAATTGCTGTTTTTGCAGGTTTTTGATTTTTTGGATAAAAAAGCCACCCACGACGAGGCGGCGTTGCTGAAAAAAATTCCCGCCTTAAAAAAACCGCAGCTGGCCAATTTGAAAGCCCACCTACTGCGCCAGATTCTCACCAGCCTGCGCCTGCTCAGTAAAAACCGGAACGAAGACATACAGGTGCGGGAGATGATCGATTACGCCCGGGCACTATACGACAAAGGGCTATACCGGCAAAGCCTCGACTGGCTTGCGCGGGCCAAAGAGCGGGCGCTGGCCTGTCAGTTTATCGGCCTGGCCATAGAGGCGCTCGATTTTGAGAAATTGATAGAAGGGCAGTATATTACCCGGAGCCTGGAAGGGCGCGCCGAGGAATTGTCGGAACAGACCCTCCGGCTGAACGATCGTTTGGCGCAAACAAGCCAGTTCTCCAACCTCGCGCTGCAGATGTACGGCTTGTACCTCAAACGCGGCTTTATTCGCAACCGGGCGGATTATCAGGAGGTTCAGACATTTTTCAAAAGCCGGTTGCTGAAAACCCGCTTTGAGGAGTTAGACTTTATGGGCCGGGTGTACTACTGCCAATCGCACGTGTGGCTGTATCATATCTGCCAGGAATTTGCCCCCTGTTTCCGTCATGCCCAGCGTTGGGTCGACCTCTTCGGACAGGAGCCGGCCATGAAAACGGTGTATGCGCCCTTGTACCTGAAAGGATTGCACAATCTGTTGAGCGCACTGTTTCACAGCCTCAGCTATGTGCGCTTTATAGAAAATTTAGCCGCGTTGGAGCGCTTTCCGGAAGAGACCGGTTATTCTCAGAACAAGAACGTGGAGGGCCTGTACCACCTGTATTTGTACCTGCACCGGATCAACCGGCATTACCTGGAGGGCACTTTTTCGGAAGGTGTGGCGCTTATTCCCGAATTGGTGCAATGTATCGAAACCAATGCCTACAACTGGGATGCCCACCGCATTATGGTATTCTATTATCGAATTGCCTGCCTGTATTTTGGCAACGACGATTATGCCAACGCGATAGAATATCTCAATAAGATAATCAACCAGAAGGTGATAGATTACCGCGCCGACATACAGTGTTTTGCCCGGATACTCAACCTGATTGCCCACTATGAACTGGGCAACGAAATACTGGTGGAATACCAGATCCGATCGGTGTATCGCTTTCTGCTGCACATCGAAGACCTGCAACAGGTGCAGCGCGAAATATTTACCTTCCTGCGCCGTACGCCCAATATGCGTCCGGGCGATCTGCTTGAGGAGTTCCGGCTACTGCATGCCCGTTTGGTTCCGCTTCAAAAAGACCGGTTCGAGCGGCGACCGTTCCTGTACCTGGATATTATTTCGTGGCTGGAAACGAAATTGGAGGGGAGATCTATTCAGGCAGTAATCCGCGGGAAGTTTCGGGGGATAAAATCCGGTTAATGACACGATGCTTAATTTCCCGTTAACCATTAAACCTCCGGTAGGGGATGGTGTCTTGTATTCGTTTCTCCCACACCCAACAACAAAACGACACTTTCCGCAAACTCATGTCCAAACAACTCAAACTACAGCACCTGCTCTGGCGCGCCGGCTTCGGCCCCGAGGCAGCGTCATGGCCACAGTGGGAACGGCTCGATGAATCCGCCTGGTGGCCCAAACTCAAAGCAAATGCCGTTGCCCCGCCCGATTATTTCGACCTCGTTGACAACGCCGTGCGCGGCCTGTTGATGGGGTTGGATGAATTAGGTAAAATGGAGCGCAAAAACGAATTGAGCAAAGAGCAGAAAAAACAGCTCAAACAGCAAAGTCGCGAAGATCTGCAAAGCCTGAATCTGCGTTGGCTGGATGAAATGGTGCAAACCAACGCCCAGCTGCGCGAAAAAATGGCCTTGTTCTGGCACGGCCATTTTGCGAGCAGGAACCTCAATATACTGTACCAGCAGCAACTGTTGCACATCGTGCGCACCCACGCGCTGGGTAATTTCGGCGATCTGTTGCGGGCTGTGTCGAAAAGTGCGGCAATGCTGGCCTTCCTCAACAGCCAGCAAAATAAAAAACAACACCCCAACGAAAACTTCGCCCGCGAAGTGATGGAACTCTTTACGTTGGGCCGGGGTCACTATACCGAGACCGATATTAAGGAAGCCGCCCGCGCTTTTACCGGCTGGGGCTTCAAACTCGATGGCGAGTTTGTTTTCCGGAAATTCTTCCACGATGCCGGCGTCAAAACTGTGCTCGGAAAATCCGGCGTATTCGATGGCGACGACATGCTGAATATCCTGCTCGAACATCGCCAGACAGCCTATTTCATCACCCGGAAACTTTACCGGTTTTTAGTGTGCGAAGAAACCTTGCCGGAAGAACGGCTTCGCCGGCTGGGCGACCGCTTTTTCGATAGTGGATACGACATCATGTCCCTGCTGGATGCCATTTTTACCGCCGACTGGTTCTTCAACATGGAAAACATCGGCTGCAGGATCAAATCGCCCGTTGAACTCTGGGCCGGTATCCGTCGTACCCTCCCCATGACGTTCGAAGACCCCGGGGGGCAGCTACTCTTACAAAAAGCCCTCGGACAGGTGCTGTTTTATCCGCCCAATGTAGCCGGTTGGCCCGGTGGCCGCAACTGGATCGACAGCACTTCGCTTATGCTGCGTCTGCGCCTGCCCCATATCGTCGCCGCCCAGGACGCGCTTGAACTCAATCCCAAAGACGATGACGACCAAATAATGGGCCAAATGCGATCGGGGCGGTTGCAGAAACGCCTCGCCGCCGGAGTGAACTGGCAGCCGCTCACCGATATTTTTTCAGCAATTGCTGAAACGGAAATGCTGGACAAAACAGCCCGCTATCTCTGGCAAACCCCTGTCGCCAATTTGCCTCAACAAGTGCTGCAAAACCATACCGATCAAAGCAACAAAGAACAATTTATAAAAACGGCCGCCATTCAGTTGATGGCCACGCCGGAATATCAATTATGCTAACATCGGTTGGAAGGTTACCGGCCAGAGGAATTCCGGCAACCCACTAACCAGATACCATACAGCCCGCTCAACAATAAGAGAATGCTAATTAAACGCCGTAATTTTCTCAAAACTGCCTCCCTGGCCACCGCCTCGCTTTGGATGCCCCGTTTTTTACAAACGTATGCACAGCCCGGTAGCTTGACGCCAAATGGTAAAATTCTCGTCGTGCTACAGCTGAGCGGCGGCAATGACGGATTGAATACCGTGGTGCCCACACGCAACGACGTGTACTACCGCGAGCGCCCGCGTATCGCCCTGGCGCGCAACGAAACGCTTCGGCTGACCGATGATGCCGGCCTGCACCCTGCGTTGAAAGTATTTAAAAGTTTGTACGACGGCGGCGAACTGTCTGTGCTGCACAATGTCGGCTACCCCAACCCCGATCGCTCGCATTTCCGTAGTATGGATATCTGGCACAGCGCCAGTCCGGCCAATGAATACTGGCAGACCGGCTGGCTCGGGCGGTATCTGGACGCGCAATGTGCAGGCGCAGAAAATGGCCGGCAATGTATGGCGCCTATGATCGAAATCGACGATACGTTAAGTCTCGCGCTCAAAGGCGAACGGCAAAAAGGCCTGGCCACACAAGATCCGCGACAATTGTTCAGCACGGCGCACAGCCCTTATTTTACCGACTATCTTGCTGCGCAAGGCAGCCACGCACACGACGGCTCGCCCCTAGGTTATCTCTACAAAACCATGGCGGAAACGATACACTCGGCAGATTACCTGTTCGAAAAAATTCGCGTAAAACCCAGTACGGCAAACTACCCGGCCACCGGCCTGGGTAAACAATTAAAAACCGTGGCGTCGCTTATCCTCGGCGATGCCGAAACATCGGTGTATTACCTCTCGTTAGGGAGTTTTGATACCCATGTCAACCAGGAAGGACAGCAAAAACGCCTGTTTGCCGAGATCGACGGCGCCCTCGCTGCCTTTTCCGCCGACCTGAAAAATCAGGGCCGCTGGAACGATGTACTGATCGTTACCTTCTCCGAGTTCGGCCGCCGCGTGGCCCAAAACGCCAGCGGGGGAACCGATCACGGCACCGCCAACCAGCTGTTTTTCCTCGGTGGCGGCTTGCGCGAAAAAGGCCTGCTCAACCCAATGCCCGACCTGACTGACCTGGACGAGGGCGACCTGAAATTTTCGGTAGACTTTCGGCAAGTGTATGCAACGTTGTTGGAACGGTGGCTGGGCGCAGCCCCGGAAGCGGTACTGGGACAACAGTTTACAACCTTGACTTTTATTTAACGTATCTTCTCTCCTCCCAATTTTCAAAAAAATCACACAAAAAGCCACTGCAAAATCGTTTTTGGCCCCCATTTTGTGCGTCCTTATACCGGAATGCGCCCAAATTGATCTACCTTTGCCGGCCCTGATCAAAATCGCGAATTTTGACTTGAAAATCCTGCCTTTGCCCTCATGTTCCGATTTTTTTCCATTAACTGAATCTCTTCTGTGCAATATCTTCAACTGGCGGCCATTCCGGTCGGCCATCCCAATGATAACACAATAATTCTCGCTGAAAAAGCGACGTTGGACGAATTGGCGGCCATGCTGCAGCCGTCTGAAATGAGCTACTTGCGCCAGGCGGCCGACAAGGGGGTCAATTCCTTCTTCTTCCCACAGGCTGAGCGCAGCGTACATGTACGACTCCTGCCCACCGCCGAAAAAGACGAACGGATCCGCCTGGAAGAGACCCGGCTGAACGGTAACGCACTGTTGCGAGAATTGCACCACTACAAAACGGAATCCGCCACCCTGCGCAGTTTTGTCCCCGATGCCCTGGCCCTGGCTTTTTTGGAGGGTGTGATGTTGGGCAACTACCAGTTTCTTTCCTATTTTACCGAACCGGGAAAAAAGGCAAATACGCTGACGCGTTTGAATTGGGCGCACAACGAAGCGCCACACGCGGGCATTGCCGAACTAAACGCATTGGTAAAGGCGGTGTACCTGACGCGTAACCTGGTGAACGAGCCCCATTCGCATTTCGATGCCGTGAAATTGGCCGATGCGGCGCGGGAAGCCGGTCGCGTGTATGGATTCGATGTGGAAGTGCTGGAAAAAGATCAACTACAAAGCATAAAAATGGGTGGCCTGCTGGCCGTCAACCAGGCCAGCGATGTGCCGCCACAGTTCTGTATACTCGAATGGCGCCCGGAAAATGCCCGCAATGCCAAACCGATCGTTCTGATTGGTAAAGGCGTGGTGTACGATACCGGCGGCCTCAGCCTGAAACCGACCGAGGGCATGGACCACATGAAATGCGATATGGCCGGTGCAGCAGCCGTGATCGGTATCATGTCCGTCGTAGCGGAGGTAGGGTTGCCACTGCATATCATCGGACTTATTCCGGCCACCGATAATAAAATCGGCGACCGTGCTTTGTCGCCGGGCGATGTGATCCGCATGTACTCCGGCACGACCGTAGAAGTGGTCAATACCGATGCTGAAGGCCGCTTGATCCTTGCCGACGCGATGCATTACGCAAAAAAATACGACCCCGAACTCGAGCTCGACCTGGCTACCCTCACTGGCGCCGCCGTGCGGGCCCTGGGCAACCAGGCCATCTGCTATATGGGTACCGCACCGCAAGCGGTAAAAGGCGCGCTGGAAGCCAGCGGCTGGAACACCTACGAACGTTTGGTGGAATTGCCGCTCTGGAAAGAATACGGTGACGAACTGAAAAGTAATATTGCGGACCTGAAAAATATAGGTTCCGGCGCCGCCGGCATGATCACTGCCGGAAAATTTCTCGAACATTTTGCAGATTATCCCTGGTTACACCTTGACATTGCCGGGCCTGCGTATCTTCGC
>CAUJEY010000224.1 GCA_963169325.1 Bacteroidota bacterium
ACAGATTGGTTTCTACCTGCCGCAGGCATCGGAAGCTACGCTGACGATCTTCGACGAATCGGGCCGGATGATCTTCACCCAAACGGGCGACTTCACGGGCGGCTACAATGCCGTTACGATCGACCGTTCGGTGCTGAACACAACAGGCGTACTGTACTACAAACTGGAAACAGCTACGGACAGCGCGACGAAGAAGATGATTCAGACGAAGTAAAGTTTTGAGTTTTGAGTTTTGAGTTTTGAGTTACTTGTGCAACTCAAAACTCGAAACTCAAAACTTATAAGACTGGGAATCGATTTTAACATACTTTAAAATCGGTTTTTGGGATGGCCTCTCTCCACAGGTGGAGGGGGGCTTTTTTATTTAAAGTCAAAATGTAAAAGTCAAAATGTAAAAGTCTGTCAGAAGTCAACATGTAAAACAAAGCCCGGGATGGCTCCTGGTTGTTGGAAATAAATAATTTTCTTTGTCTTTCAAAAGAAACCATCATTGAAATTGGCCCCATCTCCATGGTATTGCCGTGCAGATCCCCACCGACCGGCTTTGTTTGTAACAAGTTTCAGGTAGATTTCGAAAAAAGGGAGAAAAAAAATCGGAAAACATGTCACATGGAACGTTTTTGGGGATTATGCCAAATGAATCACTACAAATTTAATAACACATGAAGAATTTTATTTCCGCGAGAATGCCCAAATGGGGACTTCCGGCATTTGCGCTGGTATTAATGACCGCCGTAGTCCAAAGCCAAACACCAGAAATTTTGGTTACTGTCAATGGCCCTGAACACACCTTTACTACCACTAATTTAGGGCCAGATGATCGCGTGTTTTACCGGTTCTCGGATGGGTATCACAAGGTAGGACAACAATCTGCCAGTACTATTGGCACAGGATCCGGCGCTGCTGTCTCCCGGAGTTTCCCCGGATCATCAACCTTGCCGCCCAGTGTTGTCGGATATGTTGCCCGGAAAAACGGGCCTTTGTTGTTTGCGCATGTCGCGTCGGGCGAACCGCCAATACAGCAATGCAACGATTGCCAACCGCCAGTTTTGGGTTTGTCGGCCGCGCAACCTGTTCGCTTGTCGTCCAGCTGGATGCCGTTTACCAGTCCGGCCGACGTTTTGACCGATAATACGACGTCGCCGTCTTTCATCTCTCCCAGCGTACCCTGGCTTTTGCTTGCGGTCACGATAAAAGTTCCCGCCGGAGTCTCCCCGGAAAAAGTTACGGTTAATTTGCCTGGTTCGTTACAGGCAGTGACGGCAATTGTAGGGAAGAAATGCGGCGTTGGAGACGAGGTGGCCAATACGTATGTGGACGAAGTAAAAATAACTCCTAACAGCCCAATAGTAGAGATTGAAATAAAAGCAAACGCCCCGAACAACGAATTTAATGTTTATTTAGTCGTGAAAAACGTGAGCCCGCAGCTGGGTGAAAAGGTGTTTAGCGCGACCTTATTTGATAACCGTCCTATGGCGGTATGGTCTACCAATTTACGACTTCCGACAAGAACATGGCCGCACGACCCCAATGCCTTAACCGCTTTCGAGGATGGAATATGTAAAAAGATGACCCTGCCCCAATGGCTGGGATTTCGGGTAGATTTTCAAAACGTAGGCAAAGGTGTGGCTGAAGATATTATGGTGGAAGTAAACATAAATTCGGATATTCTGGATTATTCGACCGTCGCAGGCATCGAAACCTCGGATAATTTTACCGGCACTATGATTACTACTTTTACCGACAATTCCCTGATTTTTAAATTGCCCGGAATCAATTTGCCGGGAGTTGAGCAGGCGCCCCCTGTTGAGGATTTACAGGAAACCACCGGCTGGATCAAATTTTTAATACAGCCAAAGGATTGTATTCCTGAAGGGCCGGATTTTTATACCGTTTCGGAAATAACGTTTTTTGCGCACGAAGAGGCGTTGGCGCCGATAGAAACAAACAGAGTTAAACACACCAGGGAAGCAAAGGATTGTGAAGAGGAAAAGTATTGCGACTTAACTGAAGTCCCCACCGAATCCCGTTCGACCGGGGGCGCAGATGCAACAATATTTGCTCCGAGGTGTTACCCCACCCTTTTCTCCGATCGCTTGACCATAGAAGCCCCGGTTGCCGCTGAAAATCAGCCGCTCACCCTGGTGGTCAGCGATCTGACCGGCAAACAATGGATAGAAAAGTCCTGGCCGGTAAATTCCGGCGAAATATTCCGTCAGGAACTGGAAACCAGCCGTTTGCCCGAAGGAGTTTATTTAGTACATTTTATTCAGGGCGCCCAAACGGCGGTTTATAAAATTTTGAAAAACAGATTATGAAAACATGGTGGAGGGCATTGCCACATACACTGCTGCTTTTAATGTCAACGGTTGTTTTTATGGGGCAACAAGTGCAGCCTCCCCAGCAGGAAACCCGGGCCATTGGCCCGGGTTTTGATGTTTTGGAGCAGGCCAAGCAATTAAAAAAAGCAGAAAAATACCCGGAAGCGGCGATGAAAGCCTTAGAGGCCGCGCGCATTTTTCAACAAACTCCCGATTGGCTTGCCTGGGCGGCCTCCTATGAGGAAGCTTATATGTGCGCGCGTTTCCTGGGCTCCGATACCTTTTACCGCGATATGATAGTCCGGTTTGGCGTGGCCGAAAAACGGCTGTCTGCCGAAAAGGGTGTCCCCGCAAAGGCAAAATCCACGATATGGGGCCGAACGGGGTTCATGCATCACAGTCTCGGGGAATACGATCAGGCAATTGCTTATTATGAAAAAGCATTCCCTTTAGCTGCGCAAACCACCGACTCCGCATTTCAGACCCGGTTATATGGTAGCGCGGCCATGTTGTTCTGGGATCGCGGCGACGACTACCGGGCCCTGATCTACCACGAAAAGGCCCTCGCGCTGGCAAAATCCCAACAGGATACGGTCCTGATGGCGGCTATTACCGCCAATCTCGCCAACGTATGGCGCACCGCCGAACCGACGCGGGCCATCGCGGCGTACCAGCAGGCGCTGGCACTCGATCCGGACAACTCCGAAACCCTGATGTTGCTCTCCAAAGCCTATTTGGAAATAGAAAAAAACACAAATAAAGCGCTCGAAACCGCACGTGCTTCCCTGCGTTTTGCGGAAGGTAGTGCCGAAAAATCGGATGCGTTGCACCAGTTGGGGCGCGTGTATTTTGAGCGCCGGGAATACGACAAGGCATTGTACAATTACGATCAGGCTTTGCCGAATGCCGTCTCCGGTTATGGCGCCGGCCACCCGGAATGTGTCAAAATATACGCATTCAGGGGACATGCTTTATTGGCAAAAAATGAATATGACCCGGCCCTCCGTGCTTTTAATCAAACCATGGACGATTTGTTGCCGCTTTTTTCTCCGGCAACGACCGATCAAAACCCCACAACAGACGAATTGACAACCACCAGTTTGTGGATCATGGAAGCATTGCTCGCCAAAGCCCGCGTGTATGAACATCGTTTCCGCCAAAGCAACCAAACGGGCGATCTCGAACGCTCGCTTGCCTGTGCGGAGCAGGCTTTAGCGTATTTGCATAAAATCAAATTGCGCTATGGCGACGACCGGTCCAAGTTTGCCATGAACGATTTTGCGCAAAGCGCCTGTGAAGCCGCCCTGCGCTCCGCTTTTGCGTTGTACCGGAATACCGGCGACCGGCAACATGCCGCGCGGGCGTTTGCCATTTCCGAACAAACTAAAGCCGCAGTATTGGGAGAAGCCCTGTACAAAAAAGAGGTGAAACGTATTGCCGGCGTACCGGTTGCCCTTTTGGAGCAGGAGCGGAAATGCCACGAGCAGATTGCCTTTTTTGAACAAAATTTGACCGGTTCGGACGAATCTCATTGGAAAGACAGTCTATTTTATGCCCGCCGGCAACGGGAAGACCTGGAAAGACAGTTGGGAGAAAACTATCCGGCATACAGCGCGGCGCTGTCCGGTTTTCGCGCGTCCGTATCGCCGGATGAGGTGCGGCAACAAATACCTGCCGATGCCGCCCTTTTGGAATACTTTCTGGGCGATAGCAGCATATACACTTTTCTATTAACAACGGACACGTTTTGGGTGCAGGAACAGCCGCTGCCAACGGATTTTTTGACAACTGCCGCAGCATTTCGCCGGGCCGCCGGCGACTGGCAGTTTGCTGCCGACTCGTCGGCCATTGCCGGCCGTTTGTTTTTGCAGACCGGCCACCGGTTGTATAAATGGCTGCTGGAAAAGCCACTGACCGTGACCGACAAGCCGCGTCTGTTTATCGTCCCCGATGGTCCGTTACACTATCTGTCTTTCGAATTATTGCTCACCCGGGACTACGACGGGCGATGGGTCGATCGCGATGTTCCTTTCCTGTTGCAGGAAAAATCGGTGAGTTACCGGTTTTCGGGCAAATCAAATCCCGTTCGGCGGGGCTCGAAAGGGTGGGGCGGTTTTGGTACGGAATACGACGACAATACTTTGTCGGCTATCGAATGGCCGGATATGCAACAAGAGAATACCGGGGTTGCCCTGCGCAACAACGGCAAGTTGCCTTATGCCGATGATGAAATATTAGCCATAGCGGGCATTTTAGGCGGGGCCACCTGGCTCAATCAACAGGCAACCCGGGAAAATTTTCTCAAAAATGCGGAGCGGTACGGCATCCTGCACCTTGCGATGCACGGCTTTGTGGATGAGAAAAGTCCGCTGCGGTCGCGGCTGCTGTTTACCCAATCGGTGGCGCAGGAGGATCCTTTTGTGTATGCCTCCGATCTGTACAACCTTCAACTGACGGCGGGCCTGGCCATATTGAGCGCCTGCCAGTCAGGCACAGGCGCTTGGAAGCGGGGTGAGGGTGTGATGAGCCTGGCCCGGGCCTTCGCTTTTGCCGGATGCCCCAGTATGGTGATGAGCCTCTGGAATGTGTCGGACCGGTCTTCTTCCGAATTGATGGTCGCGTTTTACCGGGAACTGAAGGCGGGAAAAAACAAGGATGAGGCACTCCGGTTGGCAAAACTCCGGTATTTGCAAATGGTGTCGCCGGAGTATGCCAAACCGGTTTACTGGGCGGGTTTTGTTCCGGTCGGGGAAATGGAAGGGTTGCCGGAAAGTTATTTTTCTGACGGGCATTGGCATTGGGGCCGCTTGTTGGCCTTAGGGCTGGCGGTATCGGGGTTGTTGTTTTTACTGTACCGGCGTTTCATGCGGTAGTTTCTATTTTTTCAAGGCTTGCAATAGTTTTTCCGCGGCTTCCCGGTTGCGGCTGCTGGGGCTGTCTGTTACCTGTTGGAGTGCGACTTCTGCATTTTTATTCTCGTGCAGCAGTAAAAAACACAGGCCGGAGAACCAATTGATTTCGTCGGCATACACCTCCGGATCGGATTGCCGGGCCGCCGCAAAGGCGTTCAGTGCAGCGCGGTAGTCCGGCTTGGACTGGTACATCAGGCAGAGCCCCATTTGGAAAAAATCCGGCGCTTTGGCTTGCGCTCCGGCTTCCACCCGTTGGAGGTATTGCAGGGCTTTTTCGTACTGGCGGTTGTTGAATGCTTCGAGTGCCCGGCCCCGGTTGATATCCGTTGCCTTTTCGCCGCGGGTGGTTCCCTGGTCCAGCAGGAACGGCTGTTCGAGGTAGTTGGCCGCCAGGCGTTGTGCGGGCGACGTAGCGTGCGGCCCCCAAAGGAACCAGGCTGTTGCTGCGGCCACTAGTAGCAGCGCCGCTGCCAGCGCGCGCCAAAGGAAAACGGTTTGCGCGACCTGTGGGGTCCGGGTTATGCCCTTTTGGGCCAGCAAGTTTTCCCAGTCGGTCTTTTTTTGCTGGTCGAATTGTGCCTGCATCATTTTTTCCGCCAGTTGTTCCCAGTCGGCGTCGCTCAGGGAGCCATTATTGTGTTTTTCAAGTAAATGTTGGTACTTCATTACAGTAATTGATTAGTGGGATTCAAAAAACAACTTTCGCAGTCCACCGAGGCAACGTTCCTTGCGTTTTCGGGTATTGGCTTCCGAAGTATCGCCTAAGAGTGCGCTCAGGTGTTTAAGTTCAAGTTTGTCGTAATAGAATCCCTTGAGTAAGAGTTGGCATTTTTCGCCCAGTTTCGTCCAGGCCGTATCCAGCATACGCAGCATTTCATCGTCGAATACAGGCTCCTCTTCAGCAATAGATTCCGGCAGGTGTTCTGTCGGAATTTCGCGGCTGCGCGATTGTTTTTTCAGGAAATTATTGGCAGCCATCCGTAGCATATACGATTCTAAGTTTCCATAAGTCACTTTGTTTTCCAGCAGGCATTGCCGCATACGCAACATGGCCCACATGACGCAGTCGTAAGCGTCCTCGTGGGGCACTTTATACTTTTTTTTCAGCCAATCCATGCAGGCGCCGAACTGCCGGAGAAAGATGGTCTCAAACAGGGTTTCGTCGCCCAGCCGGAGATCGCTCACCAGCCCGTCGAATTGTTCCTCGGTAAGTCCAAAATTCCGGTTGCCCTTGGTTATTGTCAACATACGATTATCGTGTTTTTACAGCCGAAAAGAAGCCTCTGTCGGGTGCTGCGCTGCGAAGGTATAGGCTAAATCCAAAAAGTGGGGGCGTGTGACATGTTTAGAGCAGGGTTTTTACAAAATATAAAATTCTGGAAATAACGGGATAGAATTTGTCACTTCCGGCTCTTGTTGTGATTATTGGGAAGAATGCATTCGAAATAAGAATTGGATTATCCGACGGCGGGCAAAGCACTGAACTGACTCCGCCTTAAAAAGTCAAGTAGGTTTAAACATATAAATACTTAGCAATGAAAAAGCAAATTTTTGTCCTCGTTTTCAGCGTTTTATTTACGAATTTCCTTTTAGCCCAGGAAAAAGCCGGCGGTGGCGGGGGGAACTGCCCGGATTGTACTTGTTCCGGTTTGTTTTCTTCCTGTTCTTCCGGCCTTTGCTGCCCGCCTAATTTACCCACTTGTAACTGTGGCGCTTTTACATCGAACTGTGGTTGCAAAGGACCGGGGACGACTCGCATCACCCTTAATGAAGGTAACTTAGTTGACCTTCAGGCATATCTTTCAGGCCGTGACTTCTCATCTGCTACTTCAAAACAGTTGAATTCTGAGATTGGAAAATGGATTACGTCGTATAGAAATGGATTGGTAGAACAAGTATCTGAATTGGGAGGCCAGTTAGAAAACTTGGCAAGGAGCTTACCCGCAGCAGAAAAGCAGAAAACCAATGCATGGATTCAAGCCCGGGGAGGGAAAACATTTATTGAATAGCGCAAGTTGGGCACCAAATTGTTAGTGATTCTAATAAAAAAATAAGTTTTCCGATCCATCCGAAACAGCCGTTGAAAAGTCAGCGGCTGTTTTGGTTTTTTTAGCCATCTTTCGCTTTTAAAAGAAACGAACATGGCGTTTGATCCTACCTCTGCTATTTATATCCCTTCCGGCGGAACTGCCCAAAATACCTTCGACGCTATCGTCATCGGCAGCGGCATCAGCGGCGGCTGGGCTGCCAAAGAATTATGCGACAAGGGACTGAAAACGCTGGTGCTGGAACGCGGGCGGCAAGTGGAGCACGTCAAAGATTACCCGACCGCCATGATGAAAGCCTGGGAGTTCCCGCACCGGCTGCGACCGACGGCGCAAACCATAAAAGAAAATCCCTTAATCAGTCAGGCCGCCGGCTATGGGGAAGACACGGCGCATTTTTTCATCAAAGACAAAGACCATCCCTACATCCGGGAGAAAGATTTTAACTGGGTACGCGGCTATCAGGTGGGCGGCAAATCGCTGATCTGGGGTCGCGCTTGTCCGCGCTGGAGCCCCTACGAATTTACGGCCCCGGCCCGCCTGGGGTACGGTGCGGAATGGCCGATTCGTTACGAAGACGTGGCGCCCTGGTACACCCACGTCGAGCGTTTTGCTGGTGTTTGCGGAAATAAAGACGGCATCGAATCGATGCCCGACGGCGATTTTTTACCGCCCTTCGATTTCAACTGTGTGGAGTTGTCCATGAAAACGAAGGTGAATGCGCGCTACAAGGACCGGTTTATGGTACAGGGCCGCTGGGCGCATATCACGCAACCCAACGACATCCATACCCAACAAGGCCGGGGTAAGTGCCAAGCCCGCAACAAGTGTATGCGCGGGTGCCCTTGGGGCGCTTATTTCAGCAGCAACTCCAGCACCTTACCCTGGGCCGCCAAAACCGGTAACCTGACCGTGCGGCCGCACTCGGTGGCGCATTCCATTATTTACGACGAACAAAAGGCAAAGGCCGTCGGCGTGCGCGTGGTGGATGCCCTGACTAAAGAAACGACCGATTATTTCGCCAAAATCATTTTTGTAAACGCCTCCGCACTCAACAGTACGCTCATTCTGCTCAACTCCATCAGCAAACGTTTTCCCGCCGGACTGGGCAACGACAGTGGCGCCCTGGGCCGGTACGTGGGTTTTCACAACTACCGCGGCGTCATCGATGCGGACATCGAGGGTTTTGAAGATACATACTACTACGGCAACAACCCCTCCGAGTGTATGCTGGCCAATTTCCGCAACCTGAAAAAACAGGACACCAATTTCGTGGGCGGCTATATGGCTTTTATGGGCGCTTACCGCAACCGGAGCGAGGCGCCGGAACGCCCCGTTCAAATCGGCGCAGATTATAAAGACGCCCTGACGGAAGCCGGCGACTGGCACGCTTACATTTATATGCAGGGCGAAACTATCTTGAAAGCCTCCAATCGCGTGTATCTCAGCGACACGGAAAAAGACCAATGGGGCATTCCGCTACTGGTTACCTCGGTCGATTACGACGACAACGATGTGGCGATGATGCAGGATTTTTTGACCCAGGGCGCCGAAATCATGGAAGCTGCCGGCGCGAAAAACATACGCCCCTACGACCGCAACTGGCCCCCGGGGCTGGATATCCACGAAATGGGCGGCTGCCGGATGGGCGCCGATCCTAAAACCTCCGTACTGAATCAATGGAACCAAATGCACGCCTGCAAAAACGTATTCGTGACCGACGGCGCCTGCATGACCAGTACCGGCGTACAAAGTCCTTCGATCTACTATATGGCGCTTACGGCGCGGGCGGTGGACTATGCTTTTGGTGAATTAAAGAAGGGGAATTTATGAGCAATGGGAAAACGCCCCGGCAGAAAAGGGGAACGACCTATTGGAACATGTTCAATTCCGTTTTTACCCGGCGTACGTAATCGACATCGACACCGGCAAATTCGGCGATTTCTTCCTCCGAAAACCGATTGGTTTTGAGCATGCGGACGACGGTTTCGTGCTGATGCAGCGCTACGCCTTGGTCAATACCTTTTTCGATACCTTTTTCGATACCTTTCTCAATACCTTTTTCGATACCTTTCTCAATACCTTTTTCGATACCTTTCTCAATACCTTTCTCAATACCGGCAAGGTATAATTCATCTGTTTCAATATCGTAATGAATCGGCATGGCTTGAATTTCTTTTAATGAAATCGGGTGCAATTTACGGAGTCTGGACAGGACATGCAACTGCTGTTGATAACGTTTTAACTTTGGAACCCGATCAACGATTTTCATCAGGTTCTGTAGTATTATGCGGATAACCTGCTCCGGACGGTCAACTCCAAAGTCGCATAGTATTGATAAGACCACTTCTTCTGGTACTTCAGAATACAAAAAAATTTCCTTCGGAACTTCATGCAGGTTGACAACCTGAAATTCTAAACGTAATCCCATGATTTCCAATACGTTTTGTCGGATATGTTTTGGGGAGTTGCTACCCAGGTATAAAACGATTTGTTTCAGCGGTATTCTGTATTTCTGAAAAAAAAGCGCGTAGTAAAGCAGGTTACGCCAACGCATGTCCTCGTCATTGGTCTGAAATTCCCAATGCAAGCCATAGTCAAGCGAAGGGTCGTCGTGCAACACTTTCTTGAAATGATCGCCTTCACGTTCCAGCGTAACCTGGATTTTATCTTTCAGTGTTTCAGTACGCGATAAATCGAGCCCCAGTAGCTTACGGGCAATAAAAGGCAGCAGCGCATCCAAGTTTTCCCGGAGTATTTTGTCGTAGTCGTTTGGCACAGGTTGTTATATTTTGGCCTGCAATTATAAAACAATTTATTTAAAATAAAAAGTTTTTTAAAGAATAATTATCTTTTATTTTTGTAGGCGATAATTTACTTAAAAACAGATCTACCATGGCCGACAAAAAATTCGTTGACGCTGACTTCGTCCGTGTCCGCAGCCAACCGAATAGCGAGCGTACGGCTTTTCACCTGTACTTCGGCGACGAGGTCGTCATCGAATCCATTCAAAACGGCTGGACCAAAATCATCGCCCCCGCGCGCGCCACACAAGCCGGCGAGGCGATCAGCGGCTTCGTCAAAGGTGAAGTGCCGGTAAGGGCCACAGCAATCCTCAAAGCCAGTATGATCGATGTGCAGCAGGGCGACGGCATGGTACTGGAAACACCCTCCGGCAAGATTATCCTGATCGATGGCGGCGACAACCAATTGTTTGCCAGGCACCTGGCCGCTCGTTTCCGCGCTCGCCTGACGACCCGCGAAAATCCCTTGCCCGTGGAGGCCATCATCGTCACCCACGGCGACGCCGATCATTTCGCGGGCCTCACCGAAATCCGGAAATCGGAAACCCTGACCGGTTCGCGGCAGCATAAACGGGTATTTATTCACCCCAAAAGGATACTGCACAACGGCATCGTCAAAGGCCCCGGCAACCTGGCCGAACGCGCACAATTGGGCGCTACGGTAGAAGACGCCCAAGGGAAAACCTTCATTACCACGCTTTACGAAGACATCCGGCAATCGCCGGTAGCAGCCCGCAATCTGCCCTTCAAGACCTGGATCAGCACCATCGACCACTGGAGCCAACAACACGGCCCTGTCGAAATGCGCCGCGCAGGCCTGGATAAAAACCCCGCTCAATTGTTCGATTTTCTACAGGAAGACGGCATTAAGATAGAATTACACGGCCCCGAAGTGGAGCGCGTGACCCCGCCCGGCGGGCAGCCGGTAGGTGGACTCCGGTTTCTGAAAGAACCGCCGAAGACCGCCCTGCTGCACGAACTCGAACAGGAGGACAGTGGCAGCCTCTCGGCCAGCCATACCATCAACGGACATTCCGTCGCCTTCAGGCTCAACTACGGCAATGTACGCTTCCTCTTTACCGGCGATTTGAACAAAGAGTCTATGGCGCGCCTGGAAGCCCGCTTGACTCAACGCGACCTGGAGGCGGAGATTCTCAAAACACCCCATCACGGCTCAGCCGATTTCGATCTCGCATTTCTGCGCAAGGTGCGCCCGGTGGTTTCCCTGATTTCTTCCGGCGACGAAAGTGCCCGCAAAGAATATATCCATCCCCGTTCCACGCTGATGAACGCGCTCGGTGCAGCCTCCCGCAATGATACCGGCCTGGTCTTCTGCACCGAACTGACCGCCTTCTTCGAATACCGCGACGCCTGCTACACCCGCGACGGACTCAAAAAATTCTTTAAAAATCACACCAAGACATCCTTCACCAAACAGGAACTCGAAGCCCTCTTCACCGGCGAAGCCGCCGGCCCTTCCGATGGCGAACCCGCCTTTTTTGCCGGATTTGACCGCACCCAGTTCGGCCTGATCGAAATCCGCACCGATGGCGAACGTGTGCTGATCTTTACGCATAGTGGTAAAGACGAGGTGTTTGAAGCCTACCGGTTTTTAGTCAAAAAAACGAGCAACGGCCGGCGGACGGTGACTTTTGCGGATGTGGTGGTAAGGGCGGGGTAGGGGATTTATTGTAATTTTTTTACCAACCCATCACTATACGCCTTCGCCGCAGTCGTAAATTCCGAAGGAATCAGAATAACCGTGGTCGTATTGTTATCTATCCCAATTTCAGACAACATTTGCATACGCCGAAGTTCGAGCGCAATCGGATTTTTAGCAATTTCTTCGGCGCCTTGGGAGAGTTTTTGCGAGGATTCCAACTCCGCCTCCGCCTTGATGATCCGGGCGCGTTTCTCCCGGATGGCCTCCGCTTCCCGGGCCATTGCCCGCTGCATGGACTCCGGTATTTCCACGTCTTTCATTTCCACCATTTCAATTTTGATGCCCCAGGGGTCGGTCGCCGTGTCTACCATCTGTTGCAGGGTATGGTTGATTTGTTCCCGTTCTTTTAGTACCTCGTCCAGCAAGTGTTGGCCGATGATGTTGCGCAGCGCAGTGACGGAAAACTGATAGACGGCCTGATTGTAGTTGGCCACGTTGAGTATGGCTTTTTCCGGATCGCTGATCTTGAACCACAGCACTGCATTTACCTTAATCGTCACGCTGTCTTTGGTGATGGTTTCCTGCCGCTCCAGGTCGACTGTCCGGGTGCGGATATCCACTTTTTGCTGGCGTTCGATCACCGGAATGAGCCAGTAAAGCCCCGGCCCTTTGAGCCCCGTGTACCGACCCAAACGAAAGACGATGGCGCGCTGATATTCCTGTGCGATGCGCAGACCGGATGCCAGAATGAGGGCAATAATCAAAATAACAGGGAAAAACATGGTGTGTAATTTTATAAGCGATGGGAATCACCTCCTCGGGGGCACTTTGTTGAGCGAAGGTATCGCTTATTTGATCACAAATGTCAAACTCTCCAACGCCCGGGCAACACTATCCCCCGGGCACCTGAACCTAAGTTCTTCAAAAATGTAAGTATCTCCCGGCCGGGCGGCATTGATGATAGGCTGTACTGCAGTTTCATATCGGGCGCCCTTATTGGTGATTTCGGTCAGGAGCTGGCCATTGCGCAGGTGTACCACGTTGTAACTGACCATTTCGCAATTGCCACAGATATCAAAACTTTCGATGACGGCGGCAATACCACCCTGCGCCTTGAATTCGCCGTTGCCGATTGTACCCGACCTGTAACGTGCACCCAGGCGAGGCACCGTATCGGGGAAACGTTTTACGCGGTACCTGAAGGTGGCCGGCTTCAGGTTGCCGCCCGAAACAGTAATGCTTCCCTCCCCCGGTGAACTGGCCCGAACGGTATAATACAAGTTGCGGTCTTTTTTAATGGTAAGGTTATCGCTGGTTTCGATGCGTACATCGGCTTCCGGGACCCCGC
>CAUJEY010000225.1 GCA_963169325.1 Bacteroidota bacterium
TCAGTTTCTGCATAAATTTCGATGGCAGTTTTCAAATCCTGTCCGGGTTTCAGGCGAAAGGCGTGTATTTTCAGGTCTTCGTGTGGCATAGCCGATTTGGTTGCGCAATGAAAAAAGAAAAATACCGGAAGCAAAAGGAGAAATCTCATGTGTGGTAAAGTGGTTTGCGGGGTAATATAGTTATTTCTGAATAAAAATGGTTGCTAACTTTGCTCAGGTAATCCTTGGAACCCGCGACAAATTTTTCACCACGGAGGCACGGAGTTTTATTCTCCGTGTCTCCGTGTCTCCGTGGTGAAAAAAAATAAAATCAAATAATGCCACACACAGATCCAACCAAAACGATAGAACAGCAGCAAAAAGACTTTGCCAAAGCGCTTGAAAAGGCTATGAAAGACGCCTTAAAAGGTGTGGACAAAACAGCGGCATTGCTGGAAAAGGAACGTAAAGTCGTGGCAAAAGAGCTGGATGCGGCCCGGGAAGTGCGCAAAAAAGCCGAGCGGGAAGGCGAAAAAATAGCGGCGGATTATTTTGAACAACGCCGGACGGAATTAATTGAATTTACCCGGCTGGAGTTGCTACGCGATCTGGTCCGTATGCACCTCGAAGCCGGAAGACCTGTTAACGAAATTTGCCATTGGCTAAACGTGAAAAAATCCTTTGTACAACAAATTGCCGGATTGGTTGAACGCCTGAAAAAATACCATGGCCCCCAACCGGATCAGCATCACATCAAATTGGACAACAACCCGCAGCTGCACTTTTTTTCGGAAGGCAGGGGCGGCACGATCCGGTTTGAAAACAACCTGACCAGTTTCGATATGTGGTGGGAATTTGCCGGTGGAAACGCACTCGCCCTGATCGGCATTCCTTCGGAGCAACATTGGGAAGCGGTGACCCAATTACCCCTCGAACAACGGGCAGATATACTTCGTTTCATCGGCGAACGAGTCGTAGCCAGTCAAACTTCCAAGGGCGGCAGTTTTATCTATGATGATCAGACTATGACTATATATCAATAGTATTCATACAACCTGTTCTTCCGCCTGATGCATAATCCCTGAAAAATGAAAATACGCCGCACAAGCGCCTTCCGAACTGACCATCGGCGCGCCGAGCGGATTCTCGGGCTTGCACTTGGTGCCGAAATTGGGACAATCGTACGGCTTTTTTATACCCTTCATGATGGCGCCGGCAATACATTCCGCGTTTTCCGGCGCTTCAGGAATATTGACGTTGAATTTTTTTCTGGCATCGAACGCCGCATATTTCTCTTTCACTTCATATCCGCTCATCGGAATCACATCTATACCCCTCCACATCCTGTCGGCCACTTCAAATACTTCAAAGATCGTTTCCTGCGCGATCGGGTTGCCCTCCTCTTTGACCATCCGGGAATATTGGTTCTCTACTTTGGCTTCCCCATTTTCCAACTGCCGGACGGCCATTAATATGCCCTGTAATAAATCTATCGGCTCAAAACCGGTGACAACCATCGGCACCCTGAACTTTTCTACCAACGGATAATACTCCCGCGTGCCCATTATCGCACACACATGCCCCGCAGCGAGAAACGCCTGTATATGGCTCTCCTCGTCCGACATCACCGCCTCTATAGCCGGCGGCACCAGCACATGGGACGCCAGAATGGAATAGTTGGTCAGCCCGAGCCGCTGTGCATGCACAACGGACAAGGCATTGGCAGGAGCGGTGGTTTCAAAACCCACGGCAAAAAAAACGACCTGTTTTTCGGGGTTTTGCTGGGCTATTTTAACCGCTTCCAGCGGGGAATATAAAATACGAACATCCGCGCCGTTTGCTTTCGACTCCAACAGGCTCTTTACAGAACCGGGCACGCGCAACATATCCCCGTAAGAACACAGAATTACGCCCTTTTCTTCCGCCAGATACACCGCTTTATCGATCAGATTTAACGGTGTGACACAAACCGGGCAACCCGGCCCATGCACCATGTTGATTTCTTTGGGCAACATGTTCAGTATGCCATTTTTTACCAGCCCATGCGTTTGACCGCCGCACACCTCCATAATGGTCCACGGGCGGGTAACCACCTTTTTTATTTCCTCCAAATATTGCCTTGCGATTTCCGGGTCTCTGTATTCCGTTAAGAACTTCATGGCAAATCAGTTTTAGTTTGTGGATTCCTTGTTGTCGGGGACCACACTAGTGGATATTTTAATTTTAACACATAGGCACATAGGTCACATAGATTTTAAACCTTTGAAAATCAAAAAACTATGTGCCCTATGTGCCTATGTGTTAAAAAATGTCCAGTAGTGTAGTTGGGGACTTAATCGGCGACGCGAGGTGTATTTCGGCGAAAAGTTAGCGCTTTTTTTAATACTGCTTAACCTTTTATACCCCGCGCCGCCAACCCGGCAGCAATTTCCACCGCAACTAATGGCTCACTACCACTTTCCCGTTCCGGACATTACCGCCCGCATCCAGGCGGATCAGATAAATGCCCGAAGGGAAATCCGTCGTCGTGACCCGCTGTAAACCGGTGTCAATTTTTTGTTCGGATACCAGCGCGCCCAACGCATTGAACACCGACAATACCCCCACGGTGTCCGCATAAAAACCGAAGTATTGATCGGCTGGATTGGGAAAGGTTACCACGGCATTCTTGTTGATACCCGGCGATGTCTCGGAATTGGTATTGATAATCCTCAACACATTGTTGTTCGTGATGACCGGACTATTGAAATCAAAATAGATAGCGGCTTGTTTGGCAACTTCCGTACCCACCGAAAGCCCGGGCTGAAGGTCTATTTCGTATTGAATAGAACCGATACTGTTGGCATAATCGCTGGTTGAATCCGGCAGATTGATATTCGGGAAGGTGAATACCAGTACGTTGTTTTGGCCTTCCAGCGAAACTTTCATGTCGTGCGAGGCCGAAATATTCCGGATAGTGGAAACATTTAACCTGGGATCGAGGGTATCCCGCACGATGACTAAGTTGGCCGGCGCGTTTCCGGTGTTTTGAAAAAAGACCTGATAGGTGATTTCACGGTCGACGTTGCGCAAAATGTCGCCGCCGTCGCGCGGATTGCCATTGCGCGCCGGAAAGGCATACACACTGTTCGGATCAAAAGAACCCATCACGGTATTGAACAGCGTGGAGCTGTTATTATCCGGCGTTGGGTCGCCGCTGGGGGGCGTCACGGTTGCGCGGGTAATAAATTCCGTATTGACCGGCGTTGTAGCCGGCGTAACGAAATCAGCCTGAATCAACGCGCAACTACCGGGCGCCACGCCCGGAAAACTATAGCTGGTGCTGTTATCCGGGATGCCGGCTGTTTCGGAGACGAAAGAAAAGGCGCCCGGGTGTTGCATAAAGGAAACGGGGTTCATGTTGCCCAGGAAATTGCCGTATTCAATATCCACCGAACCGTTCGTGGCGCTGTTGCCATCGTTGCACACCTCGAAACGCAGGGAGTAAGGATAGCCCGGCTGTGCCGTGCGAAGCGCCCTTTGCCGTACGCGGTGATCGGTGGGGTTGGTGTTGAAGAAGTGAAAATCCATGTCTGAAACCATGGTTCCCGCCGTGATATTGACGGTGTAAAAACCATTGGGCGGACAGGCAATGTCGGCAGGGTCATAACTGGCCGGTTTAATATCGAAAGTGCCGGCCGGCATGTTTACCTGGTACAGGCCGTTTTTGTCGGTAAAGTTGAATGCCCCGGACGGGAGCGTACGGATCATTTGAAACGGAATACCCGTAGTTCCGTTGCATCCCGGAACATCCAAATCATTGACCAACTTACCGGATACCAATCCATAACAATCTTTATTCACCCGGCTGGAATCTTCGAATATACAAAAGTCAAAGTATTTTATACAAGACCCGGCTCCGGTCACCGTGACGGTATAACACCCCGAAGTAAGGTTATACACATCCGGCGTGGTGGCCCCCATACTCCAGTCGTATTGAACGCCGGGCATAGTCACATTCAGTATGGCAGCCTCGCTAAAGCCGGTGACACAGTCCGGGGCTTCGATCATCAGAGTGGGTTCAAATCCGCCGGCATCCGGCACAATGGCCGAATTATCGGCGTAGCAATAACTTCCCCCAACTGTGGAAGAAACCCGGAGGGAGTATTTTCCGCTTTGCAAATTTTGCAAACTGGAAATACTGTTGCTGCTAAAACCATCATAGTTTGTGGCATAAAAATTATAGGGTTGTGCGCCGCCGGTAATCGATATATTCAGGGCGCCGCCGATACCGTTTGCACAATCGGCCTGGCTGACCGTATAATTGATCTCCATTGGCGGCGCTATCGGCGGCGCGATCGTGACGCTTCCGGTAAGGGGACAACCCGAAGTAGTGGTGACGGTTACGCTGTGCATGCCCGGGCTGAGACTGGGGTTCCAATTGTCCGTAACGCCATTGTCCCACAAACACGCCGATATATTGTCGTTATTGACCAGACAGTGGCCGATGCCATTATTACCGACATAACAAGCTTGAGAATAGTCGAATACATCCAGTCTAAGAATACCGACCCATGCGGAGCCCGAAACGCTGCAACCATTGGCATCAGTAGCGGTGACTAAATAGATGCCGCTGCCTAAGTTGCTCAGGGTGGGCCCTGTTTGGCCGGTGTTCCAGGTATAACTGACCGGCGCCGTGCCACCCGCCAATTCGGCCGATGCCGTACCGCTCGAGCTACCGGCGCACACGCTACTACTGGTTATCTTCAGTACTGGATTCACCGTCACACTCTCGGAATGGGAGCAACCCAACGCATCCGTCACGGT
>CAUJEY010000226.1 GCA_963169325.1 Bacteroidota bacterium
GACGAACTGAAAAGTAATATTGCGGACCTGAAAAATATAGGTTCCGGCGCCGCCGGCATGATCACTGCCGGAAAATTTCTCGAACATTTTGCAGATTATCCCTGGTTACACCTTGACATTGCCGGGCCTGCGTATCTTCGCAACGCCAACGGCTACCGGACCAAAGAAGGTACCGGCGTCGGCGTTCGATTGCTCTTCGATTTTCTCAAACGATGGAGCGCCTGAATCAAGCATTAAACAATAACCATGCACAACAATATTACCATTGGAATTACCTGTGGCGACATAAACGGCATCGGGCTGGAAATCATCCTGAAAGCCCTGGCGATAAAAAATGCCGCCCCGTCGTACAACATTATTATTTACGGCAGCACTAAAGTGGTAGCCTACCACAAGAATATCATCACCCAGGAAAATATTCAGTTTTACCCGATTCAATCGCCTTCAGAGGCCCTGCCGGATCGTATTAATGTGATCAATTGCTGGCAGGACAACGTCAACATCACGCTCGGCAAACCCAGCGATGTCAGCGGCAAATGCGCTTTCGACGCCCTCGAGCGCGCCGTTAAGGATTTAAAAAACGGCGAGATAGAAGCCTTAGTCACCGCACCCATCAACAAAAAAGCCATGCAAATGGCCGACTTCCCGTTTATCGGCCATACCGAATACATCACCAATGAGTTCGGCGCAAAAGACTCGCTCATGCTGATGGTGTCCGACAACTTGCGGATCGGCGTCGTGACCAACCATTTGCCCATCCGGGAAGTCGCCGCGGCCGTGACCACCGAAAAGGTGCTGCGCAAATTGCTCATCATGGCCGAAACCCTCAAGATAGATTTTAACCTGGATCGCCCCACGATCGCCGTGCTCGGCCTGAACCCGCATGCCGGTGATGAAGGTGCCATCGGGAGCGAAGACGACGACATCATTCGGCCGGCTATCGAAATGGCCCGGGAAAAAGGCGTACTCGCTTTCGGCCCTTTTCCGGCCGACGGTTTTTTCGGCTCCGGACAGTTTCAGAAATTCAATGCCGTACTGGCGATGTATCACGACCAGGGTTTGGTGCCGTTCAAGGCGCTTTCTTTCGGCGAAGGCATCAATTACACCGCCGGACTTGCTTCTGTGCGCACGTCGCCCGATCACGGCACCGCCTACGATATTGCCGGCAAAGGAGAAGCCGATGAATCCTCGCTCATCCGGGCAATTTACCTTGCTGCGGATATCGTCCGAAACCGAAATGAATACCTGGAAATGCACGCCAATTCGTTGGAGCGCCGCAAACGCAAAGCGCTTGAAAGCGAAACAGGCGAAGATGAAGTGCTTGAATATGTTATTCCTGAAGAATAAAAAGGTTAGAGAGTTACTGGTTAGAAGGTTTCTGGTTGGAACCAACCCTCTAACCAGGAACCTTCTAACCAGAAACCTATTATCATAATTATGAAAACAATTCTAGGTATAGATGTAGGCGCTTCCGGTATTAAAGGGGCCCTGGTTGATGTTCAAAAAGGCAAACTTCAAGGAGAACGTTTTCGGGTACCGACGCCCGATCCGTCCACGCCGGCCGCTATGGCAGACGCCTTTGCGGAAATTGTCGACTTTTTTAGCTACAAAGGTGTGGTTGGCTGCGGCTTTCCGGCCATCGTCAAAAACGGCATCGCCCATTCGGCTGCCAATATTGACAAATCCTGGATCGGCACAAACATCGAAGGCGTGTTCGGCCAGGCCAGTCGCACACAAGTGCTGGCCACCAATGATGCCGACGCTGCCGGCATTGCCGAAATGCGATACGGCGCCGGGCGCGATGAACAAGGGTTGGTATTTCTCATTACGATCGGTACCGGATTGGGTACGGCCTTGTTTTATAAAGGTATGCTGGTGCCGAATACCGAATTGGGGCACTTACTTTGGAAAAATAACAAAGAGGTGGAAGCGTATTGCTCCTCCCGGGCCCGTGAGCGGTTGAAGATCAGCCGACGGGAGTGGGCGGCCCGTTTCAACGAATATCTGCAGCACCTTGAACGGCTTTTTTCGCCCGATTTGTTTATTCTCGGTGGCGGCGAGAGCAAGTTTTTCGATACTTACTCGGATTTACTCCGTCCGCAAGCCCTGGTCGTGCCGGCCCAATTGTTGAACAATGCCGGTATCATTGGCGCCGCGGCGTATGCCGACGAGCAAAAATAGAACCCTTCGCCGGGTTCGCACGGCAGGTCGCTTGAAAAAATGTAACATCGCGGCAATTCCATATCCTACCATTATCATATTCAACCGGTAATTTGGTATATCTTTGCGCGCCCAAATTTAAACGGCAAATCAGTCCGGCGATCCGGCGCCGAAACCTTACCTCGCCGGTATCGCTTTATCGATCGATCATTACATGAAGAACATACGCAACTTTTGCATTATTGCGCATATCGACCACGGCAAAAGCACCCTGGCTGACCGTCTGCTGGAACATACCCACACCATCAGCAAACGGGATATGCAGGATCAGGCGCTCGACAATATGGATCTGGAGCGCGAGCGCGGCATCACGATCAAGAGCCATGCCATTCAAATGCGTTATGTCCATACCGATGGGCAGGAATACATTTTTAACCTGATCGATACTCCGGGGCACGTCGACTTTTCCTACGAAGTGAGCCGCTCCATCGCCGCCTGCGAAGGCGCGCTGTTGTTGGTAGACGCTTCGCAAGGTATTCAGGCCCAAACGATTAGTAATCTATACCTCGCCGTTGATCACAGCCTGGAAATTATCCCGATTGTGAACAAGGTGGATATGGAAAGCGCCAATATCGAGGAAGTACAAGACCAAATTATAGACCTCATCGGCTGCAAGCGGGAAGATATTATCTCCGCTTCGGGCCGTACCGGCATCGGTATCGAAGAAATACTGGCTGCCGTGGTGGCTCGTGTGCCGGCGCCCAGCGGCGACCCCGAAGCGCCCCTGCAAACGATGATTTTTGACTCGATGTTCAACTCCTACCGCGGGGTGGTCGCTTACGTGCGTATCATGAACGGAACCCTGAAAAAGGGGGATAAAATCCGGTTTATGGCTACGGGTAAAGACGTAGTGGCCGAAGAAGTCGGTATCCTCCGAATGGGGCAACAGGACACCGGCGAACTCCAGGCCGGCAATGTAGGATATGTCATTACCGGGATCAAAGTCAGCCGCGAAATCAAAGTCGGCGACACGATTACGCACGTCGCCAGACCCTGCGAAAGTATGGTCAGGGGTTTTGAAGAGGTAAAACCCATGGTTTTTGCCGGTCTGTACCCTTTGGACAACGACGACTTTGAGGACCTGCGCGACTCGCTGGAAAAACTGCAACTCAACGATGCCTCCCTGGTGTTCGAACCGGAGACCTCTATGGCCCTCGGCTTCGGCTTCCGCTGCGGCTTCCTCGGCATGCTGCACCTCGAAATCGTACAGGAACGCCTCCAACGGGAGTTCAACCAGGATATTATCACCACGGTGCCGAACGTACCTTACTACGCCACCGATATGAAAGACAACCGGTTTCTGGTGCGCCAGCCTTCCGAGCTGCCCGACCCGAACCACCTGAAATCAGTAGAAGAACCCTATATCTTCGCCCAGATCATCACCAAACCGGAGTACATCGGCAACATCATGAACCTCTGCCTCGACAAACGCGGCAATCTTCAAAAGCAGATGTACCTTACCCCTACCCGCCTGGAGATGACCTTCCACATGCCGCTGGCCGAAATCGTGTTCGATTTTTACGACAAACTGAAGTCGATGACCCGCGGTTATGCCTCTTTCGACTACCACGTGCTCGATTACCGCGAAACGGACCTGGTTAAACTCGACATCAAACTCAACGGCGAACAGGTAGACGCGCTCAGCGCCCTGGTACACCGCTCCAAAGCCGAGTTTATGGGACGCCGTATGTGCGAAAAACTCAAACAGCTCCTATCCCGCCACCAGTTCCAAATCGCTATTCAGGCCGCTATCGGTCAGAAGGTGGTTGCCCGCGAAACGATTTCGGCCCTGCGCAAAGACGTGACGGCCAAATGCTACGGCGGCGACATTTCGCGGAAGCGAAAACTGCTGGAAAAACAAAAAGAAGGGAAAAAGCGGATGAAGCAGTTCGGAAACGTGGAAGTGCCGCAGGA
>CAUJEY010000227.1 GCA_963169325.1 Bacteroidota bacterium
AGTCGCTTCCGGGCTTCCTGCGTGAGCACGCTCATGGGCGGCGCAAAGAGATAACAAAATGCTTTCACGTTGGAGCGGCCCACGCGACCACGCAACTGATGCAGGTCGGATAGGCCGAACATATCGGCGCGGTTGATGATGATCGTGTTGGCATTGGGGATATCGAGGCCGGTTTCTATGATGTTGGTACACACCAGCACATCGTGTTTGCGGTCGATGAACTCGACCAGTACTTTTTCGAGGTGGTCGGATTCCATCTGGCCGTGGGCCATGGCTACGTCGACGTCGGGACAAAGCCGCCGCAGCAATTCAACCATTTTGGGCAGGTCGGTCACGCGGTTGTGGACGAAGAAGACCTGGCCGCCCCGGTGTATTTCGTAATAAATAGCGTCTTTAATCAGGTCGTCGTCAAAGACGCGGATTTCGGTATGGATGGGCTGCCGGTTCGGCGGCGGCGTGCGCAGGATGCTCATGTCGCGCGCGGCCATGAGGCTGAACTGGAGCGTTCGCGGAATGGGGGTAGCCGTGAGCGTCAGGGTATCGACGTTCACTTGCAGCCCGCGCAGTTTTTCTTTGGCGGCCACGCCAAATTTTTGTTCTTCATCCACCACCAGCAGGCCCAGATCTTTGAATTTAACGTCCTTGCTCAGCATGGCGTGGGTACCGATGACGATGTCGATTTGACCGGAGGTCAGTTTTTTAAAAACCTCGGTTTTTTCTTTTGTGGAACGGAAGCGGTTTACGTAGTCGACGGTTACGGGAAAATCGGCGAGCCGTTCGCTGAAGGTTTTCCAGTGTTGCAGGGCGAGGATTGTAGTAGGTACCAGTATGGCAACCTGTTTGCCGTCGGTCACGGCCTTGAAAGCGGCGCGGATGGCCACCTCGGTTTTACCAAAGCCCACGTCGCCGCAAATCAGGCGGTCCATCGGGTATGCTTTCTCCATGTCGGCTTTCACGTCTTGGGTGGACGTAACCTGGTCGGGCGTGTCTTCGTAGATAAAGGAGGCTTCCAGCTCGTTTTGCAGGTAGCCGTCGGGCGGAAAGGCATGGCCGGGCGCGGCGCGGCGTTTGGCGTAGAGTTTGATCAGTTCGGCCGCGATGTCCTTGATTTTTTTCTTGGTGCGGGCCTTGAGTTGTTTCCAGGCGTCGGAGCCGATTTTAGAGAGTTGGGGGGCCTCGCCTTCTTTGCCGACGTACTTGGAAATTTTGTGCAGCGAGTGGATGCTGACGTACAGTATATCGTTGTTTTTGTACACTAATCGCACGGCCTCCTGCATCTGGCCGCCGATTTCGATTTTTTG
Organism: Bacteroidota bacterium; assembly: GCA_963169325.1. GTDB lineage: Bacteria > Bacteroidota > Bacteroidia > Chitinophagales > Saprospiraceae > M3007. The sequence goes on from CAUJEY010000227.1 coordinate 1,302, forward strand.
CAGTCCCGAATATTTTCCGATACCGTGGTCGATGTGGGTCACATAGTCGCCGGGCTGAAGTTCGCGGATCAGGCGCACATTGAGGGCCTGTTCTTTGGTGAAGCCCGTGCGCAATTTGAACGCATGAAAGCGCTGGAAAATCTGGTGGTCGGTGAGGCAGGCGATTTTCAGTTCCTCGTCGATAAAGCCGTTGGAGAGGGCCGTTTCTACGGGAAACCATTCGATATCGGCTTTTAGTTCCTTAAAAATGGCCTGCAGTCGGGCGAGTTGTTTGGGGTTGTCGGAACAGATATATATTTCGTAGCCGCTGGTGCGCAGTTCGTGCAGGGTGCGGATCAGGAGGTTGAAGTTTTTATTGAAGGAGGGTTGGGGGCGGGCGTGGAACGTTACGGTAGACGGTGGACGGTGGACGGTGGATGGTGTGGGTTGAGCCATTGTAGATCAAGAATTCGCAAAAGTAACATTTAATCAGCCTGTCAGGTTTATGATTGCGGCCAGATTGCCCTAAATTTGCATTGGGCCCAACCTAATAGTTGGGGTTGCTGTCTTGACTTGATGTGTCCATCATTTTCCAGGACATCCCAACTCATGACTCCCTGCTCAAAAATATTTACCCTGCTTTTGCCCTTGTTGATAGCAGTCCCGGCTGCCGCACAAACTTATATCGGTCCTGCCTTGGGCATACATTTTGCCCATATTGAAGGATACGACACCCAAAAATTCTCGATCTATAACGTCACTACCGAGCCGGGTTTCGGCATAATAAGCCCCTTTGCCGGACTCCGGATCGACCAACACCTGACCAACCGCTTGTTTGTTTCCTCGACTTCCGGCTACACCCAAAAAACGGTGAAATACTTCGATATGGGGTTTGTCGGCTACACCGATATGCGATTCAACCAATTGGTTCATTCCCTGACCTTAAATATGTGCCTGACCAAAAACTGGCATGTCGGCTTCGGGGGGCATTTCAATCATCTTTTTGAACTTGAACTTGGTAAAAAACGTATTGATTTCTGGAGCAGCCAAGGCACGGAGTATAATGTGGGACAGCTCGGCTGGGTGTTCTCTTCTTCGTTTGCCTATAGAAGATTTATGTTGGATATACGGTTTTACCAAAGCGAACGGACGTTTGCTAAATTTGAACACTTTATCAAATCAACGAGCGCTATTGAGGTGGCGCTGATCTACCGGTTTAAGGTTTTCGGGAAAGAATCAAAAAATTAAAGACGGGTTATAACTTTACCCTACAAATCCCTATTGTTGTGGAACGTATTCCTTCCAACGATTTCCCAACATTCGCTAACCCGCAGCGGAACAACCACCTTTTTCTACTTTTAAAATGGCCCGAATGAGCGAACCAATCGCCCGCCCCGTCAACAACCGAAACCAACTCCTCGGCTTTCCCAAAAGTTACGCCTTCGTTATCGGCATCAATCACTACCCCGATATCAATGCCGATCTCATCTCCGCCGTGCCCGATGCCAAAGCGCTGGCCCGCATTCTCAAACAAGAGCAGGGATTCGACCATGTCGAACTGCTGCTGGGTGTGGCCCCGGACGTGAATACGGAAGCACTCCATAGCGGGTTGGAGGATATCATCATTCACGACAATGCGGATGGGGAAACCATCCGAAACCTGCTTCGGCGGATACGGGATGCCAATGAACTTCCACAGATCAACCCGGGCGATTGTATCGTCTTCTATTACGCGGGCCACGGCAAAGCCGGTGAATTTGATCAGGGGCCGGCCGGATTTCTGTTGCCCTCCGATGCCAGGCCGGAAAAGGCCGTGCTGGAAGGCAGCAGCCTCCTCCCCATGGAGGAGGTGTTCAAT
>CAUJEY010000228.1 GCA_963169325.1 Bacteroidota bacterium
TACGACGGTCTCCGGGGCGTGAGCGACCCGGAAGGAAAACGCAAAATCATCGGCCGGCTATTTATCGAAATTTTTGAGGAAGAGTCCCGGGCGCATCCCGACTGCCATTGGCTGGGTCAGGGAACGATTTATCCCGATGTCATCGAATCGGTGAGCGTACACGGACCGTCGGTGACCATCAAAAGCCACCATAACGTGGGCGGATTGCCGGAAAAACTGAAATTAAAAATCGTGGAGCCGCTGCGTATGCTGTTTAAAGACGAGGTGCGGCGGGTTGGCAAAACCATCGGCGTGCCGGAGAATATCCTGCAACGTCACCCATTCCCCGGCCCCGGCCTGGGCATCCGTATACTCGGCGATATTACGCCGGAAAAAGTGCGCCTGTTGCAGGAAGCCGACGCGATTTACATCGGAAAATTGCGCTTGTCCGGCCTCTACGATCAGGTTTGGCAGGCAGGCACCATCCTGTTGCCCATCCAGTCGGTGGGCGTTATGGGCGACGAGCGCACCTACGAACAAGCCGTTGCCTTGCGGGCCGTAAACAGCACCGACGGTATGACGGCCGAATGGAGCCGCTTGCCGTATGAGTTTTTGGCGGAGGTATCCAGCGAGATCATCAATAATGTACGAGGTATCAACCGGGTCGTTTTCGATATCAGCACAAAACCGCCGGCCACGATCGAGTGGGAATAAAAGCCACGCATCAAAATCGCCACCTTATGCGTTTTTTGATGAAATTTGCTTTGTAAAATGATGACTGTACGTATATTTTTATCGTGGATCGTTTTTTGTATATTCGTTTCGGGCGGATGTTATTCTTTCAAAGGCATCTCCATTGATCCGAATATCAAAACGTTTAATGTCCTGAATTTTGAAAATACAGCCCCCAATGCGCCGCCGACGCTGGCAGTGGATTTCACGGAGCGGCTAAAAGATAAAGTGCGGACAGAAACGCCGCTGACCCTGAAAACGGATGAGCCGGATGCAGAGTTTACCGGGCGGGTGGTTGATTACCGCGTTATTCCGGTGGCGCCGAAACCCGGTGAATTTGTTGCGCTGAACCGTTTGGAAATTCGTTTCAGCATCAGTTATACCGTCAATAAGGAAGGGGTGCCGGGGAGTTGGCCTAATGAAAAATCGTTCAGCCATTTCGCTGAATTTCCCAACGACTCGGACCTTTTGACTGTTCAGGATCAATTGATTACCGATATTACCAAACAATTGCTGGAAGATGTTTTTAATGCGGCGTTTAATAACTGGTAGGTCGTTACTTTTGAATTTTTAGTTTAACACGGCGTGTATAGCCGGACTGGCCTTGATATGACACAGGAACGTTTTCTGAAACTGCTGGATAATCCCGATCTGCTGGCGTCCATTTCTTACGAGGAATTGAAGACGCTGGCTCTGGCTTATCCGTATGCGCACACCCTGCGTTACCTGTTGGCTATTAAATCTCGTCAGGATAATCACCCGGAATTTTCAAGGAACCTGTCCGCTGCCGCTGCGCACAGTTTGGATCGCACCCGCTTGTTTCAATTGATCGCCCCCAAAAAACTGGCGCCAGTTCCGGTGGAGGCGGAAGAATCGGTCCTGGAATTAAAACCCATCGAAACGGTTCAGCAGGAACTACAGGCCCGCGCACCGGTACCCCGCGCGTCCGAAACGGCGTCTGCCACATCTTCGGCAGCGCAACAGGCGCCTACACCTGATTCCAGCCGGCCGCAAACGAACGTTGCGCTCGATCTGACCGGGGCATTCGGGGCGGAAGAGACAGAGGAATTACCCGTTGTTTTGGAAAAAGCAGCGGCGCCAGAACCGGAAGCAGCGGAAATAACGGAAAAACCCGTGCTCGATTTTCGGCCATCCTTTGCCGCCTGGGCAAGTCAGTTCAACTCTCCGGTTTTAGGGGCATGGGAGCAATCCGAATCAACCTTTAACACGTTTCCGCCAACCAAACAGCCGGTCAAAACACCGCCGCCACCGAAGCAGGCGGCGGAAGAGCAACCGGAACAGGACTCCGATACCCCTACGCCACAGATGCTGGCTGAAAAAAGTGTGACGGAAAACAAAGATATTTTATCGGAAACTTTGGCCCGTTTGTACGTACGGCAGGGGTTTCGCGATAAAGCCATTGCCATGTACAAACGTTTAGGTTTGGCGTTTCCAGAGAAAAGCGCTTACTTTGCGGCTGAAATTGAAAAATTAAAAAAATAGACAACGATGTTACCTACTTTATCGGTATTGATTGCCCTGGTAAGTCTCCTGCTGATGGCGGCTGTGTTGATCCAGAATCCCAAAGGTGGCGGGATCGACCCAACTTTCGGCGGCGGACAAGCGCAGCAACTTTTTGGCGCAGCCCGTTCCTCCGATTTTATTGAAAAAGCAACCTGGGTACTCGCCGGCGCGCTGCTGGTGTTGTGTGTGGCAGCGGTGCTGGTAGTTGGTACAGGGAGTGCTGTTTCTCCGGCTGATATTCCGTTGCAGACGCAGTAATATATTCGGCTCCTGTTTTTTACCATTAAAAAGCCCTTCTCCGTGGCAATCTCAGAGAAGGGCTTTTTGCGTTTGCATTTATCCGAAATTAACTCCCAAAGGAACTAAACCACTCGCCCAGTTGGCCGATAAAACTAAGGAATAGCACCGGTTTCAATACCAGGGGAAACAGAAACCCGAACACTGCGCCGTAAAAGTGGGCCACATGGTCGATACCGTCGCCACCGCGGTCGGCGGCGCGAGAGGAATACCAGAGATAAAATATGCCGTAAATAAATCCCGGGATCGGAATTGGGATAAACATAAGGTACAAACTCAGCGTCGGCTGAATCAAAATGGCGGCGAACAGCACAGCAGATACCGCCCCGGATGCTCCGATACTGGCGAAATGCTGGGTATCCTTATATTTGTAAAATGTAGCCAGGGATGCCGCCACAATGGCGATGAGGTAAAAAACGAGGTACAAGGCCACCCCAACTTCCGGGAACAAAACCTCGAACCACATCTCTACAGAACGCCCAAAAAAATACAGGGTGATCATGTTGAAGAGCAGGTGCATATAATCGCCATGCAAAAAACCGCTGCTCAGCCAGCGGAAATATTCGCCGCGGCGCGCCTCCACGTAAGGCCAGTGCTTAAACTTGTAAATAATGTCGGAGTTGTTGAACGCTGCGATGGAGATCAACACCGTAATACCAATTATCAGATATGTTATGATCATTCTTAGTTGTATAAATGCGCCTAAATGTACGGCGCCGGAGAAAAACAAAAAAATTGGAAATTAGTTACTGCCAACCGTCCTCTGTTCCCGCCCAACTGGGGGGCACCAGGTAGCCCGGCGTAAGGGTCGCTTGGTGAAAACACCAAGCGAGGCGCACATTAGTTACCGTCCACTGCCCACCGTTTCCGCGCTACTTGGTGTTTTCACCAAGCAGCCCGCGTAGAATCGCTTGGTGAAAACACCAAGCGAGGCGCGCATTAGCTACCGTTCACCGTTTCCGCGCTACTTGGTGTTT
>CAUJEY010000229.1 GCA_963169325.1 Bacteroidota bacterium
CTCCGGCTGCGAGCGATGAAAATGCCAACCTACTCACCGTAAAATCGCCCATGGTCGGTACTTTTTACCGCTCCGCCGGCCCCGACAAGGCGCCTTTCGTCAAAGTAGGCGACTCCGTTGAAAAAGGCGCTACCGTCTGTATCATCGAGGCGATGAAACTCTTCAATGAAATAGAATCGGATGTCAAGGGGAAAATCGTCAAAGTACTCGTCGAGGATGCTTCTCCCGTGGAATATGACCAGCCTTTGTTCCTGGTAGATCCGGCGTAAATCAACATTATACCACCACTATGTTCAGGAAAATATTGATTGCCAATCGCGGCGAAATTGCCTTACGTATTATCCGGACCTGTAAGGAAATGGGCATCAAAACCGTGGCCATTTATTCCACTGCCGACCGCGACAGCTTGCACGTGCGCTTTGCCGACGAAGCCGTTTGTATCGGCCCGCCGTCCTCCACGGAGAGTTATCTCAACATCCCGCGCATTATGGCTGCCGTAGAAATCACCGACGCCGATGCGGTGCATCCCGGCTATGGTTTTCTGGCTGAAAACGCCAATTTTGCCGAAGTTTGCAAAGAATACGGTATTAAGTTTATCGGTCCCCTACCGGAACAAATCCGGGCGATGGGCGATAAAATAACCGCTAAAGAAACCATGCTGGCCGCGGGCGTGCCCTGTGTTCCCGGCTCCGAGGGCCTGCTGACCGACCTGGTTAGCGGCCTGAAATTGGCCAAAGAGATCGGCTATCCGGTTATTCTTAAGGCTACGGCCGGCGGCGGCGGCAAAGGTATGCGCATCGTTTGGCAGGAATCGGAATTTGAAAGCCAGTGGGAAACCGCCCGGCGCGAAGCCAAAGCCTCCTTCGCCAACGACGGTATTTATATGGAGAAATTCATCGAAGAACCGCGCCACATCGAATTTCAGGTGGCCGGCGACCAATTCGGCAAAGCCTGCCACCTGTCAGAGCGCGATTGTTCCATCCAGCGTCGACACCAGAAATTGGTGGAAGAATCCCCTTCGCCTTTTATGACGCCGGAATTGCGCGGAAAAATGGGGGAAGCCGCCATTAAAGCCTGCACGGCCATCGGTTACGAAGGCGTGGGCACCGTTGAGTTTCTGGTGGATAAGCACCGGAATTTTTACTTTATGGAAATGAACACCCGCATCCAGGTGGAACATACCGTGACCGAAGAGGTTATCGATTTTGATTTAATCAAAGAACAAATCAAAATTGCTGCCGGCATTCCGATTTCCGGGAAAAACTATTTTCCCGAAATGCACGCCATAGAATGCCGGATCAATGCCGAAGACCCGTTCAACGATTTTCGCCCCAGCCCGGGCAAAATCACCTCTTTTCACTCGCCCAAAGGGCACGGCGTGCGGGTGGATACCCATGTGTATGGCGGCTACACCATCCCGCCGTATTACGATTCCATGATCGCCAAACTCATTGTGCGCGCCCGTACCCGCGAAGAAGCGATCCTGAAAATGGAACGCGCATTAGATGAGTTTATCATAGAAGGAATCAAAACCACCGTGCCGTTTCACCAGAAGCTGATGCACAATGAGGCCTTTAAAAAAGGTGATTTCAATACGGGCTTTTTGAATACGTGGGATTTTAAGGGAGAGAAGTAGGAAGGGCTTTTGTAATGTCTGTTTTCACCCTCCAATTAAATCAAATCGCCCACTATGAAAGAACTCGGCGATCTCGACTGGGAGTCCATCACTGATTACATTGAATCCGGACAAGCCGCCCTCCTGATCGGGCCGGAACTTCCCCGTATCAAAGACCTGCCCATGGATCAGGGCTGGCGGAACGGCATTTGGGAAAAGTTCAACAGCAAAATTGCCTACAATTACGAACGGGAAGGTCTCTTTTTGTTTTCCAGCAAAATTGCAAAAAACGATGCCGCTCGTTTTGTCCGGAAGTTTGCCGGCGAACAAGAACCGGACGAGGCCGTTTTTAAAAAGATCGCCCAAATAAAGTTTCCATTCGTCGTATCTACCAGTCCTGATACCTGCCTGTCTGACATTGCCTATAAGTACGGGATCAGGCACCGGTTCAGTTATTTCAAAAACCGGAGCAAGTCGGTGGAAGATGTGGAAGAGCCGCAGGCTGATTTACCCTTGTTCTACAACCTCTGCGGCACGGTAAACGACGACGAGTCCCTTATTCTGGATTATGAGGACCTGTTTCAACTGATCTCTTCCTCCCTCGGCACACCGGGTTTGCCGCCCAAACTTCAGGCGGCCTTAGACCGGGTGCGGATTTTCTTTTTTATTGGATTCCAGTTCGAAAAATGGTATACGCAGTTGTTGTTACGCCTGCTGTGCGGCCACGAGGAAAGTGAAAAATATGCCGCAAACTCCCAGCACGTAGATGAGCAGGTCAGCGCGTTTTTATTAAATCAGTTTCAAATCGAATTTCTGGACACCGGGCAGTCCTTTTTGGACATACTTTACGAAAAATGCGCCGCGCGCAATCTGCTGCGGCCTTTAGCCGACCCTGCTTCGCCGGACGATATTGCGATTATCCGGTTGATCCAAACCGGAAAAGATCTGCTGGCCCCCTTAGAGCGTTTGCGCCAACGGGCAGAACAAACAGGGCAGGCACACGAAGTTACGATGTTGCTCGCCCGGCATAACAACCTGCAGGAAGAAAAGAAAAAAGGCACAATTGACAGCCGTGATTATTTCGTGGAATACAACCGGGTGATTGACAATATGTTAAACCTCCTGGCTCAACCCGTCGTATGACCGATATTCGCTACCGCTATCCCGGCGTCCGGCCATTTGATACGACGCAATCCGGCCAGTTTTTTGGACGCCGGCGCGACATCCTTGATTTGTTTGATCGTATCACCCTGGAAAAATTAGTGGTCGTGTTCGGCAAATCAGGTTACGGAAAAAGTTCGCTGCTCAATGCGGGTATTTTGCCCAAATTATTGCATCCGCCGGTAGCGGGCAGGTGTTTTTTGCCGGTAACGATACGATTCACTCCGTTCGAAACCGGCGACACGGCCACCCCGGTTTCGATGCTGCGCGAACGTTTGTTTGCCGCCGTGGGAAATGAAAATACCCAACCTGTTAAAGAACCGGATGCCACGCTTTGGCACAGTTTCAAAGCCTGCCAGCAACCCGCCTGCCGTTTCGTACTTTTCTTCGACCAGTTTGAAGAATTTTTCACCTATCCTGCGGAACAACAGGTGGCATTTCGCGAACAATTAGCCGAGTTGTTGTACACCGGCATTCCACAATCGGTTCGTGATCAATGGGAAACCTTGAGCGAAGTCGGGAAAATCCGGTATTCCGAAACGCTCGACGTGCATGCCGTTATCGCCATCCGGGAGGATCGCCTGAGCTGGCTGAACAGCCTGCGCGAAGCACTGCCGGCCATCCTGAACCAACGGTATGAAATTAAAGGATTGACCGACGAACAGGCTCGGGAAGCCATTACCGGCCCGGCTGCGCTTCCCCAGGACGCGGGTTTTGCCTGCCCATCTTTTTCTTATCGCGCCGATGCATTAGACCAGTTGCTGGCAGCGTTGAAAAAAAGCGCTGCTCAGGCCGGCAGTCAGCAACAACAACGGATCGAAGCATTTTTGCTCCAGATTTGCTGTGAAGATATTGAGCGGCGTTTGATCGAAAGTGCCGTGCAGGGTCAGCCCAAAACAGTGGTGACCCCGTCGGACCTGCCCCGTTTCGAACACCTTTACGACGACTATTACCAGCGCAAAATTCAGGAACTACCGGTGCAACAACAGGAGGCCGCCCGGTGCCTGATTGAAGATGAACTGGTAGGGCTGAATGAAGCCACCGGTGTCGTATTCCGGCTCAATGCCGACGGACGTAAACTCGCCGCCCTGCCGGGTGTGACCGAGGATTTGCTGAAAAAATTGACCGCTTGTTTCCTGCTTCGCGCCGAACCGAACAGCACCGGCGGTTTCAACTACGAAATTACCCATGACACGCTGGTGCCCCCGGTACTTAAATCGAAACTGCGCAGGCAAGAAGAAGAAAAAGGTCGGCATGAAGCGCAAAAACTGACCGAAGAACGGCGCAAAAGACGTTTGGCTACCGCGCTGGCCATCGGCGGATTCCTGTTGGCAGCAATGGCTATTGCCGCTTCGATTTATGCCTGGCAGGCGCGCAACAGGGCGCAAACGATCGCCCAAGCCAATCAATTGACTTCAAATGCCCTGCAAACTGCCGCTACCGATGCCACCCGGGCCCTCGAACTGGTATCGCAGGCGCTGACCTTATTACCGGACGACAAAACCGCGCTGCAAGCGCGTCACGACATCTATTCCAATAACGAATTCTATCACCGCAGTATCGCCTGCGACTCCGTTTCCAGCGCCGTACTATCGCCGGCAGGCGATTTGATTCTCGCGACGGCCGGCCACCTGGCCATCTTGTACGATACGGGGGGGCACAGACTACAGGTTTTTAATCACCCCGACCAGGGCCTGAACTCCCGGTACGATTCTTTGTCAAGTGCTACTTCCCCGAACCGGGTTCGGGTGGCGCGTTTCGCCCCGGATGGGAAACGATTGCTCACCGCTACATCCGAAGGCATTGTACGGATATGGAACATACAAGGTGAATTGCTTCGGGAGTTAAAAAATGCGGAGGAAGAACTCACTGCCGCAGACTTTTCACCCGACGGACGTTTTGTCCTCACGGGTGGGCGCAATGGAACGGCCACGCTTTGGTCCTCGTCCGACGGCGCGTTGGTCAAATCCTGGCAAGCGCATTCCGACGAAATTACCGCAGTGGATTTTACCGCCACCGGCGATACCCTGCTGACCGCTTCGTGGGATGGTCTGGTTTGTCTTTGGCGCGCCGGTCCCGAAAGTCCGATACTTTGTTTGTCCCATTCCACCCCGGTATTAACCGCTGGGTTTTCTCCCGACGGCGGCCGTTTGATTGCCGGTGAACGCTCCGGCCGGGTGCAAATTTGGACCCGCGCCGGCAAATTGGCAACGGCTTGGCCTGCCCACACCCGCCGTGTGAATAGCGCCCGTTTTTCACCGGACGGCACTCAAATACTTACCTGTAGCGACGACAGACAGATCAAATACTGGGATTCGGGCGGCCTGGAAATCAAAACGTACCGGGGCCACACGGACTTTGTGTACAGCGTCGATTTCCGGTCAGACGGCGCGGCTTTTATCAGTGCGGGAGCGGACGGGACTATAAAATGCTGGAATGTACATTCCAAGGTAGCGAGAGCCTTTCCTACCGGATTGTCTTCGCTGGAGCATATAGCGCTTTCTCCCGATGGCAGGCTCCTGCTCACCGCAGCCGGTACCGGATTATCGACTGCCGTTGAACTACTCAATGACGGGCCCGCCGGAGAAGAAGCCTTCTGGGAAGCCCTGGAACAGCCCACCCAGCCACAGGCCGTGCAGGTTTGGGACACCGACGGGCGTCTGCAGCGTACCCTCGATGGGCATACGAGTGCCGTAAAGGCCCTGGCGTTCCTCCCCAATAACTTGGGCTATGCGAGCAGCGACGACAGCGGGACGACGTTGGTTTGGAATTCGGGCGGGCAGATCGTACACAAACTGGCGGGGGGCGGATCGTCTTCGCTGGCCGTGTCGCCGGATGGTCAAATGCTGGCCGCCGGGACTATGAATGGAAGGTCGGATAGCGTCGGCCTGGCGGAGGCCGCTGCTTTATTCCTCTGGAAACAGGATGGCAGTTTACTCCGGAAAATATTCCTTCCCGCCGGAGTGGCCTCCCTGGCTTTTTCCCCGGATAGCAGGCACTTGCTCACAGGCAGTTACGACGATACGTTGCGGGTTTGGAGCCTTACTTCCGGGCGGGAGACGCCCGAGCGTGCCATTGCCGGCCGCGAAGGCCGAATTGAAACGGTAGCCTGGTCGCCGGATGGACGGTACCTCGCTGCCGGCGAAAGCGGGCCGAACGCGCGGCTGCGTGTTTGGGAAGCCGACGGTAAACTGTTGTATGAACAAATAATAGCGGCGGAAAACAAGACCGGTGGCAGGGGAGTGACTGCCGTGGCATTTTCGCCGGACAGCAGGTTGGTGGCCGCAGCAGCAGAAGGGGCTGTGGTCAAGATATTTAACCTGCAAGGTGCTGAAATACAGACCCTGGCTGATTTTTCGGGGAGCGGTATTGCCGGGCTGGCGTTTTCGCCGGATGGTAGGTGGATTTGGGTGGGGAGTACGGAGGGAAAACTGATACTAATCAATCTATTCAAGTTATGAAGAAATGGCTCCTGTTGAGTATTCTTATTGTCGTACATTGTATTGCAGGCTCCTCTCAGTCGCATCAATCTCAAGATATCAGTATTTCCGTCCAAACAAACCATGCTCAAAAAATTAATTATTTAGGGTTTGACTCCAAGCGGCAATTATTATTTACGGCAAGTGACGACAGAACGGTGAAAATAATAAACGCCAATAATCGGAGAATTATCCGGACAATTCAGTTCCCTGAAAAATCTAAATCTATCAGCGTACATCCTTATCAGCCGATTATTGCCGTTGGCGGCGGAAATAGCGTTGGCCGCTGGGAGAAAAACGGATATATCGTTTTGTATGATTATGAAAACGATAAAGAAATATTTAGAAAAAGCGACCTGGTAGATGTTAAAAATATAACCTTTTCCCCTGATGGAAATTATTTGGCGATGATCCATGTAAATGGCTTCGAACCTTCCGAAGTGATGCCTTCTAATGTACTAGCTGCTCTTAATATGCACATGGATCAGATGGAAAATGAAGCGTTTTTCTCTGTATTTAACTTAAAAAGCAAAAGTATTGTCCAAATACCCGATCATAAGATTGATTCCGGCCGGTATGAAATATTTCATCCTGTTTTATCTATAGATCAATTTTCAAAAAAAGTTGCTTTTTCAGTTTTTGTTGAAGATGAAAAATACTTAATTATTGCAAATCTGAAAACCGGCGAGGTCATAAAAAAAATAAAAACAGACGGGTTGGTTACCGCCGCCGCCTTTTTGCCGGATGAGCATAAAATTTGTATAGGTTTACTTAATTCTGACGCCTCTTTTAATGTCATTGATATAATTACGGAAAAGATGACGGGGATCATTCCAAAAACGGATGAGCCGGTCTTTCGTCTGCTTTATAACTATCCAAAAAAAGAGATTTATGTACCTAATGGGAATATTGTTTATATATTCAATAAGTTGGATTCGATTGTAAGGTTACAATGTTTGGTTGAAAATATATTGCCTAATTCCGTTGCTGAAAAGGCCGGTCTTAGGGCTGGTGATCTTATTGAAGCGATTGATGACTATATTCCAACAGATTCGGATGATTTATTCAATAAATTAATTAGCCGCGACAAATGTACCCTCAAAATAAAACGCAACGATGAGGAAGCAAAACTGATTGTATTGAATAAAGGCCAGGCCGGAAGATACGGTATAAAGATCCGATCAGGGGTTGTAGAAGATGAAAGCCTGCGATATATAATCCATGAACCGGAAGATGTTTACTCCCAGCGATTGCCGGTAATTCGCGACATGAAAACGGATGTTTCAGGTAATTGGTTGTTCAGCCTCGGGGGCGATAACTCGATTATATTATGGGATATTGAAAAAAGGGAAAAGATTCGGACTTACAGTTTTGTAGAAAAAGAGCCTTTGATAAAGCGATATAATTCCGATAATTCTGACAGCCGGCTCATTGATAGCAGCGCTCAAAATGAAATGTTATTTTATGATTCAAATATTGGGCACTATCTGGAAAAATATGCTTATGAGTACAGTCTTGGAGAAATAACCCGTCTTGCATTCTATCCCAATGACCCTAAACGCCTTGCAATTGCTTACAAAAGCGGCTTGTTGGTCAACTGGGATTTGGACAGACTTAGCCCGGTGTCCAGTTTTTATGCTCACCAGGGCGCTATCACCGGAATGGCTTTCTGCACAGAACGAAATCAGTTGGCTACGAGCGGAACAGATGGGCTGATAAGGTTATGGCAACTCCCTGAATTCAGTTTGATAAAAGTTTTGGATGAGCGTGGGTCAGTAAATGCAATGGATTTGCACAATAATTGTGAAATACTTGTTAGCGCCTCCAATGGGGCCTTTTCAGATGGAAATGAATTAAAGATATGGGATTTAATAAGAGATAAGCACTCTTACAATAATTACGATGTCTTTCGAACGATTACTTCCCTAAAATTTATCCCAAACACCGTTAAGCCGACAGCCATACTGAACAGTTTGCATTATTGGATGATAGAGGATGAGTATCCAATAAAAATTATTGACCTGGACGGAGCGGTATTAGATTCATTTGAGGCAGAACATGTGTATGCATTGGATGTCAACCCGATTCAATCAAACGAGTTTGTAACCGGTGGTGCGTCCGGTATCCTTTATATCTGGGAAACAGAAAATCCAAAGCCTGTTCGAATGCTTAGAGCAACCAGCGCTACCGGGCTTTCGACTATGTCGGCTGTAAAGTATAGCCCGGACTCAAAACAAATTGCTACCGGGCATTGGGATAATACTATAAGGTTATGGGACTTGAAATTGAATAAACAAATCCAAAAATTAACCGGTCATGAGAATTGGATTTCAAGCCTTGCCTATAATTCGGATGGGACGTTATTGGCAAGCGGTAGTTTTGACGGAACGGTTAAAATCTGGAGCCCCAAAACCGGTGAAAATATCTTGACCATCGTATCGAAGGACAGCGCTGCTCACGTTATATTCTCAAAAGAACGATATTATAGATCAACTAAAGATGGGTTAAAAAATGTAGTGTACAGGGATGGATTGACGGATTACCCCTTCGAACAATTTGACCTGCGCTATAATCGCCCTGATATTTTAGTGTCAAAATTGCCAAATGCATCAAAGGAAATAGCCACAGCATATCATAAGTCTTACCAGAAGCGCCTTCAAAAAATGGGGTTCAAGGAAGAGATGCTCTTTGGGAATATGAACCTTCCTGAAATAAAAATTATCGCTAATGCTCTTCCAGTAAATACAACAGACGAAAATATTGAAATTAATATAATGGCGTCTGATGCCAGGCACTATCTTGATCGTATCAATATTTATATAAATGATGTTCCAGTATATGGTATTAAGGGCGTTGGTTTGCGCCACCGGAATGTTTATCAGTATGAACAAATCTTTCACCTGCCTTTATGCCGTGGCGAAAACAAAATACAATGTTCTGTATTAAATCAAAATGGGGTTGAATCATTAAAGGAAACTGTTTATTTAACCCGGATTGCACCAGAGCGCAAGCCTGATCTTTACCTGATTGGTATCGGAGCAGGCACGTTTCATAACAGCGATATGAATCTTGCCTATCCCGTTAAGGACATACGGGATGTCGTCCGATTTTTTCAAACGGACTCCGTTGGAAATATCTATGGACGGATATTCATAGATACCCTTATAGATGCATCTTTGGATATTGGCCGTTTAAATTTACTCAAGCAAAAGTTAATGCATGCTCAGGCAGATGACCGGGTTGTGGTTTTTGTCGCAGGGCATGGTATAATTGATGACAATCTGGATTATTATTTTGCTACCCACCATACGGATTTTAGCAGGCCAAAAACAACCGCAATACCCTATGAGGAACTTGAGAATCTGCTGGACAGCATTCCGGCACTGCAAAAGATGATGCTTGTGGATGCTTGTTTTGCCGGTGAAATTGACAAGGAGAGCGTCGACCTGATTAAATCCATGCAAACCACCACTAGTAATCTGAAATTCCGCTCCTTCAGTAAAAATCCTGTTCCTAAACGCCTGGGTCTGGAAAATTCCTTCGATCTGATGAAAGAATTGTTCGTGGACTTACGCCGCGGTACCGGCGCCACCGTTATCGCAAGTGCCGGAGGGATGGAATTTGCTGTGGAAGGAGAAAACTGGCAGAACAGTGTTTTTACCTATGCACTACTTGCCGGGCTAAAAAACGGCAAAGCCGACCTGGATAAAAACGGAGCGGTTATGGTATCCGAACTACAACAGTATCTGGCGAAGGAAGTATCAAATCTTACCAATAACCAACAAAGGCCCACGTTCAGGCTGGAGAATATTTCAAACGATTGGCGGGTATGGTAACCCGCCCTCACCACAACCGCCAGTCATTCGTCACATTTTCTGTCCGAAAGGTTGGTTTCTGACGGCCTTCGGTGCGTTTTTCCACTTCTGCGCCGAGGTAGGTTTGCAATTCGGAGACCGTAATAGCGCCATCGCGGTTGACGTCGGCTTTTTTACTTTGAAGCCCTGACAGCAAGGAATACATGAACACGCTGTTGTTCCACGTTTCTCCTTCCATGGCATATTCCGCCCCGCCTGCACTGGCAATCACGGTGGCCCCTGCACCCCTGCGCAAATCTATAAACATGGTTTTCATCAGTTCAAAGGCGTTTTCAAGACCGAGTCGGCGGGGCATGGGATGATTGCCAAACGCGCGAAATTTGACCGCTCCATCCGAGGTATTTTGTGTTTTGACGAGGGTTACCTCTTCCTTGTCAATTTCACCGGCATGGCAGGCATCCAGAAGCAGGAGTTTTTGACGGGCGGGGATACCGTCGAGCAGGGCCTCGAGGGTTTCGTACGGAATGGCTTTGTGCCTGGGTTGATTAAAATCAGTTTCGTAGGTGGCTAAGTAGTAGTCCAGGCTTTCGTCTATAAGGCCATGGCCCGCCGCGAAGAGGATCACACAGTCGTCGACAGCGGTTTTCGACAGTTTGCTTTTGATGGCGTTTAACCGTTCGGGGGTTAGGGAGGCATCCAGCAGGGTATCAAGGATGACGCGGCCGTAGACCCCATTGTCTTGTTCAAAAAAACGCGCAAGATCAGCCACGTCCTTGGTGGGGTATTTCAGGTTTAGTGCAGCGGCGTTGCGGAAAACACCGGAGCCAAGGCCTACGAGATAGAGGTCGGGTTTGCGGGCCGGGGCGGTACATGTGACGTAAAAGGTCTCTTTGAGCGATTCGGCGCCGGCCTGATTGAGCACGGATATTTGGATTTTGTTTTCGCCCGGGGCGAGCGCGAGGGCAAGGGTTTGTTCGTGCTGCCGGGTATTTTTGAAACGAAGATTTATGCCTTGTGTGCCAAAGACCGGGACATCATTGATAAAAACATTGATGCGGTCGAGCGGGTGCTGGGCGCCGGTAGCTTTAATCTGCACCGACAGGCTGCGGGCCACGGTGGAAAGCGGAATGTCTTTATCCAAAATCGCCAACTCTGGCAGGTCAAAATCCTGACCGAGCATAGCCTCGGTGAAACCCATTTTGCCAAGGCGTTTTTGAAAGGCGTGATAATAAGCTTTTACAACGGTGTCGGAAGCTATCCCCATTTTTTGAAGTACCAGGTCGGGGCGGTTGAATCGGAGGTCAAATTGCTCAAAAGCCATCAGGCGCCCCTGTTGCTCAAACGCCAATAGCCCGTGGGCGCCCTTGCTGGCCTGGTAATAATTTTCAGGCGTGAGGGCAATGTAGTCTTTGTGGCCATCGGTCACCATGGACAGCGCCTCGCGTTTTTGGGCAATATCCCAAAGTTTCAGAAACCCGTCGCGCGAGGCTGTTGCCAAAAAACGCCCCTCATTATTGAACGAAAGGGCCGATACTGGCTGCTGGTGGGCGATTTGGCTGATTTGTTCCTTGCCGTTGTCCAGGTCAAATACCTTGAGGGTGTACGTCGAAACGTTCTTCAGGATGTTGGGCGCTTCGGCTGCCGCCACGTAGCGGAATTTGGGGTCGAAGCAGAACATTTCGCTTTTAAAAAACGTAAAGGCTGCGCGCTGAATGATGGTATCACCTTTGTCCGGTTGTACGTAAAGCCCGTTGTAGGCGGGCAGCCAGGTTTGTTTGCCATTCGGGTCGGGGCGGTAATCCTGCACGATGTCCAATTTGAGCCAAGGGAAATCGGTCTTTCGGACGATATTTTTTTCAAAATCCAGGTGGAACGCAATGGGATCGAGCCCTTCAAAAAAAATAATCGCCTCGTTTTTGGCCGTAAAACGGAGGGTATGGTTGCCGTTTTCGGGCACCTGAAAACGCGCAAGGGGTTTATCCACACCAGGGCTGTGTATACGCACCTCGGTGGAGTCTTTGAAGTTGCTCCGGATTACGGCAAATTTTGAATCGAACGGAGACGATTCCATCTCGGCTACCGGTGAGTCGAACAGCCGGCTTTCAAGGCGCCGGTGGGTTTGCCAGTCCCAGGTACTCAGCCAGCCGGCCCGGTCGAAGGCGGTAACCTGTTCGCCATCGGGGCTGATCATGAGGGCCGTCACCCAATCGACGCTGCCGTCGAGGGTTTCCAACCGGATACCATGCGGGGTAAAGTGCCACACTTTCAGGGTGGTATCGGCGGGCATTGCGCTGCGTTTTACATTTTCAAGGCCTTCGGCTGTATTATCGCTGGCTACAATGATAGCATTGGCGGTGGGGTGAAAGATTGCAGCGGAAAGGCTGTTCACCTTTCCTTTCAGGGTGCGCAGGGGTTTGCATTCCGGCATTTTCCAAAGTCGGATGCTGGCGCGGTCGGTGGCGCTGGCCAGCATGTTTTTAGCGGGGTCCAGTGCCAGGGCGTTCACCGGGTTGTATTCCGTATTATAACTCGGGCTTGCGTACATCCAGGCGGGCGCCGGGTCGATGTATTCAACATGTTGCAGCAATTTACCTGTTTTCAGGTCCCAAATCCCCAGGTTGCCAAATTGCCCGCCCGTGATGATTTGCCCGTTTTTGATCATCAGGGATTGGACGCTACAGGCCATCCTGCCACTTGTATCATAATCCATCCTGTTTTTTACGATAGGTCCGTTTGGCAACGACAGCCTGTTTTGCACCAGGCAACCGGTAAAAAAACGGTGCAGCATTTTTTTCTTTTCCACATCATAAACTTCCACCCAGCCATGGGCTTTTCCCAGAATCAGGTACCGGCCGGTTTCATCGAAGGCGCTGCAGGTCGTGTATGATTCGTCGGTTTTTTCCCACACTATTTTTGCGTTTTTCAGGTCATACATGATGTTTTGGTCAAAATCGGTCATAAGCAGGTAACGGCAATCGGGGCTCAGGGCAGCAAAGGCCCACCATTGGTTTGCCGTGGGCAATTTTACTTTTTTGTACGGAGCGTCAGCATTGCCGGGGCGCCAAAGTTGAACGGTATCAAAAGCGCTGTTTAGCGCCACGAGTAAGGTATTAGCCGCTGGCTGATAAAAGGTCTCGAAGGCGTCGAAAACGCGTTCCATTTTTGCTGTTTCCGGCGACCACAGTTGCACTTCTTTGCTGGTTTGTACCACCAGGTAGCGGTCGTCGGGCGAAAACCAGAGGTGTTCCACGGCATCCTTGGCTATGAGTGGTGCGCGGTGCAAATCGGCCCGCAGGTCCCAAAGCAACACTTGCCCATCGGTGCTCCCGCTGGCGAGCCAACGCCCGGCGGAAGAAAAGGCAAGCGCGCTGACCGGGTTGTGGTGGCCTGTTTGCGGAATGAGGTTGATCCGTTGGCCGGGTGCATCAATGTTTGTTGTGAGCGTGCCTGATAATTGGTCCAGATCCCAAAAAAGGATGGCGCCGTCGGATTGGCACAATACCAAACGCCGCGCGCCGGGCAGGTAAAGGCATTGTGAAATATTGACATCCCCCAATGCCACGGTTGCGAGCAAGCGGCGGAATTGAACGTCGAAAAAACACAGCTGCTTTTGGCCTTCATTAGTGGCATTTTCGCATTGCACAGCAGCCAGAATGCTGTCGCCTGCACAAAATGTCGGCCAGGTGTAGCGGCCAAACCGGAGGTCGGGCGTAAAAATCTGTCCTGTTACCTCGCCGCTGAGCTCGATGAGGGGGTCCCAGCCGTGGGCGCTTGCCGAAATGTTTCGGCGGGCAGCGCGTGCCGTTTTTGGTTCGGGTTTTACCCATCCGCCGTCTTTGTGTTTTTTAACCGTACCTTGTTTAAAATCAAGCTGATAGGTAAAGGAATCGGTCAGGAGGAGCAAGTCGCTGCCTTGTGATTTGAGGGTCATGTTCGGGGAGTGGAGAAACCCCTCCGGCTGCAAGATTCCGGTATCGTCGCCAAATTTCAGGTTTTGGCGCATGCTGCGTTTGGATAAATCCCATTCCGTTATTTCGGCATTGCCAAACATCCCGTCGCCTTCCGTTGAAAAAAAGGTCCATAAGGTCTGTTCGTCCTGCGAGAAAAGCACGTTTTGCAGCCCATGCAGGGCAAAAAATCCCGATGTTTCCTTTTTCTTGGGAAGGGCTGACTCATAGAAGAGTTTTTTTTCCAGGCGAACTGCTCCGAATTGTTTGTCGCTTTCCTGAAGTCTTAATTGCGTCCCGGCCTGTTTTTGCGCTGCATTTATATTAGCCAGCGGACTGACTGGCGGGAAAATATAAGCCGAAGGCGGGTCTTTTGGAGTCGTGGTTGGAGAACCTTTTACCCGTTGTCCGAACGCCGGGAAATCAGGCCAGCCGGAATATACATACAGGGTGGATTCGTCAAAATAACTGTTCCAGATAAAAAAGCGGCCATCCCGCTCCCGGTACCCGGCAAATTGTAAAGAGCCGGACGATTCCTGGTCGCTCAGCTCGTGAAATTTACCTTCCACCAGGTCGTAAAGCATGGGATTGTAACTGTCCAGGTATAGACACCGGCCACCCGGGAAAAAATCAAGCCGGTGGGCATTCAATCCCCATTCATCCAGCGTGTCCAGCCGGCCGGTGTGCAGATTTTGGACGCACAGTGCGGCGCTGTATTCTGTTTTCTGCAGCATGGCGGCCAGATAATTGCCATCGCTGCTGATAGCCGGGAATCTGCAATTGGGCAGTGTAGTCACCTTTTTTTGGATAAAATTG
>CAUJEY010000230.1 GCA_963169325.1 Bacteroidota bacterium
GTACTGTGACTCGGCGCGCTCTACGCCACTTCGACATTCGATATTCCGTGTTCGATATTCGATATTCTCCGAGTCTCCGTGGTGAAAAAACAAACAATCACTACATGCATCCCGATTCATTCGTCGTCAAAGAACCGCAGGACAACCGCACCACGGCGCCGCACGTGCTGCCCATCTACGCCACTTCCTCCTTTGTTTTTGAAAACATCGATCAGGGCGTTGAAATATTTAAAAATATCGAAAGCGGACACGCGTACAGCCGCTATGCCAACCCGACCGTAGACACCGTGGCGCGCAAAATTGCCGACCTGGAAACGCTGGGACTGGACATGAAAGCGGAAGCAGTGCTCACCTCTTCGGGTATGTCGGCTATTTCCACCCTGCTGCTGGGCTTGCTGAAATCCGGCGATACGGTGCTGAGTCAGGGCAATTTGTACGGAGGCACCACGGAACTGCTGTCGGCCATTTTACAGCCGCTGGGTGTGGATACAATTTTTACGGATTTGCGGGATTTGAACGGTGTGGAGGAAATACTGCGTTCGAAACCTTCGGTCCGATTGCTTTACTGCGAAACGCCGGCCAACCCAACCCTGGCCTGTGTGGATATCGCCGCACTGTCCGAACTGGCGCACCGCCACGACACGCTGGTAGCCATCGACAATACCTTTCCTACCCCGCTCCTGCAACAACCTTTTGCCCACGGCGTGGATTTTATCATTCACTCCACCACCAAATACCTGAACGGCCACGGCAACAGCATTGCCGGTATCATTGTGGGCCGCGACCATGAGCTGATGCGAAAAAAAGTGTGGCGCGCCATGAAACTCGCCGGCACCAACTGTTCGCCCTTCGAAGCCTGGCTCACCCACAACGGACTCAAAACGCTGGCCCTGCGTATGGAACGCCATTGCGCCAATGCAGAGGCTCTGGCCGATTGGCTGGAACAACACCCCGCCGTGGCGCGCGTCAACTACCCCGGCCTGTCCTCGCACCCCGACCACCAACTGGCCAAACGCCAGATGCGCGGTTTCGGGGGGATGTTAAGTTTTGAATTGGGCGGCGGTTTGGAGGCAGGCCTGCACTGTATGAACCGCATCCGGTTTTGCACCCTGGCCCCCACCCTCGGCGATGTGGATACGCTGATTTTACACCCGGCCTCGTCGTCACACCTGAACGTATCGAAAGAAATTCGGGAAAAGAACGGTATTACGGATGGTATGATCCGGGTGTCGGTGGGGATTGAACATGTGGGGGATATTATTGCGGATTTGGAGCAGGCGATCGGCTAATCCAATATACTTTCCCCATTCAAATCCGTCGTCAGCACCATACTCATATAGTCGAAATAGGGGCGCATGGCTTCGAAGGTACGTTTCACTTCGGGCAGGAAATTGTCGCTCGCCACCTCTGCGTCCGTGAAATTCCGGTGTACGGTAAAACTCTTTTTGCGGATCAGGTCGACGGCCGGACTGTCTTTATCGTAGCCACGGGGCGCTGTTTTTAGTTCGTCACCCTGAATGGCGCCAAAATATTTTTGGAACGTAGCGTCGGCAATAATTTTGCGAATAGACTGATCGTCGGCGACGAATTCGTCGCGAATACGTTTGAGGTCCTGGGCGTTGGGTTGCCAAAATCCGCCGCCGACAAACGAGGCGCCCGGCTCGATATGCAGGTAATAGCCGCCCCGCAGCCGTTTGGTAGCCCGGGTGAAACCCATGCCGAAGTTGTTTTTGTACGGCGATTTGTCGGGGGAGAACCGCACATCGCGGTAAATGCGGAACAGGGTGGCCTCTTCCAGGTGGTCGGTTTCTCCCAATGCCTGTTCGACGGCTTTGGCGAATTGTTTCATATTTGCCAGAGCAGCCTCGTAGCGGACTTTGTTGGCTTGAAACCACTCGCGATTGTTGTTTGCGGAAAGGTCGCTGAGGAATTGGAGGGTAGCGGGTTGAATGTTCATCAATTGAATTTTATAGCAGGTAATCGGCAACACTATATGTCTTGGCTGATGAAATGGCAGTCATGTGTTCTAATTTTTTACAAAAATACGGCCACGGCGTGAAAAAGCCAAAACAAGAAACCTCACGGCGACGCCGGTCCATACGTGGTCTTCACCAACGACACCTTCGTTTGGCCCCACCCTTTTGTAACCGTCACGATAAACAAATTATCAAAATCATTCTCGGCAATCGTGACTGTTTCGCCGCACAAGCCCTGCACGATCTGAGGGATATTGTTGGAATGACCGGTTACCAGTACGTCCATGCCGCCGAGATTTTTCAACTTGGCAATCAACCCGGCGGTGGTGTCGGGTTTGTACAGGTTCAAAGGCAAATCCAGCGCAGTAGCCAGGGGCTGCGCGGTTTGTTGGGTACGCTGAAACGTGGAGGCAAAAACCCGGTCGATGCCTTTACCGAGCAGGCTGTCGCGCAAGATATTGGCACGGGCCAGGCCGGCAGCACTGAGATGAGCATTGGAGGAATCATCCTGTTTTTCGGCGTGGCGAACGAGGTAGTATTTCGTTGTGCAAGCCGGCAGGAGGCAGCACAGGGCGATAATAAAAACAACTTTATGCATATATGAAAACCTTAATCGTCATAACTCAATAGAAAAACTGCTCCTTCACGATTCTCCCATCCCGCACCTCGTACACCCCGATTTCGTCAAAATTGCGCCGGATACCATCGGTGTAAGTCGCCTCAAAACCGAGCGCCAGCGAGAAGAACCGGCCCGCTACCTGTGGATCATTGAAGTAGCCGCTGTGAACGGCCTTAATGGTTTCATGAAACAAGGCCGCGCGTTCCTGAATACCTTCCACGCCGGTCACATGCGGCATCAGGTTGTGCGGTGGCTCGAGGCTCTCGAACGCCGGGTCAAATAATTCCGTGTAGGCTTCGGCGTATTGTCCGTTGCGGCACAGCTCCACCAAGCGATGGGCAATTTCAGCAGTTGTCATAGCAGGTAATTAAATGCTAAATGTTTTAAATGAATGCCGCAAAGTTGAAATAAATCAATTTAAAAACAAAATGTTTTTTTAGTCAATTTTTAACCACCGGCTTCCGCACCCGCTCCTGCCCGGAGCGCAGCAATATGTAATAAATGCCTGCCGGCAAATGTCCTAACGACAGCGGGATATCCGCCTCGGCATCCACTTCCACCTGAAGGGGCAAACCGGTAGCCTGGCCGAGCGCATCGAGTATTTCCACTTCGATTTTTGCCGGTCTGGCGCTTTGAATGCGCAGGCGGCACAGATCATCCACCGGATTGGGTGAAACCGAAAGTTGAAGGGAGGACGCAAAAATCGTCACCTGGCGTGCCGGCGAAAAGGTATGCCGGCCGTCCAAATCCAGTTGCCGCAAGCGAAACGTGTAATAGCCCGGCGCCAGGTCGGGCGTCGCAAATTCATAACGGGCCGGGCTGGTTCCGTCTCCTTTAGCCGGTACAAAGCCCAATACCTCCCACTGCTGCGTATTTCCGGCGCTTTGTTGTATTTCAAAACCGGCGTTGCCGGTTTCCGAGGCGGTTTCCCAGCTCAGCAGCGCTTTTTGCCCGTCGGCCCGGGCGTCGAAGCGCACCAACTCCACCGGCAGGGGCGATTTGATGATCTGTATCAGGGCGACATTGAGGGTCGTGAGCACGCCGTTGCTGAGGGTTACCTGTCCGCTGTATTGATAATAACCCGGGTAATTCACCAGCACCGTAAATACGCCGCTTTCCACTTGTCCCATTTTGTATTCCCCCGTCGCATTGGCATATTCAAAGTTAGGCGTGTTCTGTATTTCTATGGTGGCGCCGGTCAGCGGCTGGCCGCTGGCGGCGGCGGTTACCTGGCCTTCGAGGTAGCAACCGCGCGTATATGTCGGCGTCAGCACCCACAACTGGCCATCGCTCGTTCCCTGTACTTTGATGTTCGAGGCAACAATATTGCCCGAAGGGAAATAAGGGTACACGCCCCAGCAGCCTTCAAAACCCGATCCTGAGCCGTTCGGGTAGGTATCGAAAAGCCCCACCTTAACCAGGTTGGCAGGGCGCGATCCGTCTATAATGGCCACACCGTCTTTATACCACGAGGTCACGGCATAGTCGTCGATTACATGCGTATTATGCACGATTGAGCCGGAACCGGGCGTAACTTGAATTTTGTCTAAGAAAGTTATATCTCCGGGGTCGGACACATCGTACGCAGTCAGAAAGGAATAGCTTACTTCGTCGGTAGTGAACAAGGTATTGCCCGATTTCCAGGTATTGTGCGTAAAAGCGCCGGGGGTGGATTGGGTACCGAGCAATACGGGGTTGCTCTTGTTTGTCATATTCACGATAGAAAACTGGCCGGCGTAAATATGCCCGGCATAGAGCAGGTCATTATCCACAAAGCCGTCGTGGACATACCCGACGAAGTTGACGAACCCCGAGTAAGTCGGGTTGTACGGATCGGCATTCGGGTTGAACACCTGCGCTCGCCCGCCGTTCAGATTGCTGCCATACACATAGAGGTAGCCCGTTGTTTCATCGATATGCAGCGCATGCCCACTGGTCAGCCCCGATCCGCCATTGACACTGTGGTAGGCTAAATTATTATTCGGCAAATTAGTCAGGTTAATAATCTGTATCTGTCCGCCGCCTTCCGATACTACGTAGGCATAATGCGAATAGGTTTTGATTTCCCGCCAACTGCTTGCCGGGCCGGGAATTTGTACGATCTGGGTGGGATTATCCGGATTGGTGACATTCACTACGATCATTCCGTTGGCAGCGCCCACCAGCGCGTACTCATTCCCGCCGGCGGTGTACCCCCAGATGTTTGCCAGTTGCTGACCGGGAAAAGTCATGGTGGAACGCTCGATGATATTGAGATTTTGGGAAAACAGGGCTGTACTGACAAGTAAGCAGCACAGCAGCAGAATGTGTATATGTCTGATCATAGCCAAAAAATTGATTTCAATATTGCCGGTTAGATTCCCTGACCTGTCAACCAACAACCCGTCAACTAATAACCGGTTAACCGGCCAACCGCCCCAGCAACCACTCTTTTTCCGTTAAAACAGCTTCCGATTCTATCTGCCTGCGCAATACCTCGGTATCTTCCGGCGTCCGGCGGAGCAGTGCGCGGGTATAACGCACAATGTTAAGGAAATTTTCCCGGTGGTACCCCACGGCCTTTTGGCGGCGGATATAGTTTTTCACGCTGTCGAGGTGGCTTTCCAGCAGGTCGGTTTCGCCGGTTTCGTAGTAAATTTTCAGTTGCAGGATTTTGGCGTTCAGGCTGTTGATAAAGTCCTTGTAATCGGCGCGCTGCAGGTGCAGCAGGGCCGTCCGGTAATCCTGCCGGGTGTAGGCCACGCGGGCCATGTTCAGGCTAAAGGCTGCTTCGCGGTAACTGCGCTCCAGGAAGGGTTTGTAGTGGTGGATAAATATTTCCGCCCATTCAATTTCCTGCAACCGGATAGCCACGCCGACAATATTATGGTAAGCAAAACGCGAAAACATGCCGTTTTCGAGCAACAAATCCCGCTCCAGTGCTTCGCGATAGAGATCGAACGTGGCGCGATACCAGACGCCGGTTTCGTTGCTTTTTTTAACGCCGAAATTGATCGCCAGCAAATACAACGCCCGCAGCTCTTCGGGAGGGAATTGGTCGGCATGGCGGGACAACGTTTCCCGAAAACGGTTAAAATGGTCTTCCGCAGCCGGATCGGCTAAAAAATGGCAGGCATGGAAGTACAACGCGATAGCCGGTTCCCGCAACAGCCCTTCCGTTTCCACGTGTTCGAAAATCGCGTCGAGCAGCCCGAAACGGTATTCGGTTTTGAACACGGCCTGGTGCGAGCGGGCCAGGCAAACGTGCCGGAGTTTGCGGGCGATGTAGGTCGTATCCATCAGGTCGGAAATTTCCTGCAGGTTGAACGCTTCGTACCGTTTGGCCGCCGAGGCCGACTGGAATTGCTCCAGTTCGATGCGGTGCAGGTCGTCGAAATGTTCGGCATGCCGCCAGGTTTGCCGTTCGCGGTCGCGGCGCACCTCACGCAGGGCGATTTGCCCGTGTTTCGGCAGGTTGCGTTTGCGATAGGCGCCCGCCAGGCGTATTTTGTTGCGTTCCGGGTCGGAAAATTTTTCCTGGTACATCCAGTAGTGTTCCAGCAGTTTGAGCAGGTCGCTGTTGGCTAATCGCATTTTTTGATCGTCGAAAGCGGCGCCGGGATAAGCGGCGGCAAAGGCAGCCCCGGCCTCCGGCTTTTCGCCATTTTCCACACAGCGCCGCAAATAGGCCGCCAGTCCCATCAATTGTTCCTTTTGATTAAAAAACGGGGAACGTGTGAATTTGTCGAATTCGCGCAGTTCGGATTTGGAGAGGGCGGCAAAGGCTTCCCAAAGCAGTGTGTTTTTCATTGAGCGTAATTAGGCAATGCTTGGCATACGCTTGGTGAAAACACCAAGCGCGGCGTCATATAATTTCATGATCCCTTCCATCGCCGCGCTTGGTGTTTTCACCAATCGTAAACGGTTTAGTGTAAATCATGGCATACGCTTGGTGAAAACACCAAGCGCGGCGTCAAATAACTTCATGATCCCTTCCATCGCCGCGCTTGGTGTTTTTCACCAAGCGCAAACGGTTTTGTGCAAGTCATGGCATACGCTTGGTGAAAACACCAAGCGCGGCGCTCGGCGCTACGAAAATCAAAAAGTGAGTTTAATTTTTAAGTATTACTAAAGAGGATAAAATTACATTGTTCGCTACATTTTTTTGTTTAAAACATTAATAATCATTATTTTATTTTTTACAAAATTAAAAAAAACGCTACAATCTTGTTTTTTTGTCTTTGCACGCCGAGCCGGCGTTCGCCACTTTTGCAGCATCAAATACATTGTGAAAAGTCTCGACGCATGAAAAAATACTTACTTGTTGCCTTATTGCTGTTTTCCGGTCTCTATTCCGCCGTCGCACAATGCACCGCTGACGCCGGGCCCGAATTTATTCTAACCTGTAATACGACCGAGGTGGTGTTGCAGGGCTCTTCCAATGCACCCAACGCCACTTATGCTTGGTCCGGTCCGGGCGGATTTACCTCGACGCAACAAAATCCCGAGGTTAATATACCCGGCGTGTATTCGCTCACCATTACCGACCCGTCGGACGGATGTACCGCCACGGCGGGCACAGAAGTGGTAGAGAACATCGCGCCACCCCAGTTGTTCGCCTCCGGCGGCGTGCTGACCTGTGCAACAACTTCCATCAATTTGAACATTTCCACCAGCCCGCAAAACACACCCTGGATTTGCACGGGTCCGCAAAACTTTACCTGGCCGGCACAAGCCGTCGTGACGCAACCGGGCGTTTACACCATTATTGCCACCAACTCCGGCAACGGCTGCACCACAAGCACGACGGTAGTCGTAAACATGGACGTACTTAGTCCCTTGGCCAGTGCAACAGGTGGCGCACTCAGTTGTGTGCAACCCGTACTGACGCTTAGCGGCGCCGGCTCCAGCATAGGTCCCCTATTTAATTATACCTGGACAACTTCAAACGGGAATTTCGTATCTGGAACAAACACGCTCAACCCCGTGATAAATGCCCCCGGAACATACATCCTGATGGTCACTAATACTGCGAACGGCTGTACCGCTACCGCTCAGGCAATTGTTACCCAAAACGGAACGTCGCCCGACGTGACCGCCAGCGGCGGCACGGTAGGTTGCACCCCGGCCAACATTACCCTGTCGGCTTCCTCCAATACACCGGGTGCAACGTTCGTCTGGAGCGGACCGAACAATTTCAATTCTTTTTTGCAAAATCCGGTGCTGCTCAATGCCACCTCCTTACAGGCCGGCGCCTATACCGTCACGGTTACTAACACGGTAAACGGATGTACGGCCACGGCTACGGCAGTGGTGGCGCTCGGGTCTGATGTGCCGCGGGCGACGGCCGCCATTACCAGCCCAAATTGTAACGGCGATGCAACGGGAAGTATAGTGGTCACAGCAAGCGGCGGCATACCGCCTTATACTTATGTCTGGACGGGGCCAGGCGGCTTTGCCAGCGGTTCAAAAGATATTGTAGGCGTACCTGCGGGCATTTACGCCCTCACCATATCCGATGGAACGGGCTGTTCCAACGTGCAAAGTTTTAATATATCGCAGCCGGCGCCGTTGGTGCTGACTGCTAACATAACGCCTGTATCCTGTTTTGGCGGTTCGAACGGTTCTATCGCAATTGAGATTTCAGGGGGTAATGGCGGCGGCACCTTTGCATATTTATGGTCTACCGGATCAACCAGTTCTATGCTGTTCGGATTGCCTGTCGGTACCTATACCGTCACTGTGGTGGATATTAATAATTGCACCGCAACACTTCCGGTACAACTCACGCAGCCCGCGCAATTAGTTGTAACCGGTATTACCGCCTGCGAAACCAGTACCAATGCGCAAGTCACCGGCGGTACCCCACCCTACCTGTATTCCTGGCGATTAGGCAGCCCGAACGGGCAGGTTATGGCGACCGGGCCGAACCCGCAGAATTTAATCCCCGGCCTGTATTATCTGGTCGTTTTCGACGCCAAGGACTGTACGGTGGTCTCCGCCCCCTTTACCTTTGGGGCCAACACTACGCCCTGCACCCGGATAACCGGACGGATCATACTCGATGAAAATATCAATTGTGCGGAAGACCCACAGGAACAAGCACTGGGCAACCGGTTTGTGCAGGCAAGCGGCGTTAATGGTACCTTTTATGGCATCAGCGACACCTCCGGGGAATATACAGTTACCGTGGCGCCCGGCGACTATGTACTAAGTTTTGTGGTTAAAAACGCCCAAACGGTTGTCTGTCAAAACGATATAGCTGTAAGTCTGCCCCAGCAAGGCGACACCGAACAGGTGGATTTTCTGGTACAAGTACCCGATCCCGAATGCCCGGCACTGTCGGTGAATATTACCACTTCGGCACTGCGCCGCTGTTTCAACACCAATTACTACTATATTCACTACTGCAACGACGGCCCGGGCACTGCCCTGAATGCGTATATTGATTTTGATCTGGATCCTTTAATGTTCGTTATAAACACCTCTAAACCATTTACCAACTTAGGCAACAACCAGTTCCGTTTCCAGCTCGGCGACCTGGCACCCAATGATTGCGGCAATTTCTGGATCCGAACGGAAATTTCCTGTGAGGCTGTTTTGGGGCAAACACACTGCTCGGAGGCGCATATATACCCCGACTCGTCCTGCAACCCGGTCGATCCACTTTGGTCGGGGGCATTGATAGAAGTTGCATCCGAATGTGCCGGCGATTCTTTAGATTTTATCCTGAAAAACGTGGGCGCAGGCGACATGGAGCAACCCCTGGAATACATCGTGATTGAAGACGGCATTATGAGTTTGCAGGGTTCGGGGCAACACCTGCAAGCCGGGCAATCAATGGTGGTGAGCGTACCGGCCAACGGCGCTACCTGGCGCATCGAAGCAAAACAGGAACCCCTGGCGCCGGTGCAAGCCATCCCGGTTTTATCGGTGGAAGGCTGTGTCACAACCGGCTCTTTCAGCACGGGATTCGTCAATCAATTCGCCCTGAATGACGAAGACCCCTGGGTAGACCTGCATTGCCGGGCCAATACGGGCTCCTACGATCCTAACGACAAACAAGGTTTCCCCACCGGCTTCGGCGCCAAACACTACATCCGCCCCGGCACGGAACTGGAATACCTCATCCGTTTCCAAAACACCGGCACCGATACGGCTTTCACGGTTGTTATCCGCGACACTTTGTCTGAATGGCTCGATCCGCTCACGGTACAGGCCGGCGCAAGCAGCCACCCCTATCGTTTCACGCTGACCGGCGCGGGCACGTTGATCTTTGATTTTCAAAATATCCTGCTGCCCGACAGCAACGTGAACGAGCCCGCTTCGCACGGTTTCGTGCAGTTCCGCATCCGCCCACACGCCAATGTGCCGCTGGAAACGGATATTTTTAACAGTGCAGCCATTTATTTTGATTTCAACGATCCCATTATTACCAATACCACCACGCACCGTATTGGCGAAAACTTCATCAGCGTCGGTCTCTGGCAACCCGAAAAGCCGGAATATGCCGTCAGTATATTGCCCCACCCGCTCACCGACGCCAGCTGGATCAGTGTCGCCGGTCTGACGACTCCCGGTCGTCTGACCGGTAACACATCCAGTGATTTTCACCTAAACATTTTCGACCTCAGCGGCCGGCAAGTGCGCGCACAGCGTGCCGAGGAGCCGCGATTTTTGCTGCGCAAAGACGATTTACCGGAAGGGACGTATTTGTTTAAGGTGGACTTGGATGGGGTGATTGTGGGGAGCGGGAAATTGGTGGTGTTTTGAATATTTTCTCGCAGAGCGTAGATTAATGCGATTGAACCCAAGTTTAAAATGCTCTATGAGCGCATTTGTAAAAAAATCCCAAAGCCAAAATGATCGGACTCGTCGCTGTGCAACAAAAACTCCTGCTACTCCTTTATACCTTGTCCAAGAAAAACGAACCTTAGACCTGGGGACGCCATCATGTAATTCCTTATTTTTGCATGAATTAGCTGTCATCACGGATGAAAAAAAAAGGTTACCTTCTTACCGGCCTGGTATTCGGAATTGTAGTTGGGTGGGCATTGGGATTTTTACGCTTGCCATACCTAGAAAAGAACTTCTCGTTTCTGCTGGGTTTTGTAGCCGCATTGGCATGCGTGTCGCTCGTGCTACTTTTGTTGAATGTATGGAACAGCCGGCTGATTGGTAAAAAAACGGTAGATGGGCCTTCCAACAACACGAGCCTCTATACCTATTTATGGACAATACTGGCAGGCGTTCTTTTACTGGGCGGCATTGTGAGTGGGTTTGCCATCTATCGCCGGATTGAATCTTTGAAACTTCAAATTCAAAAACAGGATAAGGATTTGCAGAAAATGGCGGTGTTGGTAGAATTTGTAAAAAAACAAAACCTGGAGCCACTGATGCGCAACCTGCTGGACGATGTCGGCAAAGAATTGAAACGCAAACCCGGCAGCACGCTACACGACACCACCATCGCCAGAATAGCGGCGTTGAGTTTATTTTTCAAACCATACCAATATATTGATGCGGATAGCCTGTCGGAGGCAGTGTGCAGCCCGGAGCGCGGGCAACTCTTGCAGGCATTGATCCTTATGAAAATTGATTCGGTTTCTTTCGCCCGGATAAAACGGAAGGCCCTCTTTGCTGGGGCAGATTTGCGGGGGGCGGATTTGAAAGAATTGGATTTGAGCGGTATAAACCTTCAGGAAGCGAATTTGAAAAATGCCGACCTGACCGGCGCAAACCTGAGCGGCGCTAATCTGAGTGGCGCCAACCTTTGGGGGACAAATTTGAATCAGACAAAACTGAGCCATGCAGATTTGAAAAAAGCGGATTTGAACTGGGCAAAACTGAATGATGCGACCCTCACCAAGGCAAACCTGAACGGAGCAACCCTCACCAACGCGCAATTATTACAGGCCGATTTAACCGAAGCAACCGTTCAATTTGCACAATTGGGTGGCGCCTTGTTCAATGACGCCAACCTGACGCGTGTTAATTTCTCCAGCACCAACCTGACAAAAGCAAATTTGAGCCGGGCAAACCTGAGTGATGCCGATTTGAGAGAAATAAATTTAAGCGAGGCCGTTGTCGTTGGGATAGAAATAAATAAAGCCGTGGTAGATGAAAACTGGCCGGAGCAATTAAAGAAATGGCAACCAAATGGTTTGAAGGAACTACAGGATAGATATACGGTGGTAAACGATACATTTGACCAATGGAAAATCCCGATGTACCGTTTGAAAAAAATCGAATGATTGGTATCAAACTCAATAATTATAATTCAAACGACCTTTCATTACGGTATTTATCTTTTGCGAAAATCTGCGCACTTCCTTGTCTTCAGGCCTGAAGGGTTCAAAACCAATTTGAAAAGCCCAGCTATAATAGCTTTGTAAGTCGTTCAGATAATTTGCAAGCAGTTCGGGGGTCCAGGTTGTTTCGTGGTTAATGGCATACTTCTTTTTCAACTGTTTGCCCAGTTCCTGTCCCCATTCATTATTGATAATATCTACGTAATTATCAACCGGCCCTTCTTCCAGGTCTGCAATTTGTTGTTCCGTAAATTTTCCGGTGATCAACTCCGGATGGCGAAAACGTTCATGTACATCGGCAACGAAATCCGTCATCTCCTCCGAGAAACAGGACGTCGCGAATGCCTGTGCCGTTATATGGTTAAAGGAATTGAGATAACCTTTTTCTGTGCTGTCTCTGGGATTTTTATAAGCCAAATCGGGTGTATTGATATGTTCTGCCGATAGCTTTGCAAGATCAAAAAAAGCCAGGTCACCTTCTCCAAACAAGTGGGGTTGTCGTCTTGAAAGGGTATGAATTTTTTTCAGGTCTCCCCGGTTCATCACTGCGTAAGGACAACGAAAAGGCAACGATAAGCTGCTCCAAAAAGCGCCGTATCGCATTCCTTTCAAGGCGTCCAAAAAATCGCCCTCGTTTATACCTTGCTCTAATACACTGATCACTTCCCTGCCGCCGCTACAATGGCGCACACGAACCATCCGGTATTCGGGTGCAGTGCTATCTGAAGTGACCATGCCATGACTATATTCTATCCGGATCACAGATTTTAATTCTTCAAAAGAGCTAAACCTTGTTCCGAGCAAAGCCCCTCGCACTGTTTTGTACGGTGCTGTACTGGTGGTGTCATCGTTTGTGAATGAAATACAAGCGTATTCACCGGAATTATTCAACTGCTTATTATTGTATGGTTGATTACAAACAATAAAAAAAATGGCGAGCAGCGGGAGGAGCCGGAGTGTATTATTCAGTTGCATATTCAATAGTAGAATATTTGCTATTTCCCGTTCCACGGTTTATCCCGTTCGGTATCGATACTTTCACTTCCCATATAGGCACAAACGCCCATTCGCGGGGAATTCACTACGGGAAGTGCAGAATAGTCGTCGAAATCCGGGCAGGTTTTTGCATGTTTTTTTCCACAGGCGGCGCAGAAAAGCCGGGGTTCGCCGCCATAATGGATGGAGCAAAGGTTTACGGCCGGTTTTTTGCCGCAGCTTTCGCACTTGATATGCAGTGCTTCGTTGCGCGACATCAGTACGATGTTGTCGTTCGAATGGAGCGGATACTCACTGAGTACTTTGATCTCCAGCCGGGTAGTGGAACCGAAATCGTATTCGTAGCGCAAAATTTGCCCGGTGCGGAACACTTCGCCAACGGGTTGTTCCATATCTTCTCCAATAAAGCCTTCCACAGCCATCCAGTCGAAGTCGTATCGGCGGCCCTTGACGTGGAACGAACTCAGGTGGCCGCAACATTCCAGCCAGATGGCGCGCAAAAAATCGTCCAGATCGGAGAAAGATGCTTCCCCACCTACCAGCAGGTGTAGAAAATACACTTTGCCCGTGACATACCAGCCTTCTCCTGTCACGAGCAGGTGGAAAGCCCTTTTGCCGGCCTCGGGGGACTTTGCCGCTTTTTCGGACAAGTGTTTTTTTAAGTGGCGCGCTAGCGCGCGGCTGCTTACCTTTTCTCCGCAGAAACCGCAAGTGCCTTCGGAGGAGAGAGTGTCCTCTTCCATAAAATATGCTGATTTAAGGCACAAGATATGGCGTGAAGAGTGAAAAACATCCCTTTTACCGCCGCCATTTAACTAAGGGGATTTATGTAAAAAACAGGTAGTATCCTCGGCTCATGAAAATCCTGAATTTTTAAAAAGTAGTTGATTTTCAATTTTTGTCATATATTTGAGAAAATTTCTCAAAATAATAACACAAATGCTACTCGAATTCACCGTTGGCAATTTTCTTTCCTTTAAAGAGCCGGTTACTTTGAGCCTAGAGGCCTCTTCAATTTCAGACTTTCCGGAGAATACCTTCAAAAAAGGGCGTTACACCCTCTTAAAAAGCGCGGTTGTCTATGGCGCTAATGCCAGCGGCAAATCAAATCTCATTCGCGCTATTTTAGAAATGGGATTCATTGTGAGCATTTCAGCGGAAATGTCTTCGAAGGGTACATTTACTGTTATGCCCTTTCTGCTGAATACGCAAACGGAAACACAACCCAGCTTTTTCGAAGTGTTGTTCCTGGTTGAAGACGTGCGTTATCGTTACGGTTTTGAAATTTCACCGGCCAAGGTGCACACAGAATGGCTTTACCAGGCAAAAGCCAGCGCAGAAAAACCGCTTTTTATCCGAGATGGTGGGGCTATCGAGGTATCTGGAAAGTTTCCAGAGGGGAAAAATTTAGACCAAAAAACTAGGGAGAATGCGCTGTTTCTATCGGTCTGCGATCAGTTTAACGGGGAGATTTCTAAAAAAATCATGGAATGGTTTGTTCGTAGCAATTTTATCTATGATGAAGGTTTAAGAGGTATTACTTTCGATCTGTTCGAGGACCCTGCCTGCCGGCCTGCTATGCTTGAATTTTTGGAAAAACTAGATTTGGGGTTTGATGAGGTACAGGTCGAAGAGGAAGATTTTAACCCAGAGGGAATGTCAAATTATATCCCTCGCGGACGTAGGCAGGGCTCTTTCAATTTGGATTGGAAAAAAAACAAGGTAGTACGGTTCAAGACTATGCACGATCAGTTTGATCCTATGGGGAGAAAGGTTGGAAAAATAGAATTCGATTTGGATACACATGAGTCTTCCGGTACCAACAAAATTTTCGATTTGCTTGGACCAGTTTTCGATGCGCTTATAAAGGGCCATTTGTTAGTGGTAGATGAATTGGACGCCAAACTTCATCCCTTACTAACCCGGGCGCTGATTGCCTTGTTTAATTCGGATGAAAATAATCCACGCAATGCCCAGTTGGTATTCGCTACCCACGATACAAATTTGCTTACCTATGGCAACTTCCGCAGGGACCAGATATATTTTACCGAAAAAGATAAAGAAGGGGCCACTTCCCTGTATTCCCTCGTGGAATACAAAGAAGATGGCGCGCCGGTACGTAAAGACCGCTCTTTTGAAAAAGATTATATCCAGGGCCGTTATGGCGCTATTCCATACCTAGGCGACTTTTCTCAACTCTTTTCTAAATGGCAAGAACACAAAAAGTCCCTAACCACCTGAAAAAACGGTTGGAGCGGAAGGAACGAACGCGTCAGATCGGAGTCAGGTCGACCAGACGATATATCCTTCTGGTCTGTGAGGGAGAGAAAACGGAGCCTTTATATTTTGAGGCATTTAAAGCGAACTTGCCCAAAGGCGTTTTGCAAAATACCACTCTGGAGATCGAAGGAGAAGGGAAAAACACGCTTAGTCTGATCCCATGAGATACAAAAGCTAAGGGAACGCCGGGAACGGGCATTGGAACGGCAATACGATCAGGTGTGGGCTGTATTCGACCGGGACAGTTTCCCCGCGCAGAATTTCAATAACGCGATTTTCAAAGCACGGACTGCCGTGCCGGAAATTTACTGTGCCTGGTCGAATGAGGCATTCGAATTGTGGTATTTGCTGCATTTTGAGTTTTACCAGGATGCAGCTTCTAGGTACGACTATCAAACCAGACTGGAACAGGTCATTACGCAACGCACTGGTAAATCGTTTCAATACAAGAAAAATGACCCTGAAATGTACGCCTTGCTTAAAACATACGGAAAAATCGATCAAGCCGTTCGATGGGCCATCGAATTGGAGAATCGGCACGAAGGAGAAAACTTTGCCGATCATAATCCCTGTACAAGGGTTTACAAACTTGTACAGGCACTAAATGATCTCATAGAGGAAAAATGAATCTCCCTCCTTCAAGGAAACTCCACCTTCAAATTCCTTATCGTTTCATTCACCACTTCTGGCGGCTTTAAATACCGTTGAAACATCTCCAGGCAGGAACGAAAAAAGCCCCGAACCGATTACTCGGTACGAGGCTCTTTCTCTGTGGCGGAGGCAGGACTTGAACCTACGACCTTCGGGTTATGAGCCCGACGAGCTACCAACTGCTCCACTCCGCGATTTAGCGACCGCAAAGGTAACACATTAAACTCCTGGTTTCCAAATTAATTCAAATTCTTTTTAAAAAACAAGACCTTTGTCCCCATGCAAACCTGGCTTTCCTACCATATTTATCCCTTGGAGACCCCTGAGGTCTTTTTGGCGCGCGCCGTTCGCCCGTTTTTAGAAAAATATATTTGGCCCACCGCCGGTACCCGGGCGTTTTTTATCCGGTATGCGGATGACAAAGGCCCGCATATCCGGCTGCGCATGCGGGGAGAAGACGAGTGGTTGCAGGAAGTTTTACTGCCGGCTTTTGCGGAGCATTTTTCCGGCCGCGGCGATATTGATTTAGCCCGATACCTGCCGGAAACCGAACGATTCGGCGGTGAAGCCGCCATGAATTGGGCCGAAGAACATTTCCACCTCTCCACACGCGTCGTACTCGACCGCCTGAACCGGCCCTATACCTACGGCGATGCCCTGTTCGATGCCATGCGTATGCACGCGATTACCACGTTCGCCGCCGGCTGGACCCGCGAAAAAAGCGCCTGGTATTTCGACCGGCTGTGCGACCAATGGCTAACCTTGTTCTTTCAGCCGGCCGAATCTAATGAAAATTCACCGGGCGCCCCGAAGGCATCCGGTGAATGGCGGGAAACATTAAAAGCAGAATTTGAGGAGAATTATGCGCCCCAAGGGGAAGATTTGCGCCTGGCCATGACCCAATTGTGGGCGGCCCTGGAGAAAGGTAAATTCGACACCGGGCAACCCGAGTGGTTGCGCTGGCTACGAGGCAATCAAATGATTCTCGCCGAATTCGGCAACGACCTGGAAAAAGCCCTGCCCAGTTTAATACACCTGACCAACAACCGACTGGGCCTGAACAACCAGGACGAGGTGTATTTGAATTATTTGCTGGCGCGAGCCGTTTGATTTGTTGATTTGTTGATTTGTTGATTTGTTGATTTGTTGATTTGTTGATTTGTTGATTTGTTGATTTGATCTACGCACCTCAAATCAACAAATCAACAAATCACCAAATCAACTACTCAAATCTCCGCTTGTAAAACCACGAATTATCGTTCAGCGTGAACCCGACGGTGATCCGGTAATACATTTCTTCAACAGTCGATCCGGCGCCTAATTTTCCGACTTCCAGGGCTGCATTGACAAAAGAAGTCTGCTGGCGCGGCAAAATAAGCGGGAAGCCCAGGCCCAGCGTCAGGCCGGTATCGTTCAGGTCTTCTCCCTTTATCACCCGCGGATCCTGGCGGAAGTAGCCGCCCGCCCGCAAACGAACCCGCTTCAGATATTTGTTATACGAAGAATAATCCGGGATGTATTCAACGCCAACGGAAACTGCCGAGGTGTTGCGGTAGGTGGCATCGTCGGGGCGCGCTTCGTTTTTAAAGGACGACCAGCCTTCGTAGCGGTATTGACCGCCTACACGCAATTTATTGGCAATTACATACTGCAAGCCCACGCTGAATGTCGCCGGAAGGGTAATCGTGCGTTGAACGCCTGATTCGAGCAACAGCGTATCGGCATTTTGGTACTGGCCGTTGGACAGGCGCCCCCGGCTGCGCAGGAAAATACGGTCTGCCGTGCTGGTGATGTCGTGACTGGCTTCGCCGGTAACGCCGAGCGTAATCCAACGCGTAGGCGTTTCCTTGTCATTTTCGGCGTATTTCAGCACAAAATCATGCTGTAAACCCAGATTCCAAACAAACCCGTTCATGCGAATGTCGTCGCGGTAGTTGTTGTGAAAGGTCGGAAAGGAGTCGCCCCAGGTCAGCCCGTCGCCGAATATCGTTTCGTTTTCAAAGGTATTTTTGCCAAAAATCCAGCCCAGGTTCACACCCAGGGCCGTTCTTTTATACCGTACGGCATTGCTCCAGGTAAACCGGTAGGTGCCGCCGTTGCCTTCGAACGTATTTTCCACAGCCCCCAGGTCCGGCAAGGTATCGCGGGTTTCCACATTATAGCCGACCAGCGAATTGGGGGTCAGGGCCATACCCATACCAAATTTCCAGGGCGATTTATTCCGGTCCAATACTTCGTTGATGGGGCTGCGCAGCGGGAATCCGAGGGCTAAGTAACCCAGGTTGCCGCTCCAGGTGTTCAACGACGATTTATCCGATTTATACGTACTGTTTTTGGCAAACAACCCGACGTCAAGTGTCGTGGCGCGCAAATGCGCATAGGAAGCGGGATTGAGGAGATTCAGGTGAAAAGGATCGTGAAAAGCAGCGGTTTGTCCGCCGAAACCCGCCTGGGCCGCAAAAAACTGGTTGACCGGGTCGCCGATACCGTAGCGCGAGTAAGGAGAATTTTGTTTCGGTTGGGCCAACGCGGCGCCGGATACAAGCAAGAGAAAAATACTCAGTTTAAACTTCATCGATGGGTTGTTTAACCGTACGCTTAGGGTTGTATAGTGGCTCGGTTTTTATTGAATTGTAAAATATAATTAAGTCCGAAAAGGGTCAAATGCGGTTCATGGGTCAGGCCAGGAACGGATAGATGCGGTTGAAAAAAAACGGCATCTCCACCGGTCAGCACAACCCGCAGGGGATGCGCATTTTGTTCAAATTGCCGAACAAACCCTTCAATTTCATACACGGCGCCACGTAAGGCGCCGTTTTGCAGGGCAGTTTCCGTGCTAAACCCGGTAGCATTTTCCGGCATCCGCAGGGGCACTTCCGGCAAACGCGCTGTGAATACATGCATCGCGCGAATCCGCATAGCCGCACCGGGTGCGATATTGCCACCGTGATAAACACCATCCGCGGTCAGCAAATCGTATTTGATACAGGTGCCGCAATCCACCACTAAGCAATGTTGCCCGGGAAACAGCGCCTGTGCCCCGGCAACCGCCGCCAACCGGTCCTTGCCAAGGGTTTCCGGCGTGCGATAGGTATTTTGGAAGGGCAACGGCGTTTCGTGTGTCAATTCCAATACCATGGCGAACGTTTCCGCCAGGCGCCGGTGCGTATCCGGGTCATAACCGGCCACCGACGAAAAAATGACGCCATCTGCCCCGGCCTGGTTGCCGTACGACGACAATTCCTCTAACGTCCAATCCACCCAATTCGCTTGCTCGACCAAACGATTCTCCTCAAACAGGCCCGCTTTCACCCGTGTATTGCCAATGTCGAGTACGAGATTCATGTTTAGGGGGAGTGTCTTTTTTCCCGGAGGGGGTTTAAAATTGACTTTTTTAAAAAGCCAATTTTAAACCCCCTCCGGGAAAAAAGACACTTACAAATTTAAAATCGTGAGGTAAACCGGGGGCCGGTTTCAAAATCAGGGCGCAAATGTACGGTGGTAATATCGAATATCGAACAGCGAATGCCGAATATCGAAGGAGCGTAGAGTGCACATAACGTATAACTCACTAAGGAATACGGTATGTGCGCTCTACGCTCCTTCGATATTCGGCATTCGCTGTTCGATATTCGATATTCAACTCCCCTACCCCAAATACGACTTCAAGGCATTCCGGTTATAGGCCTTGCGCAGGCGGCGGATGGCGCGTTCTTTGATTTGGCGCACCCGTTCGCGGGTAAGACCGTAGAGTTCGCCGATTTCTTCGAGCGTCAGCGGTTTGTAGCCGTTCAGGCCGTAGTAAGATGCGATGACTTCCACTTCCCGGGGCGACAGGATCGACAACCCCTGCGCAACTTCCTCCCGCAGCGATTCGGCCATCAGTTCCAGATCGGGCTCCTGTGAATCCTCCTGCATGAACACATCGAGCATCGTTGCCTCGCCCTCATCAGTATTTGACAGCGGTGCATCAAACGAGACGTGGCGCATGGTACTACGAATCATCGTTTGTACTTCGCGCGGACTCATGTCAAGCAATTCGGCCAGTTCTTCATCAGTGGGTTCGCGTTCGAACTCCTGTACAAAAGATATATAGGCTTCATTTACCTTATTGTAAGAGCCTACCTTGTTCAGGGGCATCCGTACGATACGGCTGTTCTCTACGATGGCCTGCAGGATGCTCTGGCGAATCCACCAAACGGC
The DNA here is from genome assembly GCA_963169325.1 of Bacteroidota bacterium. GTDB lineage: Bacteria > Bacteroidota > Bacteroidia > Chitinophagales > Saprospiraceae > M3007. The sequence goes on from CAUJEY010000230.1 coordinate 20,016, forward strand.
ATAAGAGATAAATTTGAATCCCTTCGTTTCATCGAAACGTTTGGCGGCTTTCATCAGGCCTACATTGCCTTCGTTGATCAGGTCGGACAGCGAAAGACCCTGATTTTGGTATTGTTTGGCTACAGAAACGACAAAACGAAGGTTGGAGCGGGTCAGCTTGTCCAATGCTTCCTGATCGCCATCGCGGATGCGACGGGCAAGTTCAGCCTCCTCATCTCCGGCAAGCATAGGTATTTTACCAATATCGGTAAGATACTTGTCCAACGCGAGACTTTCGCGTGTGGTAATTTTGTGGGTGATTTTTAATTGACGCATATGGACAAAGTAATATTAGTGTCTTGTAATTATAACGAAATTTCCGCGAAAGGTTGCAATTTTTGGCAAAATTTTATTCACAAAAATTGACTTTTTACAAAAAAGCCGCTATAAGCGCCCTTCGGGCAAATATGATACAATTTTACTGCCAAAAAAGTTCACAGAAATATGTCAGGCCAAGGTTAACATTCCGCTTTACCTTTCGTGCTGCTGCTTTACCCGGCGGAAAACTTCCAAAATAAATGCACTTGAATTTCAACATAAAGACGGTCTTCGCGCAAGGTTGGGTTGGCCGGCGCAAAAAAACAGCGCTCCTGTGCCAACGACTGATACTTAAAATAAAACGTTACCCCAAGACGACGATAGTACTCTCGGCGCTGCTGCTGCTCTGGATATTTTGTTTACCCCGCCCGTTGTTCAACAAGCCGGTGTCGGTTATTCTGGAAGATAACCGGGGGGATTTGCTCGGCGCGCGGATTGCCACCGATGGCCAGTGGCGCTTTCCGTACCAGGCCGAAATCCCCGAAAAATACGCCACCTGTGTGGTCGCCTTCGAAGACAAACGGTTTTGGTGGCATCCGGGCGTGGATCCGGTCAGTCTGACGCGCGCGTTGTGGCTGAATGCACGCCAGGGCAGCGTGGTCAGCGGCGGCAGTACCCTCACGATGCAGGTGATCCGGCTGGCCCGCGATAACCCGCCACGCACGATTTGGCAAAAAATAGTGGAAATATTCATGGCCACCCGGCTGGAACTGGTCTGCTCCAAACACAAAATCCTGGCCCTGTATGCTTCCAATGCGCCGTTTGGCGGCAATGTGGTGGGACTGGAGGCAGCCTCCTGGCGTTATTACGGTAAGCCCCCTACCCTGCTCAGCTGGGCCGAAGCCGCCACACTGGCCGTGTTGCCCAACAGCCCCGCCCTCATACACCCCGGCAGAAACCGCGACGCCCTGCTGACAAAACGCAACCGGCTGCTGAATCGCCTGCAGGATCAGGGCAAACTCACGCCTTCGGAATGCGCCCTGGCCAAAGACGAACCCCTGCCCGATGCGCCGCATTCACTCCCCCAACTGGCGCCCCACCTGCTGGATCGACTGGAAAAAACCGGACGCCAAACGCCGGGCGTGGCGCACCGCATCGAAACCACAATCGACCGCCGTTTGCAAGTGCGTTTGGTCGATATCTTATCCCGCCGGCAGGAACTCTATCGCGGCAACGACGTACACAATCTGGCAGCGCTCGTTATCGAGGTGTCTACCGGCAATGTACTCGCGTACGCGGGCAATGTATCCGGCGCTGGCGCCGATCACAACGACCAGGTGGACGTCATCGCCGCGCCGCGCAGCACCGGGAGCATCCTGAAACCCTATTTGTACGCCCTGACACTCGAATCCGGCATTATTTTGCCCAACAGCCTGTTGCACGACGTGCCCACGCAGCTGGGACGCTACAAACCCGAAAATTTTTATGAAACCTACGACGGCGCCGTGCCCGCCAAACGCGCACTGGTGCGCTCGCTCAACGTGCCGTTCGTGCTGCTTTTGCAACAATACGGCCTGGAAAAATTCCACTTCGAACTGCAACGCCTGGGGCTGTCCACCCTGAACAAACCACCCGCCCATTACGGCCTTTCGCTGATCCTGGGCGGCGCCGAGGCCAATCTGCTCGACATTACGAATATCTACGCCGGTATGGCCCGCCGGCTCGGGACTTTTTATGACAGAAATGGAAAATACGACCCACGCGATTTCAGTACAGCCGTATTTATCCGCCCGCAAACCGAACGCCCGGGTTTTTCCCTTCTGGCCAATAATGAAAAACGGGCCGTCCTGACGACTAATGCAGAAAGATTAGGCGCAGCGTCGATCTGGTTTACTTTCGAAGCGATGCGCCAGGTGGAGCGCCCCACCAGCGCCGGCGAATGGGAGCTCTTTCAGGCCAACCGGCAGGTGGCCTGGAAAACCGGCACCAGTTTCGGCTTCCGCGATGCCTGGGCTGCGGGCGTCACGCCGCGGTATGCCGTGGGGGTGTGGGTAGGCAACGCCGACGGCGAAGGCCGGCCGGGTTTGCTCGGGGTGGACATGGCGGCGCCGGTGCTTTTCGAGATTTTTGAACAACTGCCCGGGGGCGACAGCTGGTTCGATCCACCCTACGACGATATGGCCCAGGCCCTGGTGTGCCGCCAAAGCGGATACCGCGCCGGCCCTGATTGCGAATCCGATTCCATTTGGATACCCAAAAACGGCCTGAAGGCGCCGGCTTGCCCCTACCACCAACTCCTGCACCTCGATGCCGGCGGCCAATGGCAGGTCAGCAGCGCCTGCGAGTCGCCGGCTACCATGCTGCACCGCTCCTGGTTCGTTTTGCCTCCGCTGGAAGAATACTACTACAAAAGCAAAAACCCCGCTTATGTATCGCCGCCGCCATTCCGGCCCGACTGCATTGCCGGCCAACCCGGCGCTGAACAAATTCCGATGCAATTGATTTATCCCAAAAACCCGACCCGGATTTATGTTCCGGTCGACCTCGACGGAAAACTCAGCAGCACGGTTTTCCAGGTGGCGCATCGTATCCCGGAAACGGAAATATTCTGGCATCTGGATGGCGCTTATCTCGGCAGCACAAAGACCTTTCACCAAATGGCCTTGCAGCCGCCGATCGGCAAACATGCGCTCACTTTGGTGGATGCCGATGGTTACCGCCTGGTGCGGACGTTCGAGATTATTGGGAAAGGGAAGTAAAAAAGTTCGTGCTCATGCGTAGGAAGTTAGAATCGATAGGCAAACCCGAGTTTTAAAGTTAACCCGGATGTTAGAATTAGGTCTTCATATTCGTTTGCATATAGATAATAACGAGATAATTGAGCATTAATCTGATTTTTTTCAGAATCTGGCAAATTATACCTGGCGCCGATTATTTCTACAATATTACCCTGAATATTATAACTATCATACTCATTGCTTGGATATATGCCTTTAGTAAAAACACATTCGCCGAGGAAGTAAATTCTGTGTTGAGGAATTAATAATAATTGAACACGTAGCCCGGCAAAGCCATTAAGATATAAATAATTATTGAAATCATCACTTATATATATTGAAAACTTATTAACATCAATTAATCTATTAATTTCAAACTCAAATTTCGACTTATTTATTCGGGTTATTATTCTATCAGGGTTACCTGATAGAAGTGACTCATAAATAATTGGAGACTCTATTTCCATGTAATTCCAAAATTGATTTACATCTGCATCGCTGGCACGACCAAGTGTTAGGCCTCCAATGGCTTGGACATTAAAATTTTCCGATCCCCACCTTTTACTTCTGGTCTTTAATATTTTATAATTATAGGCGAATGAAATTTCATTGAGATTGAATTCTCTGGAGTCATCATAGTCGAAATCGTACCAATTGGGCTCAATGCCGGTATTTGAACTAATTTCGAGAGAAACACCGGAACGTTTTCCTATCGATGCGTTCATTCCTATGAACCATAAACTGATTTGTGAAGGAGGAGTGCTCCTCCCAGAATAAGAGACATTAAAGTTTTCTTCAACAAAAAAATAAGCCTTCATCCCAAAAGCGATTTCCAACCTGCGAACCAAGCGCTTGCTTTCCTTTGTAGCATACTCGTTAAGTGTTGGATTTTGAATAAAACCGATCTCAGGAGGTTGAAGCCTAAGAATTGACCGAATTCTTTTTTTAGCAGATTCGAGATTGCCCAACAGCATATTGGTCTCTGCCGATTTGGCGAGTAATTCATAATATTGGTATCCTTTCAACTGCTTGCGCGGGCGGATGCGATCGCCTAAGAGTATTTCCAGATCGAGTAATTTTCTTATTGCCCTGGTAGAATCGAAGTCGGTTTGAATGGCTTCAAAATAGTTTTCAAACGCCCGGGTATAATTTGGAATACCAGCCTGAATGTTTGAATCAGCGCGACTCATCAGGACTTCAAACGTCAATTGATTTTTTACAATCTGTTTTGAATCCTCCATACTTCGTTGAATAATATCGTATTTCCCGGTCAGGGCGGCATCCTTTTCTGGGAAGGCGTCGAGTAAATTGAGCGCTTTTTGATACTGTGCGATGGCTTCCGTATAATTTTTTTCTGCCTTGTAGCTGTCACCCAATTGATGTAAATCGTTAGATTCTATAAAGGCCGCTTTTTGATTTTCAGCACGTTGTTTATTCTCATTAGCCATACTAACCGAGTCGCGCATCTTTTCTGCGATTTGCTGTGCTTCGCTGGCTTTGCCTCGCTCTATTTCAGCCCGTAACATAGATTCCTCTGCCCGGCGTTTTTCGTCTTCCGCCCGTTGTTTTTGAAGCAAGGCTTCTTCGCGTTGGGCTTTGGCCTCGTCCCGTTGCCCCTCTATGGCATCAAACACCCGGTCCACCTCCCGGTCTACTTCCGCCGACCGGGAGCCGTCGCAAATCCGCGCGGCGTTAAATTTTTTGATGGCGGCCCGGAATTGTTGCTTTTGGTAGAGTGCGCGGCCTTCTTTCATCAGGGCGTTGTAGTCACATTGGGCCTGAGCCAGATGCATAGAAACAAGGCAGAGTAGTAGTATTAAGTAGTATTTAACCATGGCAGGATAATTTCACGAGTATTTCAAATACTTATAATTTTGTATAAACGGTATTGTTGCAACTATCGACCTTGATATTAAGCGGGTTTGATTCGTCTTTCACGGTGTAGTTGAAAATAATTGTTATATTACCGGAGTCATCTACGTTTACAGTGCCTTCGCCTTCTACAAAAAAATTATCAGCATCTACCTCCTGCCGGGCAATTTTCAACTTGTTGGAGCCTTCGTAAGTAACTACCACGGGTGCAAGAAATAATTCCCAGAATTTAATGATTATTAACTGCTTGTTAGCATTGAAATCAATAAATGTTAGATAATGGCTGCCACCAGAATTACTACAATCCTCAACTACCGAATATGATCCCTTGAGATTAGGAGGAGTGCAACTGCCATCCGCACCTGCTCCATAAATACATATACATTCGCCTTCAAAGCAGACTTTGTCAGGTCCGCAATTTACACCTTTACAGGGATCGGATTCAAATTGGCCACAGGCTGCAAAAAATAAAAAAAATGTGCTTATAATAAAAGTATAAATAAAATGTTTCGCAATCATAAAAAACGTTCTGTTAATGAATAGAAAGCAATTGATGTAGAAAAAATATTTTAACGACCGTTTTCGTTTAATCAAAAACGGTACGATAAACCCAGTTTAATACATATTCCCGCATTTAAGTCCGGAGAATAGGCCTTCAATTTTGGTTTTTTGGGAACATTATTTTCGTCCAAATTTGTTGCGAGGTCAATTTTTTCTTGTTCAGTAAATCCAACTACCTGTTCTGCATAGTCCAGTAAGCGTTTCTCTATATCGACGTTTTTGTATCCAGAACCAGGCCAAATCTGATAATAATAGGAGGCTTCTCCAAAAATTACAATCCGGTACATTGAATATGGCAACCAATTTAGCCTAAGCCCCAGAAATCCATTACAAAACAGATAGTTATCGGTCTTATCCAAATAAGAAATTTTTATGAAATCCGCCTTGGGTATGCTTAAAACTATTTTGTCGGCAGAAAATTCATTGCTGCCGGGAATACTTATGCCTGGCCAACGGGATGATAGATATTCATAAAACCTGGAATCTGTGAATGTGCCGATTTCTATGGGATGTCGGGGGCGGGAGTATGCGCTGCTCCCCGCGGTTACACCTCCAATTGCCTTTAAACTAAACCGGTCGGAACTCCATTTAAGGTCTCTTTTTTTATAGATTTCAAACCCATAATAAAATGAAACATCTGCCTGTCGAAAGGTGTATGTACTATTGATGTTATCAATTTTACTGCCTCCAAAGTTTGAACCGAGCTCAACGCCTAAATACGACCGGTTCTTTAAATGAACCGTTCCGCCGCATATCATAAACGAGAAAATGGAAGGATAAACGCTATTGGGGTCGTTGAGCGCAGGAAAAAAGCTTTTTACCCCGGCATATACTTCGAACCGGTGAAGGAATAATTTGCGTTTGTAAGCGGCTGTGGCGAAAGTTCTTAAAGCAGAATTCTGGAGGAAATCCAACTGTTCGGGGTAATAATTGAGCGCCGTTTTTATACGTTTTTGAGCTATTTGCGATTTCCCTTGTTCCAGATTTATATCCGCAGATTTATCTACTAACCTGAAATAAGTATCCCGGTCCAAGTCATTTGTCAGCAAAAATTTATCTCCTAAGCCTGTTTCAAGTGCATCAATTTTTCTGACGACTAATGTTGAATCAAAATCCAAGGACATTGCCTCCTTCAACCACTCATAAGCATTGGGATAGTATAGGATACCAGCATTTACTGCAGAATCGGCACGGCTAATCAAATTGTGGAAGGCCTTTTCTCGTACAAACAAATCAGTGATTATTGTTGCGGCCTGGGCAATATTTTCCTGTTTTCTCAAAATCACAGAATCCTGTTGAGATGACCTTGCCAATACGTTCAACGCTTTTTGATAATACTCTTGGGCCTTGTCATAATTTTTTTCAAGCCGGTAATAATCGCCAAGTCCCTGTAAGTCATTGGCTTCAATGAAAATAGCCATTTGTTGCTCTACCAAGCTTGTTTTTGTATTGGCCAGAAAGACTGAATCGCGCATAGCATTGGCCAGTTTTGAGGCTTCAATGGCATTGTTTTTTTCTTGTTCTGCCCGCTGGCGCTCCTCCCCGGCCTGCCGGCTTGCTTCCAGGGCTTTATTTTGTTCCTGTTCCGCTCTTGAACGTTGCAAATTGGCCTCATCCCGCTGCCGTTCAATCGCATCAAACACCCGGTCCACCTCCCGGTCCACTTCCGCCGACCGGGAGCCGTCGCAAATCCGCGCAGCGTTGAACTTTTTGATTGCGGCCCGGTATTGTTGTTTGTCGTAGAGGGAGCGACCTTCCTTCATCAGGGCGTTGTAGTCACACCCAGCCTGTTGGGCCACTACAATATGTAGGGAAAAAACTAGTAATAGCAGCGGTAAGATTGATTTCATTGGTTGACCTTTTTCAATGGACAGGATTTAAGTATTTAATTTATTTTCAATTTTCCCTCACATTCCCGAATCCTCCGCAACACCTCTGGATCGCCCGGAATCAATTCGAGGGCTCTTTTATAACAGCTTATTGCAGAGCGATACTCATCATTCCGAAAAAAACCCTCCCCGTCCTGCATCAACTTAAGCGCTTTTTCCCGCTGTAATTCTTTCAGCCGTTGCTCGGCCGTTTCTTTCGCTTTTACGGCCTCCACTTCCGCTCTTTGCGCTTTTTGTGTAGCCTCCACGGCATCGTTACGCAATCGGAACGCATATACCGAGGCAATGGAAGCAAACAAAGCCAGCAGCACACCCACCACGGCAAACACGGTAGCATTCCTGCGCCGTTGCCGTTCGCGGATCAGTTCTTTTTCCCGCGCTGCTTTGGCCTGTTCCTCGTTTTTGCGTTTTTCGGCTTCCAACCGGATCGCCTTTGCTTTCAGCACGGGCGCTACCAGCGTATCGTGGCTGATCTCATAATTGAAACCTCCGGTGGTGTTAGGCTCCGCGCGCAGTAAAAAACTATCGGTTAGTTTTTTTAGCAATTCGTCGGTCACGCCGGGAGTAGCCGTCAGTTTCCGGCCATCGGCATTGAGGCGAAAGATGACCCCGGTAGCCTCGTTCAGGGTAACCAGTTCGTCTTCGATCAGGCGTTTGGCCACTTCCTGTTGCGATTCAGGCAATTCTGCAATTTTGTGGTGGTAGTATTCTTCGTAAATTCGGTCGAAGCGCGGAAGGTCTTCCGGGTCGACAGACACATCGATATCGCCCTGTTTGGCGCGTTCAATGAGCCGCCGTTCGATATTCTCGCAGCAGATTTGCAGCAAAAACGCCTCAATACGACCCTCCTGGCGGTTGGCGGCATTTTTTTCCGCCCCGCCTTTTTTGAGTTCGGTGAGCAGAATTTTCAGGGCGGACTCGGTATATTCGTATTGATGTGACTGAAAGCCCAGGGACTGCGGCAATCCGGCGGGCAGGAGAATGGCCTCCCGGGCCTGCTCGTCGGTCAGGCCTTTGAGCTCATACCGTTTGTGGAGGATAGCCGGGAGGTAATCCTGCATACTGCTCAGCCAGGAGAGCCGGTCTTCACGGATAGAGAATACGACATGCACGTCGAGTTCCTCTGAAATAAAAGATTTGTCTTCGTCACTGAGGTTGTCCCAATGGTCGCGTAACGACTGCGGAATCTCCGTGTATACAAGTTCTGCCAGTTGCTCACACAAGGCTACCTGTTCCTCTTTCGGGTATGTAAAGTATTCCTCAAACTGATCGAACAGGAGCAAGTACTTCCGCCGGCCTGTTGCCTTCTGGCATTTTTTAAACTCTGTCCAAAGCGTGTTGCCTGCCGCTGTAAATCCTTGCTTTTTTGCCGGCTCGAAACTCATCCGCAGCCGGTCGATCACGGTTTTGACCGGCGTGTTGCGCGACCCGGCCGTATAACTGGAAAATTTGATCAGGATGGGGGTAAAGTTCCCGTCGTTGGCGCCTTTGCCGCTCTGCAGCCGGGGGATGATGCCGGCGTTGAGCAACGAGCTCTTGCCATAACCTGATTTGCCGAATAATACCGTCAGTTTTTCGAGCAGGATCAGGTCGTGCAAATCCTGAATATCCCGCTGCCGACCAAAATACTGGCCGGACTCTGAGGTTTCGAACGGCTTGACACCCGGGTAGCGAAAAAGCGTATTTTTCATATAGCGGCCGTTCGGATGAGATTCAGGATACCATCGATGACCCGGTTGTGCTCAATGAAATAGTCGCGATTTTCAATGGTGCCTTTTTTGCGTTCTTCCACCAGGGTATTGTATCGTGCCAGCAGCAGTGTGGCCTCCGAGCCAAACGACGTTTGTTCCGTTTTTTGACGCAGGAACTCCAGTGGGGCATATAGTTCTTTGCCCGTCTGGATCATACGGATCAGCCTGATTTCATCGGGGGATGCAGGATCGGCGAGGGGTCGGAGAAGGTTGCGGTCGACACACTTATCGTACAAAACATCAAGGAATGTCTGGTCTTTATCCAGGAACTCGATCTGGAACTGGTGCAGCAGAAAGTCCCGCACGTTTTTATCCACGTGTTGCTGGTTGGCGGCGTACTTTTCGCTCTCTTCATGCCCGCACACCAGACGGAGCAACAATTGGGTGTACCATTTTTCAAATTGAAACCCGATAAAAAAGAAGATGCGCACTTTGCTCAATGCAGTTTGCAACTTGGGCGGCAAGCCGGGAGCGCCAACAGAAGAGGCAACGAGCCGGAACACATCTTCATAATCCAAGATGATAGACTCGTCGTCATGCACCGTTCCGCAAAGATTATAGAAAAGCGGCAGGTCTTTTTGTGGCTCTTCCACATCTTCAACGGCCTTGCTCCGGCTTTTAAAATAGCTGAATCGATGCCGGATACCATATTTATGTGCGGTATCGGATAGATATGTATCCGGGTTAATAGAAATGACCAGTGGGAATTTTATCTGGGCAATTTTCCTATATACGGCATCGTCCGGCTCCCGCTCCTGCAGAAACTTACGAACAAATCGGGCTGCATCGTTTTTAGCGATTTTATTAGAAAAAAGGAAAAAATTTTCCTGCTCATAAAAATAAGCGATTTTGCTTTGGAACTTTTCAAAAACGCTTTCCCGCCATGCCCGATTCATGGGTTGGCCATTGAAGTACATGACTTCCGGCCCAATTACCAATGCGGCTTGTTCGGATTCAATATAATCCAGAAAAGTGTCCCAATCAAGATTTTGAAGTTCTTTCATCGCGAGAACGGATTAACCCGGATTTCTACCTCCATTGATATGCGCAAAGCAATAATAGAATATGGACGGCAAAAGCGCTTGTTCCACACGGGAGTTGTTTTATTGCGGCTAAGGTCAAAAAATATCTTGCCATATCAAACCTAAGGCGAAAATTTATTTCTACTCACCGTATGATCTTACATTTAGCCGTTACAGATCAAGCAGTGATGATCCGCCTGGCCCGGGGAATATGGAAGAATACTACTACAAAAGCAAAAACCCCGCTTATGTATCGCCGCCGCCATTCCGGCCCGACTGCATTGCCGGCCAACCCGGCGCCGAACAAATTCCGATGCAATTGATTTATCCCAAAAACCCGACCCGGATTTATGTTCCGGTCGACCTCGACGGAAAACTCAGCAGCACGGTTTTCCAGGTGGCGCATCGTATACCGGAAACGGAAATATTCTGGCATCTGGATGGCGCCTACCTCGGCAGCACAAAAACCTTTCACCAAATGGCCTTGCAGCCGCCGATCGGCAAACATGCGCTCACTTTGGTGGATGCCGATGGTTACCGCCTGGTGCGAACGTTTGAGATTATTGGGAAAGGAAAATGACGATTTTGCATGTATGCTGTTGACCTTTGGCATATAGCCGGAGAGTAAGCAATGCGATGCACCCCCTGTCAGGCATCCCGGCACGTCTCAAATCCGCTCCAACAACCATTCTTTTTCCGTCAATACCGGCTCCTGCTCGATTTGCCGCCGAATCGATACGGCTTCGTTTAAATCCCTGCGGTTGCAGCGCAGCAGCGCCCGGGTATACCGAACAATGTTCAGGCAATTGGCGCGGTGGTAGCCCACCGCCCGTTGCCGCCTGATATAGTGTTGCATACTGTCGAGATGGCTTTCGAGCAGGTCGGTTTCGCCGGTGTCGAAGTAGATTTTCATTTGCAGGGTTTTGGCGTTCATGCTGTGGATAAAATCGCGGTAATCGGCGCGTTGCAGGTGCAACAAAGCGGCGTGGTAGTCTTTTTGCAAATAGGCCAGACGGGCCATATTCATATTGAAGGTACTTTCGCGGTATTTGCGTTCCAGGTGCGGTTTGTATTGATGGATAAATTCCTCGGCCCAGGCCGTTTCGCCGAGGCGCATTGCGGCAATAACTATATTATTGTATGAAAAGTGAGATAATTGCCCCTTGTCGAGCAGGAGGTCCCGGGCCAGGGCTTCCTTGTACAGGTCGAAATTAGCGCGGTCCCATGCCTGATTTGGCGCCATGTTATTTTTTTTAACGCCGAAGTTGATGGCTAACAGGTAAAGCGCCCGCAGTTCGTCACCCGGAAAAGCTTCCGCATACTGGAACAACATTTGCCGAAAGGCAAAAAAATGATCTTCCGCAGCCGGGTCGCTCAAAAAACGGCCGGCATGGTAATACAGGCCGATGGCCGGGTGGCGTGTCAAATTTTCCCGCTCCACATAAGGCAGGATTTGATCGAGCAATCCGAAGTTGTAATTTCGTTTAAAAACAGCCTGATGGGATAAAGCCAGGCAAACGTGCCGAAGCTTTTTGGCGATAAAACCAAGGTCCATCCAATCGGAAATTTCCTGCAAATTGAACTCTTCAAAACGTTTGGCTGCCGATTCGATCTGAAAATGCTCCCACTCCAGGTCGTGGCCGGCTTCCAGATAGCCGGCATCGCACAGGGGCAGGCCGGCTCGGGCTTGCTGCGCTTCCCGAAGGGCAATACGGGCGGGTTTAGGCAAATTGCGCCGCCGGTAAATGGCTGCCAGTTCTAATTTTGTTGTTGCCGTATCGGCAAATTTTGACTGGCAAAGCCAAAATTGTTCCAGTGCGGCCAACAAATGGCTGTTGGTCAGGCGTATTTTCTGATCGTCGAATGGGCCCGCATCCGGGTATGTGGCTTGCCAGGCTTCCGTACCGTCCGGTACCCGGCGATTTTCCAAACAGGTACGCAGGTAGCTAAACAACGCGACGACCTGATCTTTCCGGTTAAAATAAGGGGAACGAACGAAACGGTCGAGTTCGCGCAGTTCCTGTTTGTCTAACGTAGAAAAAGCTGCCCACAATTGGGTATTTTCCATGGTCCGGTCCGTATATTTTTGATTCGATTATTGGCAAAATTAAAAACTCTGTTTGTTTTAAATCCCTATTTTTCAATGTTTTAATTTTTTTGTTATAGATATTTTCATTACAAATTCAATATTTTGTCTTTGCACGGCCAATCGCTGAGCGGCACCTTTGCAGCATACCAAAAATTAAGAAAAGTCTCCGCTCATGAAATATTATTTTTACTGCCTGCTGCTCTCTTGTTTTTTCATTTTCAAAACCGGGATCGTATCCGCCCAATGCACTGCCGATGCCGGAGCGGATATGACGCTCACCTGCACGATTACCGAAGTGGCGCTTGCGGGCGCTTCTAATGTGCCCAATGCCACGTTCTCCTGGACCGGTCCCAATAACTTTACCTCAACAGTTTCAAATCCAACGGTCAACCTTCCGGGGCAATACGACCTGACAATCACCGATCCCGGAGACGGGTGTACGGCTACTGCCTCGGTATTAGTGTTGCAGGATATTGTGGCGCCGGTTTTTTCACTTACAGCCACTCCGACCTGCGACATTGACGGCAGCATCACAGCCGATGGCAGTCCGGCGTTTCAATACCTGTGGAATACACACGACACCACTTCCACGATAAACAATATCCCCAGCGGCACATATTGCGTAACCGTTACTGCGCCGAACGGCTGTACGACCGCGGACTGCGCTGTGGTGGAGCAATTCCCACAAGCGTTGGTAGGCTCTTCTATTACGCAGCCGCTTGCAGATAATAAAAACGGCTCTATCATTTTGACTCCGGTATCCATGGGTACTCCCTTGATTTATCAATGGTCGGGGCCAAACGGCTTTACGGCTACAACCCCGGGCATAAGCGGACTTGGAGAGGGTACCTATGTCGTCACGGTTATAAATCCTGTTTCAGGCTGCATAACAGTGTACACGTACATCTTGATTCGGATCTATTTACCGCTTACTATTTATAATATCGTCAATTGCGACGGTTTGGTGCATTTTCAGATTTCGCCGGCCGAGCCGCCTTACACCATTTCCTGGGGAAATGAATCGCAGGTGGTTACACAACCTGCCGGGGCTATTTTCCTGGCGCCGGGCACTTATACGATTACGGTGACAGATGGCAATAATACGAGTGAAACCGCTACAGTTGTGGTCCCGCCGGTATCCCCGCCTTGTACTTTTATTGAAGGGGACATTCGATACGATGCAAACAACGACTGTCTGATTGGCGCCACAGAATCAGGGTTCGGCGGGCAGACAATCCGGGCAGAAGGCGGCGGCGCCCATTATTACGCACAAAGCGATGCCGACGGACATTACCGTCTCCGAATTCAACCGGGAAATTATTCGATTACACTTTACCCAGGCAGTAGTCAGTATAATGCCTGTGATAACAATGTGCCGGTATTTATCGCCGCGGACGGCGATACCGCCACGGTTGATTTTTCTATTCAGGGGCCGGATGTAAATTGCCCTTCGCTTGAAGTAAACCTGAGTACGTCCCTCTTGCGTCGCTGTTTTGACAACAATTTTTATTATCTCCACTATCGCAACGCCAGCCTGGCCCATGCAACCGATGCTTATATCGACCTTACGCTTGACCCATTACTGGAGATGGTCAGTGCTTCGCAGCCCTATTCGGATATGGGCAACGGTATTTTTCGATTCCAGTTGGGGACTGTTCAATCATTCAACCCTGGATTTATCTGGGTGCGAGTAGCCGTTTCCTGCGATGCCGTACTCGGACAAACCCACTGCACCGAAGCGCACATCTTTCCCGACACCCTTTGCGAGCCGGCCAACCCGCTTTGGTCGGGCGCCCTGCTACAGGTGTCCTCCCGTTGCGACGGCGACTCCCTGCGTTTCATCCTGAAAAATACCGGAACGGCGCCCATGAGTGAACTCCTGGAGTATATCGTCATCGAAGACGGTACAATGGGGCTGCAAGGCGGCTCGCCACCGCTCGCCGCCGGCGATTCCATGATCGTGAGCGTTCCGGCTACCGGCGCCACCTGGCACATTGAAGCGAAACAGGAACCTTTTGCACCACCGGCCCCGCTCCCTGAACGTTCTGTGGAAGGCTGCGTGACGTCCGGAACTTTTAATTTGGGTTATATCAATCAGTTCACATTGGGCGATGATGTTCCCTGGATCGATGAAAATTGCACCCCCAACACGGGCGCCTACGATCCCAATGACAAACAGGGCTTCCCCACGGGCTTCGGCGCCAAACACTACATCCGCCCCGGCACCGAATTAGAATACCTCATCCGGTTCCAAAACACCGGCACCGATACGGCCTTCAGCGTCGTCATTCGCGACACCTTATCCGAATGGCTCGATCCGCTCACAGTCCGGTCCGGCGCAAGCAGCCACCCTTACCGCTTTGAACTCACCGGCGCGGGCACGCTGATCTTTGATTTTCAAAATATCCTGCTGCCCGACAGCAACGTGAACGAAGCAGCTTCGCACGGTTTCGTACAGTTCCGCATCCGCCCCCGCGCCGATGTGCCGCTGGAAACGGATATTTTCAACAATGCCGCCATTTATTTTGATTTCAACGATCCTATCATCACCAATACCACCACGCACCGTATCGGAGAAAACTTCATCAGCGTAGGCCTCTGGCAACCCGAAAAGCCGGCATACACCGTCAGTATATCTCCCCACCCGCTCACCGACGCCAGCTGGATCAGTGTCGCCGGTCTGACGACTCCCAGTCGTCTGACCGGTAATACGCCCGGCAACTTCCACCTAAGCATTTTCGACCTCACGGGCCGGCAAGTGCGCGCGCTAAGCGCCGCAGAGCCGCGATTTTTGCTGCGCAAAGACGATTTACCGGAAGGGACGTATTTGTTTAAGGTGGACGTGGATGGGGTGCCCCTTGGAACTGGGAAATTGGTGGTGTTTTGAATATTTTCTCGCAGAGCGTAGATTACACATTTTTCACGCAATGGCGCAAAGTCGCAAAGTGAGAGGGGAGGTAATAAGTTTATCCCCTCTCACTTTGCGTCTTTGCGCCTTTGCGTGAAAAATGTGTAATCTACACTCTGCGCCTTTGAGTGAAATTAATGCGATTTCCGCTTTGACTGAAATTTTTGAAAATTGCCGGTAAAAATGGCAAAACACTTAACAAAATGAACATCAAGCCTGACGGCCACAAATCGATTAAGTGTTGCCGGAAAACACGAGCTTGTTCAGATTTCCTTTCCATTTCTATCCTGGTTTTTACTTGCTCCCGTTCCAAGGCGACAGTTCCACAGAAAAAAACCGGCGAAAATTGGTTTTCCCGGTTTTCTTTCTCCTGGTAGTAGGCATGAATATCATTTTCGAGTGTTACAAAATGGTCAACTCCGGCAATGTTGCACAGATTTAATGTTTGCACGAAAACGCCATGCGTAGCTTGTTTTTCAAAATGAAAATGAATCCCGTGCACGGTGTCCCGCGTTCGTATCATCTCCTGTAATGCGCTACTGGCATTATCAAGTTGTTTTCTGACTCTTTCCTGGTTATCTGCGCCCATATTGATTTGGTGAAAATGCCGTTTCGGTGGGTGAAAGAATATGGTAGCCTGGTCGCCCCGTTTGATGTAGGATTCCTTGGTGATTCGAAATACCTTCAGCAGGCGATATTGCCTGTTGGTGTTTGCCTCGAATAGAAAAACGATACAAAACAGGGGTAATAGGAACAGGCTGATCCAGCCGGGCCGGTATAAGATTATTTTACGTCGTTTCATCCCTTGCAGGATGCCTGTGCGAGATGTTTTGGCGTATAGCCGTCGTGCCCTAACTGGCAGACGCCCCCGCCCGGCTTAGCACCCAAGCAGCGCCAACCCATTAGACTCCCCCCATTCTTTCACCACATCGAGATATATTTTTCCCGGCAGGGCGTTGCAAAAGGAACGCACCTGCACGATCTGCCGGTGTTGGTTTACTTCGATGGTGGCGTGCCGGTCCAGCACCCGGTCGTCTGCACTGTAGGTCCGGAGCGACCAGATTGAAGTAAATCCGCTATGACATTGATGGCTGTAGGTTGCAACGCAGTGGTGCATGACCGCGCTTTCTTTATGCATTTCTTCCGAATTGGTGAGTTGCACAATCCGCAGGGCAGCCGTTTCATTCGGGAGCGGCGCCGCTTGGTATTCCGGAATATCCCAGCGATCCCAGCGCAGATACTGCCCGCCGGCCAGATACGGCTCGCGCTCGTGCCAGGTCTCCACCCGGCGAACCAAGGCGGCCACGCTGCGCCCTTTCATGGTGAAAGATTCGCCTTGCTCCCGCCGTTGATGGCGGATATAATCCAACACGCCATGACATTCGGCCAGGCGCGCCTCGCCGGCGTGCAACACGAACCAACGGATCACACTTTCCCAAAAGGTTTGGTCGGAAAAATCGCCGCCCAACGCATACCATATCTCCTGGAACAAGGCGTTGTCGCCACCCAGCGCAGTTACCTGGGCATATCGGAGTGCGTCAGTCATGCCGGCGACATCCCGGTCTGCCTGCGCGAATACGTGCGCCATCCGATGGGTCAGGGAAATCGGCAAGCCGGGCGCCGTGAGCGGAGAGCCGCCCCGGGCCAAATGCCGGATTGCCGGCAGGTACCGTTCCTCGTCCTGTCCGGGCAGGAAATTATCCAAATGTCGCACCGCAAAAGGCGGAAGCCAGAGAAAAGCCTGCCGGATGGAAACGCCGTGAAAAGCCCGGTAAAGGCGCTGCCATACCTCCTCCTTGATGCAGGACAACACCAAAGCGCGGCGGCGGCGCCAGAGCCAAACGAGAAACCAGGTGCGCGACCAGCCGCCCGCGAATACCGGCCATTCGCCGTTAAAACGTTGTTCGACCAGCGGGCGAAGCTCTTCGAAAAACTGCGTCAACGCCAACGCCAAATTGCGCAACGTGAGCGGATGCATGGCCTCCGGGCGAATACCCATATTCTCAACAGACAGGAGCGACCAGGTTTGGAAAAACTGCTGATAACCCAGGCAATCCCGGGTTTTTGCCGTAGCGCCAAGCGCTTCTGTCAGAAATTCGAACCAAAGTTTGTGTAATTTCTGATTCCAGCGGGCCGGGGAAAACCTGCGCCAGTCTACCTGGGTTTTGTTGTGATGCCAGGCGCTAAAAGCGGCTTGAAACAGCGGCTGCCCTACCGGAATCATCAACTCCATCTTGTCGAGCACTTTGCGCAGCCAGGTAAAATAACCCAGCACGGCGGACAGCCGGTAGCCGCTTTTTTCCAGGTTCAGGGCATGCTCCAGTGTATGTCGCCAATAGGCGTGGTTGGCATACAAGGCGGGGGTTTCCGGTAATATTTCTTCGAGCACCAGTACCAGGTAACCTCGAAAACAATGCTCCCGTTTTATTTCGGCAGCCATCTGCTGGTGCAATTCCTGGCACTTCAGCACTTCATGCAATCGCACTACGATATCGGCCAACATCTGGTCGCGCAGGATGTCGAAGCGGCTGTCCTGAAATACAGCCGCCAGATCGGCCGGAAAAATTTCCGGTATTTTGGAGAAAGGTATCGGTTCCATAATATAACATCGTTCCGTCCCCATTGCGGGGGCGGGCGTCCGAGCCGTTTGATAAGCATCATTGCTTGTGGTTTGTGTGTAAAAAAAAGTATGCGATTTGAGCCGGCGGGGATGGCGTCCCCTGTTGGCTTTACATCAGTCAAAGACTACGGGCCTAAATGAAATCGGGCGGAAAAAAGTTCCTTACATGAGTCATCCCGAATTTTTAGGGAAATATGAATTTCGTAAAAACATGCGCCGATATTGGATGTATAAGACATCCCGGTTACGACTGCTCGCGCGTATTGGGCGGGGACAAGCCCCGCCCCTACGAAGGGAATCGCTACATCTGTGTTACGAATGGGCATTTATGCTGG
>CAUJEY010000231.1 GCA_963169325.1 Bacteroidota bacterium
GGGGTTTGGGGGTTTGGGGGTTTGGGGGTTTGGGGGTTTGGGGGTTTGGGGGTTTGGGGGAAACTAAAAGCCGGGGGGCGGTTCGGAGGGAAAATTAGGGTCTTGAATTATTGATTTTTTTTGAGGAGCATCGGTGATTTTATTTCGAATTCCCTTAATTTCAGTTCTGTTCAAATATTCAATTAATCCATGAATGGCTGCACCGGTCCGGTTAGCAATACTTGAAAGTTCGTCGAATTCAATTTGAGAAATATATTCATAATCTAGTGCTCTATATCCTTGCGAACGGGTTTCATCGCACGAACCTTTGGCGATACCCAAAAAGTATTTGAACTCATTGTTATTCCCCCGGCCATGTCCTTCTGCAATACAGTCCATTACGGAGCCGGAAGAACTTCTTATCTGATTTCGAAGCGTCCAGTCTTTTGAAAAAGCGCCTTTCTCTGTCAAGATTCGAACAATCTTACACAGTTCCCTCGCCAATTTCCATGCTTCAATTTCTTCAAATTTTTTAAATGCCATAGCCTATCTTAAATTGTGAAAATCCTCCAAACTCCCAAACCTCCAAACCCCTAAACCCCCAAACCCCCAAACCCTAGAACCCGACCTGAATACCACCGACAATCGTCCTGGCCAGCGGGTAGCCGCCGTAGTCGATGCCCTGGAGCAGGTTGCTTTGTCCGAAGGCGTTGACCTCGGGGTCATAGCCCCGGTAATCCGTGAGGGTGAACAGGTTGTTTGCGCTGGCGTAGATGCGGAACTTCGACATTTTCACCCGTTGCAGCCAGCCGGCAGGGAAGGTGTAGCCCAGCGTGATGTTTTTGATGCGGATAAACGAGCCGTCTTCCACTTGTTGATCACTGAATATGTTGCGCTCGGAAGGGTTGATTTTTACGTATTCGTTATTCGGGTTTTCAGGCGTCCAGCGATTGTCGTAAAACTCCTTGAGTACGTTGGTCTCCGCATTCAGCGAGCCAATTTCAAACAAATAAGCATTCACGATTTCATTGCCCTGTACGCCCTGCACGAAGATGGACAAATCGAAATTTTTATAGGTAAACACGTTCGTGAGGCCCCAGGTGAAATCGGGATTGGCGTCTCCGATGATGGTCCGGTCCGCTTCGTCGATGACGCCGTCGGGCTGTCCGGTAAGGTTGCCTTGCGCATCACGGCCGTTGAGGTCTTTGTACCTGCGGTCGCCCGGTTTTGGGGTCTGCGCTTTCAGGTGGGGACCGGCGGCTGCTTCGTCGGCCGTTTGGAAAATACCGTCGGACACCAGCCCGTAGAAAGTGCCGATGGGCTGACCCACCCGCAGAATACTCCAGCCGGCAGGCACCTGCAGCACGCCCGGCACGAATATGTCGTTTTCGCCGGCAAGCGCGGTGATTTCGTTGCGGTTTATAGAAAAGTTCAAATCCGTTTTCCAGCCAAAAGCGCCGGTGGTGTTGCGCGAACCCAGCGCGGCTTCGAAGCCCCGGTTGCGCAAGCCGCCGATGTTGGCCAGGTAGCCGCTAAAGCCCGTGGTGGTCGGTATGGGCGTAAAAAGCAGCAGGTCGGCGGTTTGTTTTTGGTAAACGTCGAAGGTGGCGGCGAACCTGCCCCCGGCAAATTCTGCGTCGATACCAAAATCGGCCTGGTTGGTGCGCTCCCATTTCAGGTTGGGGTTCGGGTAACGCAGCGGCTCCTGGCCGATGTAGGGTTCGGTATTGTTGAAAACACCCTGGCCAATGGGCCCGACCGTGGCCAGCGAGGCGTACGGGAAAATTTCCTGGTTGCCGATCACGCCGTAGCTCAAGCGGGTTTTCAGGCTGTAAAACAGGCCGAGGTTTTTGATAAAATCTTCTTCGTGCAATTTCCAGGCGATGGAGCCGGATGGGAAGACGCCGTATTTGTTGTTTGCCCCGAATTTGGAAGCGCCGTCTACCCGGCCCGTCAGGGTGAGGAGTATTCTGTTGTCGAAGGTATAATTCACCCGCCCGAGGTAGGACACGATGCCCCAGGTCAGCTCGCCGGTGGCAGCCGGCTGGGGGTTAAGGGCGCTGCTCAGGTTGTGCCAGCCGCTGCGGTTGTCGGGGAAGTCGAGCGCAAAGGCGAACAAGCGCTCCGAGCGGAATCCCTGAAAGGTGCTGCCCACGAGTGCATTAACCGCATGGCGGTCGCGAATGGTGCGGTCGTAATTGAGGGTAAATTCGGTGAGCCAGGTGTAGCCGTCCACCGTTGCCACCACGGCGTCGCCGCGGTTGGGTTCGGTTCTTTTCAAAAAATTGGGGACAAAACGGTTTTCTTTTACCGAAAAACCGTCGATGCCCGCGCTGGCTTTCAGGTTTAGCCCTTCGGCCAGCGTCAGAATGCCGTAGGTATTGGCGATCACCCGGGCATTGTGTGCAATATTGTCGGTTTCGAGGGCATCGGCAACCGGGTTGCCGATGTTTCTGCCCCGGTCGTCCTGGAAGGTATAGCCGCCCACGACGGTGGAGTCCAGCACCGGCAAGGTAGACGGGAACAACAGCGCGGAGGTGGTGGCGCCGGGCAGCAGAACGCCCGTTCCGGGACTTTGCGCACCCGTCAGCACACCGCGGGAAGTGATATAGCTGATGCCGACGCTGGCGCCTGTTTTGAACCGGCGGCTGACTTGCTGGTCCAGGTTGGTACGGAGGCTGAACCGTTCAAAATCCGAATTCAGGATAATACCGTCCTGTTTGAAATACCCGCCGCTGACGGAATATTGCGTCGTTTCACTACCGCCGAGGGTACTCAACTGGTAGCTTTGGAACGCCGCCTGCCGGAAAATGGCTTCCTGCCAATCGGTGCCTTCGCCAAATTTTTCCGGGACGATATAGCGTGCATCAAGCGGCAAACCCGACTCCTTGCTGTATGCGTTCATGTAGTTGGCAAATTCCTCCCCGTTCAGCATTTCCAGTTTTTTCGTCACCTGTTGCACGCCGTAGTAACTGTCGAAGGTGACGGACGATTTACCGGCCCTGCCCCGTTTGGTGGTGATGAGCACAACGCCGTTGGAGCCCCGCGAACCGTACATGGCGGTGGCGGAAGCGTCTTTCAAAATTTCAATACGTTCGATATCGGAGGGGTTTATCGAAGAAATACCGTTCAGGTTGCTGCCGGCGACGCCGCCCGCATTGGTCTGTCCGTTGTCGCTGGTAATGAGCATGCCGTCCACCACGTAAAGCGGCTCGTTGCCGGCATTGATGGAACTGCTGCCGCGGATGCGGATGGATGTTTCGCCGCCCGGCCTGCCGCTCACCTGCGTCACCTGTACGCCGGCCGCGCGCCCCTGCAGGGCCTGGTCGAGTGAGGTGGGCGCCGTGCGGCTGAGGTCTTCGCTGGAGATGGAAGACACCGAGCCGGTGAGGTCGCTTTTTTTAACCACGCCGTAGGCCACGACCACCAGGTCTTTTAAAACTTCTGATGTTTGCACGAGCACCACATCGAGGATGTTTTGGGCGCCCACGACGAGTTCTTTTGATTCATAACCGATACAGGAAAAAACGAGGGTCGCGCCTTTTCCGGCCTCCAGGGTGTACCGGCCGTTTGCATCGGTGGTTGTTCCTTCGGTCGTGTTTTTGATCACAACGGTAACGCCCGGCAAAAGCGTGCCGTCATCGGAGGAACTTACCTTACCGGTCAGGGTTTGCGCCTGAAGGGCGAAGCTCCATCCCATCAGGAGCAACGTAAAAAGGGCAGGGAAGCGTAGTTTTATTTTCATGTCTTGATATCAATTGAATATTTGAACCCATCGCCTTTGTAATACACTTTATTATACTCCACCAGTCGCCCGTCGGAATCGCTGACGACCCGCTGGCGGAAAAGAAGCGGCGCGCCTTCGGCCAGCCCGAACTTGCCGGCCAGCGATTCATCGGCGCTGATCGCGCTGATTTCTTCCCGCGAAATGGAAACGATGACGCCGAATTGCTCTTCCAGCATCTGATACAAGGGCCTGGAGAAGTTTTCGTCTCCAGTCATTTTCAGCCGGGGATGAAACCAGGATACGGAGAGTAAACTCGGGGTGCCGGTAGTACCCCGCAGCCTTGACATTTGAATAATCTTTGTGCCCGGTTTGATGTGCAGCGCTGCCGCCACTTCTTCATCTGCCGGGATTTTTTGCACGTCCAGTTCGAAATTGACGACCGCGATACCCCGCAGGCTCATTTCTTTGGTGAAACTCCACCAACTGTCCAGCCGGGTCGGGATACGACTGGCCGCGACCTTTGTGCCGACGCCCTTTTTGCGCACCAGCAGCCCTTCATTCACCAATTTCCCGATGGCATGACGCACTGTGTTGCGGGCAACGCCGAGACTGTTGGCGATGTCTACTTCTTTGGGTAAAAAATCGCCGTCGCGGTAAGCAGGCTCTTCGATCAGCGCGCGCAGCATTTTTTCCACCTGGTTGTGAAGCGGGGCCTTGCTTTCGCTGTCAATTTTTAATTGCATGCAGGTATGTTTGAACATAGCAAAGATACCGTGATTTCGCAAGCCCGTTCTTTTTACCTCAAATATTTTTTAGAAAGGAAATTCTACAACAAGTTCTTCGCCACCAGCACCTCCATGGCTTTCCAGGCACTCTCATCGTCCACTTTGAACCTGACTTTCAGGTACTGAAAAACCTTATGCTCGCGGGGCGTGACCACCCCGTCGGCCAGGATGACGTCGAGACAATGATAGAATAGCGGGAGGCGGGTTTGCTCCCGGATGGCGCCGATAGCCGCATCGATGAGTGCGGCCGAACTGCCGGCCTGTTCAAACTGCCGGCCGGCGACTTCAACGAGCGCCCTGGCGTCGTGACCTTTAAAAATATTGCGGCTTTTGATCGTCGTGTAAAAGGCGGCATTATCCGAATCCCCATCGAGCTCATTGGCGCGCAGGCAAGCCACGAGCACTGCCGCGCAGGCCTCCGCTTCGTCGGTAATGTGCAGGGGCGTTTCCCCGGCAGCAGGAAGGGCTTGAAAGAAATCCGGCGTGTTTTTCATGGCATTTTGATGTTTGACGATGCTTAATACATTAATACGCCCCGAAATATCGCCGCAAAAACCACTCCACCGACAGCAGCCCCGCCAGCAACAGAAAGATCCATTTCAGGTTGATCAGCGGATTGGTGTGGGTGCTCTGGTAAATCACCGGCTTCACGGTTTGTTTGGCCTTGATGGAATCGGCGATACCGGCAAGGCCGGCCGCAGACACCATTTCACCCCCGAATTGGTCGCTGAGTTGGCGCAGCACGGCGTGGTTGGCGGTCGTTTCAAACAGTTCCAGCTGGATCGGTTGTACGCTGAACCGGCCATCGAACACTAAATTTTGAGCGTTGAAATTGGTCGTGGCCCGGAAAGTATAGTTGCCCACCGGGAGTATACCCGCATTCAGGGTGTAGGCTTTCCCCAGTTTATTGAACGTGTACAGGAATTCCTTGCCCGCCGTATTGCGGATCGACATGGCCACGTCGAACTCGTTGGTCAGTTCGTAGTTGTCGTTGTAGAGTTCTGCACCGAAAACGACCGGTTCGTTTTCTTTAAAAATATTCTGGTCGAGCGTGACGCGGAATTTTCGTTTATCCTCCTTGAGGGTGAGATACTGAACGGTTTTACCGAGCAGTTCTTCAAAAATTTCGTGGTTGTTGTGTTGCAGGTAGTCGAACAGCCGCCATTTCCAGAGGCCTTCGGCCAAAAACAAGCCTGTTTTGATGCCGTCGGTTTCGCCGATGGCCAGCAGCGGCTGGTCGGTATCCACTTTGCCGATCCGTTTCCGGAGCAATACCTGCGCTTGTGGTGTGGCGTTGAAATTGCCGAAAGCGCTGATCACGGGGTTAAATTTTGGCAATTCTTCGGCCACCCGGGGGCTGAGGTTGAAAGCGGCAAACTGCGGTGACACTTTGCCCTGCACGTCGTCGCTTTGCTGGGCATTACTTTGTACGCCGGCCAGGCCCTGCGCTTTGGCCAGTGCGGCATAGTTGGTTTGCATACCGGCAATAAACATCCTCGGAATACGCCGGGTGTTCATGGTCGTGAGCAAGCCCGAAATGTCGTTGGTGGTGGAAGGCAGGTTGTGGAGTACCACAAAATCGAACTTGGTCGCGTCGATGCCGGGATCGCTGATGTACGCGATAGCCACCTGGTAGTTTTTATTGGCTTCCAGCGTTTGCCGAACGGCTGAAAGGTCGGGGTGCGGGCCGTTGGCCAGCAGGAGAATTTTTTGCCGGGCATCGAGCACGTCGATAAAAATATCGCGGCTGTTATTGACCGCGGAGGCTTCGCCGGGCACTTTGGCCAGGGTAATCCGGTACTGCGCCACACCGGGCTGGTCGGCTTCCAGGAACACCTCTCTGGTGGCAAAAAAGTCCTTGCCGCTCACATTGACCGGGAACGATTGGAGGGTGCGCGTTTCATCGCCGGCTACTTTACTGACGGTGAGCACGGTTTGTGTGCCGGCGCAGTTGGACGCCGCCACGTCGATTTGTACGGAAAATTTGTCGCCGAGGTAGGCTATTTTATTGTGAAACACCCGTTTAATCAGCAAATCTTTTTTCGGCGTCGTATCGCCCAGGGCCACCGTGTACACGGGTGCGGCGATTTGTGCGCCGGAATAAGCGGGGTTGCTGCCTTCATTGTAAATACCGTCGGACGCCAGGATCACCGCACCCAGATTTTGAGCGCCGTAGCGGTCGTACACATCGCGCAGCACTTCGGAGAGATTGCTTACTTTATCCTGAAATTTAAACGCCACGCCTTCGCGCACCTCGTCGCCAAAAGCCAGCTCGTGTACTTCGTAGTTTTCCGCCAGGGCCTCGCGCAGGGTTTGCCAGTTTTGTTTGTACTGGTCCAACGTTTCTCCCTGCAAGGAGGCGCCGATACTTTCCGACTCGTCCTGTGCGAGCACGACGACCGGTTTTTTCGTTTCGGTGCGCACACTCTTGAGCAGCGGCGATAGCAACAGGGCACTTAAAATCGTCACGGTGAGCCAGCGCAATATACCCAGCCCGCGATTGAGCCCGGGGGCCTGTTCGCGGAAAGTAGTGTCGCGGTAATATAACAGCATAGCATAGCCAAGGCCCAGAAGGACGCACAAAATCAAAAACCAGGCAGGATATTGAAAAGAAAGATTGGGCATGGAGACTTAACCTTTTTCTAAAACCGGCTTAAAAGACGCAAAGTTGGGAAAATTGTTGCGAACGCGGGTCGTTTACCAAAAGTTGACTAACCGGTAAATACGACGCTTTGTCCAAAAACAGCCACACGGCGGAAAAAGCGGTACTTTTGCCGCGATAAACAACGGGCGAATAATTACTTGTTATCCACCCGCTCCTAAAACTGGCAACGGGAGTTTATGATCAATCCGACTGCAATGATCCGGTTCCACACGATTTGTATATTTTTCTTTTGTCTGTTCGCCACACCGGCGGTTTGGTCGCAAAAAGCGGCCGATTTCAAGCGCAATGGCGAAAAACAGTATGCCAACCGCCGTTGGGCGGAAGCGCTGGCCTCGCTCGGCCAGTACCAACAGGAAAAACCCGGCGACCCCGGCGTGCTGACCAAGTTGGGTATTTGCAGCTACCAACTGCACCAGGCCGATAAAGCGCGGCAGTACCTGGAGTTCGTGCTGCAAAAAAATCCGCAGAACACTGACCCCGATCTGCACTACTACCTGGCGCGCACGCTGCACGGACAACAGGAATTTGATCGCGCCATAGCCGCCTATAAAGGCTTTTTGCGCGTGTGCGGCGACAAACACCCCCTGCGCAGCAACGCCCTGGACAATATCCGGCGCTGCATCAGCGGCCTGGGCATTCCCGCCACCGACGCCGTGGCCCTGGTGGAAAACCTCGGAAACCGGGTGAATACCGTGGGCGACGAATTCGCGCCGCTGCCCTCGCTCAATCACCCGGGCCGCGTTTATTTTTCCGCTGCCCGCGAAAACTGTACCGGCGGCATGCGCAACGACCAGGGCTATGAAGACCTGGAAACCGGCCACTGGTGCAGCGACATGTTTTTTACCGACCAAAGCAACAGCGGCTGGAACTACGCCGGCCTGCTCGGCGACCTGCAAAATACCCCGCGCTTCGAAGTCGCCCTCGATTTCAACAGCGAAGGCCAGATTTTGTACTTTTTCCGAGGTTTTACCCTCTTTAGCGGTCAGATTTTTGCCGACACTGCCGGCCGTAAAGACGAGTACGCCGTGACCCCGCCCGCCTTCGACAGTCCCATGCAGCCCGAAGACGGCGACCAGGCGCCCTGTTTAATCAACGATACCCTGCTGCTGTTCGCCAGCCGGCGCGAAGGCGGCCAGGGTGGGCTGGACCTGTACTTCGCCACGCGCACAGACAGTGCCTGGACCACGCCGCGCAACCTGGGCCCGCTCGTGAATACGCCATACGACGAAACGACGCCTTTCCTGGCCCGCGACGGCCGCACGTTGTATTTCAGTAGCAATAACCCCGGCAGTATGGGCGGATTCGACGTATTTAAAACCGTTTTTGACGATGCCACACAAAGCTGGTCGACGCCTGTCAACGCCGGCAAACCCATCAACTCGCCCGGCGACGACGCTTTTTTCCGCATGTCGGTAGATGGACTGACGGCCTTTTTCTCTTCCGACCGCCTCGACAGTTATGGTCAGCGCGATATATATGTCGCCTATTTCAAACAGGAGCAACCCGAACAGCTGAGCGAGCGCGCCCTGTTTACCGATGCCGAAAAACGGGCCAAAGCAGCCGCCAAAGCCAGCGACACCGGGGCAAGAGCCATCGAAAAAGTAACCCTTCCCGTCCTGTATTACAACAATGACCAGGACGTACTCGGCCCCGAAAACCTGAAAACCCTGAACGAGGTGGCTCGCCTGAGCCGCAATTACCCGGAGGCCACGGTGTTGGTGACCGTACATACCGATGAAACCGGGCCCGCCAAATTCGACCTGTACTATGGCATTAAACGCGCCGAACTGATCGGCAAAGCGCTGGTGGATCGCGGCGTGCCTGCCGGACGTATTTCGTTGAAAAGTTTCGGTTCGGCCTACCCTGTGGCCAGAAATGTGATGAATGCCGTGCCCAACACAGTCGGTCAGCGCCTCAATCGCCGCATCGGGATTTCCCTGGCTGCTGCGGAAGGGCCCTTGCCGCTGGAACTCAGGTCGCAGGCGGAAATTACGCCGGAAGACATGATTATCCGCGGCGGCGTGCATGTGGGCGAACGTTTCACCGGACTGACTTACAAAGTGGAGGCCGTCACCACGCGGCAGATTCTGACCAACGACGCTTTGGGTATGTTCAACGACCTGATGATCGAGAGCCAGCCCGGCGCCGGCTCGTACCGGTATTCGGCGGGCTGGTACCGCCATTTTGCCGACGCGGCGGCCCTGCGGCGTGAGTTGCAAAATCAGGGTTTTTCCGATGCCGCCGTGTCAGCATATATTGACGGCATCCGCATTTCCCGCGCTGAAGCGGTAGGACTACTGAAAAAGTATCCCGATCTTACCCTTTTTGTAAAAAACTAACACGTTGATCCAACGCATCAATTTTCTCCGCGAAAGCATCCGCAATCTGAAGACCACCGGCAGCGTGGCCAGAAGTTCCCGGTTTTTGTGCCGGCGCATTGCGGGTAAAATCGATCCCGAACACGCCCGGGTGGTACTGGAACTGGGTCCCGGCGACGGGGCTATTACCCGCCATCTCCTCGACCGGCTGCACCCCGACGCGCAGGTGCTCGTGTTTGAGATCAACGACGCATTTATCGATAAACTTCGCACCGAGTTTGATGATCCGCGTATCACACTGATCCATGATTCGGCGGAAAACATCGGACGGCACCTGGAGGAGCGCGGGATACAATCGGTGGATTATATTATCTCCGGTATCCCCTTCGTGATGCTACCCGAGTCACTGGCTGAAAACATCACGGAAGCATGCCGGCAATGGCTGCGGCCCGGCGGGAAGTTTATCCAGTTCCATTATTCTCCCTTGCTGGTACAATTCTACCGGCGTGTTTTCGGCAATGCCGCGGTGGATTTTATTCCACTAAATATTCCGCCCGCATTTGTCGTTTCGTGTGAAAAACAATAGACTTATATGCAAAAAATCCTGCTGCTGCTCGCCATTCCCATACTCCTTCAAACCGCCTGCCAATCGAAGTATTCCTTTGAGGAACAGAAAGATATCCCCGACGGACAATGGACCTACCCGGATACCCTGGACTTCCGTTTTACTATCGCCGACACGTCGCAAATGTATAACCTGTATCTCGACATCGGGTATGCGGATATTTTTTCCACCCAAAACCTGTACCTGCAATTGCACACCTTGTTTCCAGACGGCACCCGCCTGAGCAAACAAGTATCCATCGACCTGTTCGACGCGCAGGGCGTACCACAAGGAAAATGCTCCGGCCATACCTGCCGCTACCCGGCTATGCTACAGGAAAACGCCTTCTTCAACCAGCCCGGCGCGTATGTCATTACCGTGGCGCAACACACCCGCCGGGATTCCCTACCGGGGATTTTATCGGTCGGGTTGGCGCTGGAGCCGGTGGGGAAGCGGGGGAGGTAGGTGAACTGGACTTGGAAACTTAAACAAAACAAAACGTGTTAAAAGATATGGGGGAACGCCCACGACACACCGCTTTTTTCCGTATTTTTGTCTTCAAAAGATCACTCAATGGCGCTCCAGGACAAATATATTAACCCGTTTACGGATTTTGGTTTCAAAAAACTGTTCGGCTCGGAACCGAACAAAGACTTGCTCATCGATTTTTTGAATCAGGTGTTGCCCGGAAAGCATAGGATTAAAGACTTGACATACGCCCGCACGGAGCAACTCGGCAACTCTGAAGCAGACCGCAAGGCCATCTTCGACTTGTACTGCATCGGGGAAAACGGCGAACGTTTCATCGTGGAAATGCAGAAAGCCAAGCAGAATTTTTTTAAGGACCGAAGTGTGTACTATTCCTCCTTCCCAATTCAAGAACAGGCAAAGAAGGGCGATTGGAATTATCAGTTGGCCGCTGTGTACATGGTCGGCATACTGGATTTTACTTTTTCAGAGGACGAGGCAGAGCAGGAAGTACGCCACGAGGTGCAATTGAAAGATCAAAAATGCCGGGTTTTTTACGACAAGTTAACGTACATCTACCTGGAAATGCCCAACTTTAGCAAGGCAGAAGGGGACTTGCGAAGTAACTTCGACAAGTGGATGTATGTGCTACAGCAACTTCCATATTTGCAAAACCGTCCGCAGGTGTTGCAAGACAGGGTATTTCAGAAACTGTTCGAGGCAGCCGAGATAGCCAAATTCACGCCCGATGAAAAAAATAAATATGAGGAAAGTTTAAAGTATTACCGAGATTTGAAAAATGTGGTGGATACTTCGTTTGATGAAGGCAAAGTAGAAGGCAAAGCAGAAGGTAAAGAAGAACGCAATATTGAAATCGCCCGTCAAATGAAATCTGAAGGAGAGCCAGTTGAAAAAATTGTTCGATATACCGGCTTGAGTGCAGAGGAAATAGAAAGATTATAGGTAAGAATCAAGTCGCCGGTAAGCGGTATTCCCAAGAAGGGAAAACCTATAAAGACATAAACTGCAACTAACCTTCGCTTTCCATCCATAAAAACTCCCACCCTCCCATGTCCCCAAAACAAACCCTCTCCAAA
This sequence comes from Bacteroidota bacterium, assembly GCA_963169325.1. Lineage (GTDB taxonomy): Bacteria > Bacteroidota > Bacteroidia > Chitinophagales > Saprospiraceae > M3007. Next base: position 11,644 of record CAUJEY010000231.1, read on the forward strand.
CTGCTCAGCGAAGGCGAATTTTAAATGACCCTGCATGGGCTGATCGTGTCCAAAAGCCAAAATTTGTTATATCACGTATGAATCCTGTGTACCTGTTCCTTTTTTTGCTTTTGCTCCGCTCCACCACCGATATTTCCGCCCAAAACAAGTACAAAACGGCGCCCTTGACCGACCTTTCGCAATTGGAAGGCCACTACAACGTCATCGCCGTGCATGATACCGTCTATGCCTCGCTGGAATGGATTGCTATGATGGAACCACGCTTGGACTCGCGTTATTTCCGGGATAAAAAATGCCACATCACCGTGCAAAAAACGCGCAGCAACCGGCTTTCTTTTTCGCTTTGGGAGGGCGACAAAAAATTGGCATCCTCGTACATGAAAGGCCGCCTAAAGGACGGTAAGGTTCAGGTGAGAAGGACAAAAGTGCGGCTTTTTACAGTGATCCTGAACACTATAAGCATCCACCACGCCGAAATGGCCCTTGCCGAAAACGGCGATCTCGTGGTCTCCGATGCCAATCTGGGCGGCTGCGGGCTGATCGTCTTTTTCCCCATAGCTTGTGCAAGCGACCAACCGCACACCTTGGTGTTTGAGCGGATAAGGTGAGATTTGGGACTGCGATGCTGCATTTGAGGACAAATTGCAAAAACATTTCTTTTCTTTGCTTCGCCGGCAAGGCCAATGCCCGGCCCAAATCCACCCACCTGCCGACCCACGCGCCATGTCCGAACTCGCCCAACAACTCATCGAAGAAAACCGTCGCACCCAAAACAAAACTCTCGACCTCGGCAACTGCGGGCTGAGCGAACTGCCCGATCTTTCCGGCATGGATTGGGTGGAGACGTTGATTTTAAGCCACGAGTGGTGGGAATTCGATGAGGAAAAAAAGCAGTGGGTCAAGTTCAACAGCCAAAACAGCGGTGAGCTTAACCAAATCATAAAAACCCAGTCTTTCCATCCCCATTTACTGCTGCTGAAAAAATTAGTTGCCCGTAGCTTGGGCATCAGCGATGGGCGATTTTTGGAAAAATTAACCAAACTCAACTCACTTGACCTCGGCAACAATCAAATCAGCGACGGGCGATTTTTGGAAAAACTGACAAACTTGTCAACGCTTAACCTCCGCAGCAATCAAATCACGGACGGGCGATTTTTAGAAAAATTGAAAAATCTGACTACGCTCAATCTTGGAGACAATAAAATTAGTGATGGACGTTATTTGGAAAAATTGCCCAACTTGGCCACACTACACCTTTGGGAAAATCCGATTGTTGATTGGCGGTTTTTGGAAAAATTGACAAACCTTACAACACTCAACCTTCTTAGAAATAAAATCAGCAGCGGGAGTATTTTAGAAAAATTGACGGGACTCTCCTCGCTCTACCTCAGTTACAATGAAATCGGCAACGGGCGATTTTTGGAAAAACTAACAAACCTCACCTCACTCGAACTCAGTAACAATAAAATCAGTGACGGGCGATTTTTGCAAAAATTGACCGGACTCACAAAGATAAACCTCAGTTCCAATCAAATCAGCGACTGGCGTTTTTTGGAAAAATTGACAAACCTCACCTCGCTCGAACTCAGTAACAATCAAATCAGCGACGGGCGTTTTTTGGAAAAATTGATAAACCTCACCTCGCTCGAACTCAGTAACAATCAAATCAGCGACGGGCGATTTTTGGGCAACTTGACCAAACTCACCTCGCTCGACCTCAAAAGGAATCAAATCAGCGACGGAAGATTTTTGAGCAACTTGACCAACCTCACCTCGCTCCTTCTCAGTTCCAATCAAATCAGTGACGGGCGATTTTTGGAAAAATTGACGGGGCTTAACCAAATTGACTTGGCGTACAATCAACTCAATGACCTGGCACCGCTGCGATATTTTATTCAAAAAAAAGGAATGAAGGTGGTGTGGAAAGTGTGGCCTTCCGCAGAAGATGGAAAAATCAATTTAAAAGACAACCCTTTTTCCAACCCACCCGTCGAAATCGTCCAACAAGGCAACGCCGCCATCCTCGAATACTTCCGCCAAAAAGAAAAAGCGGGCATCAAACCCCTGCTCGAAGCCAAAATGGTGCTGCTCGGCGACGGCAGGGCGGGCAAAACCTCGCTCGCCTGCCGTATGCTCGGCAAGGACTTGCCCCGGCAGGAAGACCGCACACAGGGCGTGGACATCGTCATCGGGGAGTACCGTTTCCCGGTCGAGGAGGGCGAGTTTGTGCTGCATATCTGGGATTTTGCGGGGCAGGACAAGTACAAGCCGCTGCACCAGTTTTTTTACACCGAGGGCGCCGTCTATGTCATGGTCGCCGACAGCGGCAATGCGCAGACGGATTTTGCCGACTGGTTCGAGACCGCCGAGATGTTCGGCGGCGCGGGTAGCCCGCTGTTGGTTGCGCTCAACGAGTTCCGGGAGGGCATGGGCATAGGCAGTTTCGACGAAGAAAAATGGCGCAAGCAGTTCCCGAAACTCATCAAAGAAGTGCGCCTGGTCAATTTGTTGAGCCAAAAAGGCTTCTCCGAACTCGAAAAAGACATTCGCCACCTCGCCAACCAACTGCCACACACCCGCACCGAGTACCCTGCCAACTGGGCCAACATCCGCGCCGAACTCGAACGCCGCCGCGACGAAAACTACATCTCGCTATCGGAATACCTAAAAATCTGCCGCCAACTCGATCTGCCCGAACGCGAGAGCGCCCTGATTTTGAGCGGCATTTTGCACAGAATCGGCGTGTGCCTGCACTACAAAAGCCCCTTGCTGGAACAGCATGTCATCCTGAAAAACGAGTGGGCGACCGCGGCGGTCTATAAAATCCTCGAAGACCGCGTGGTGGCGGAGGAGAAAAAGGGCTTTTTCGATTGGTCAGACTTGCGCCGCATCTGGTCGGACGACAGTTACCAGGATATGCAGCCGCAACTGCTTGCGCTGATGAGCGAGTTCAAAATGGCGTACCCACTGCCCAACGGCAAGGAGTTCGTCACGCCGCCGCTGCTGCCGACCGCCCCGCCGCAGGACTGGGATTTCCCGGCGGGCGATGCCATCGAGGTGCGGGTTGAGTACGAATTTTTGCCGAAGGCCCTGATGACCCAGTTCATCGTCAGCCGCCACCCCGACATTGACCGGGGCCGGACGCTGGTCTGGCGCGAGGGCGTGGTGCTGCGCTGGTCGGCGGACACGCTGGCACAGGTCTCGAAAATCAAATCCCGGGGCCGTGATGCCCTCCAAATCCGGGCCGTGGGCGGCGAGCGGCGCGGCTTGTTGACAGCCATCCTGAAAACCCTGCGCGACCTGCACGACGAGTACCGGGGCATCCGGGCGCATGAAATCGTGCCTTGCCCCTGCGACGGTTGCCGCACGGAGAAAAACCCACAACACTATTTTGATTTTAAAAACCTGAGCAATCGCCTGGAAAAAGGCCGGCGGGTGGTCGAGTGCGACCAGTCGTTGGAGGAAGTGAATTTGCTGAAAATCCTGGGCGATTTGCTGGTTTTCGAACGTTTGGGCATCGGGGAGGCGGTCATTTTGAAGGATGTGGATCGGGACAAAACGGCTGCCGACACCATACCAAGCGCCCCGCTCGCCTTTTTTTCCTACTCCAAACACGACCTGGAGTATTTGCAAGAATTTCAAAAACACCTAAAAACGCTTGAACGCCAGGGACTGATCCGTTTTTGGGACGATCGTCATATCCGTCCGGGAGAGGAATGGGACGATGAAATCAAGTCGGCCCTGGGCAGCTCCGACATCGTTTTCCTGCTCGTCAGCGTGGATTTTTTAAATACCGAATACATCTGGGAAACCGAAATCACAGAAGCCATGCGCCGCCACGAGGCGGGCGAAGCGAAAGTCATTCCGATAAAAATCAGGCAATGCGATTGGGCTGGAACACCCTTCGCCAAACTGCAAGGGCTGCCGCGAAAAGACAAAATCATCGGCAGCAGCGCGAAAAACGACGAGGTTTGGGCAGAGGTGGTGGTGGAAATCAAAAAATTGGTGTAGAGGGGGTACGGTTGCTAAATTTCCAAAAGTTTTCCCACCCTGTCCGCACAAGCAACAAGAAAAAACGAACAGCAAATAAATCGAAATGAACAAAAAAACACTCATTAGATTAGAATACTATTCTCTGATTTTTATTTTGATATTTCTGTTGAGCTGTCAAGAGAATGCCCAAAAAAATATAGATTGTTCAAAGTCTGCAAATGAAATTTATGAAAATGAAGTATCAGATACTTCATTGGTAAGAAAAGTGTTCGACTATCAAAAATTCCTACTTGAAAAATTTGGTGAAACATCAGTAAAAGGATTAAACTACGAAGCATATCACTTGCAATTGCATTCTTCTCATGGACATGGGAAGTCGGTGAAATTTGAGAAAAAAAATAATGGCTGTTCAATTACAGTAAAATGTAAAACCAAAGGAGAATGGTTGCAGGATTGCAAAGAATATGCAATTGGGATAGAACGAGAAGAATGGGATGAATTAGAGAAAATGATTTATGAATTCAACTTCTGGACAGAAGAAGACTTTAAGACGAATGAAAATGTGTTAGATGGATTTACGTATCTATTAGAAGGTAATAGACCTGAAGCAAAAAAGTGTAATAAAAAGACGTACAAATTAATTGCTCGAGGTTCCCCAATGTATGATAAAATTGGTGCTTTGTGTGAATACATTTTTGAATACGAAGACCAGTTAAAATTTAGATATGAGCAATTGAATAAAATAAAGTAAAAAAGAAGTCTGAGTAGAACAAAATATATAACGGTCATGCCCGGCAAAAGATTTACCCATTCATAAAATCTAAAACCCACCCACCTCACCATGTCCCCAAAACAAACCCTCTCCAAACTGCTCAGCGAAGGCGAATTTGAAAAGACCCTGTATGGGCTGGAAACCGTTGTATTATAAACCTTTCTCCCGCAGATTTTCGCAGATCGTTTTTGTCAATAGTCGAAATAAAAATCTGCGGTAATCTGCGGGAGACAAAATAATCTGTGTAAGAAAATTTTCTGCGAGAACTTATGAGACAACAGCGCAGCGGGTTTTCGCCCCGCATATAATCCTTAAAAAAGGAGCTCCTTTTAGGCGAGCCTCATTAGCGCAAGCAGCCGGTAGTTTTTGCAAACCACTTTCTGTCAGATATAACATCTCGCTTGGCTAAAAATCAAAAGGGAGCGCTTCTTCCCGAAACGCTCCCTTTTTTCCTATATTTAATTCACTCTAATGCTCCTCCGCCGTCGCATGCGACGCATAATCCGCCGTCAATTTGGCTTGAATATCGCCCGGTACGGCGGCGTATTCGGCAAATTCGATGCTGAACTTGGCTTTGCCTTGCGTCAGCGAGCGCAGCGTGGAAGAGTAGCGATGCAGTTCTTTCAGTGGTATGCGGGCGCGGATCACTTGGTAGTGCCCTTCCGAATCCATACCCATGATGATGGCCCGGCGGGTTTGCAGGTCGCCCATGACGTTGCCCATGAATTCGGCGTCGCACATCACTTCGAGGTTGTAAATCGGCTCGAGTATTTGTGGTGCCGACATGGGGAAAGCTTCCTTGAAGGCCATGGTAGAGGCAATCTGGAAAGCCATATCGTTGGAGTCGACCGGGTGCATTTTGCCGTCGTAAATGCTCACGCGGATGTCGCGGCAATAAGAACCGGTGAGCGGGCCTTCTTCCATTTTGGCCATGATGCCTTTTTTAATGGCATTGGTGAACCGGGCGTCGATGACGCCGCCGACGATCGCCCACACGAACGAAAACTTACCGCCCCATTTCAGGTCTTCCACCTCTATATTTTTCGCATTGAGGTTGTGCGGAGCAGGCATACCCTCGTAGTACGGCTCGATACGCATGTGTACTTCGGCGAACTGACCGGCGCCGCCCGATTGTTTTTTATGCCGGTAATCGTGGTTGGCCTCTTTCGTGATCGTTTCGCGGTAAGGGATTTTCGGCTCTATAAAGTCGATATGCACCCCGAAATTTTGTTCGGATTTTGTCCGCACGATTTCCAGGTGCATTTCGCCCTGGCCTTGCACGATGGTTTGTTTCAGTTCCATACTTTGTTCCACCAGCAGGGTCGGATCTTCTTCCTGGATGGAGTGCAGGGCATGGGCCATTTTTTCCACATCGGCTTTGCTGGGTGGCACCACGGCCATGCGGATGCGCGGGGTGGGGAAATGAATGCGTTCGATTTTGGTTTCGGACCCTTTTGGATTGAGGGTTTGGTTGCTGTGCGAATTTTTGAGTTTCACGGTACAACCGATATCGCCGGCCTGTAATTCGTTCACCTGGTTGCGGTTTCTGCCTTCGCTTTCAAACAGCGCGGTGAAGCGTTCCACGGTGCTGTTGTCGGCATTGGTCAGTTCGTCGCCTGTTTTCAAGGTGCCCGAATACACTTTGAAATAGGACACGTTGCCCACTTTCGGCTCGTTCACCGTTTTGAAAATAAACACGCAGGGGCGCGCCTTGGGGTCGCAGGGCTTGGAGCCGCCGCTTTCGAGCGAGGCGGCAGGCCGTTCGGCCGGGCTGGGGCAGATGTCGTGTATAAAGCCCATGATTCGGCCCGAACCCATGTCTTTCATTGCCGAGGCACAAAAAACGGGAAAGAACTGGTGGTGGGCCAGGCCGATGCTCAGGCCTTTGGAGAGGTCTTCCTCATCGAGCGTACCGTTTTCAAAATATTTTTCCATCAGTGCCTCGTCGTTTTCGGCCGCTGCTTCTACCAGGGCGTTGTGGAGTTCGTCGGCGCGCGATTTATGTTCGGCCGGAATCGGTTTTTTCTCCGGTTTTCCACCTTCTGCGGGGAAGACGTACATGACCATACGCAGGGCATCCACAATGGCGTTGAAACCCGCGCCCTGGTTTACCGGAAATTGCAGGGGCAGCACCCGGTTGCCGAAACGATTTTTGGCTTGTTCCAGCGTTTTTTCAAAATCCGATTTTTCGTGATCCAGTTGGTTGATGACGAATAATGCCGGCGTTTCGTATTTATCCACGTATTCCCAGATCAGTTCGGTGCCTACCTCCACGCCGCTGCGGGCATTCAGCATCACCACCGCCGTATCGGCTACTTTAAGCGCCGTGACCACCTCGCCGACAAAATCGTCGAGGCCCGGCGTATCGAGAATATTGATTTTGGTGTCTTTCCAGGGGCAGTGCAGCACACTGGCGAAAAGGGAGTGACCGCGTTGTTGTTCGAGCGGCGTGTAGTCGCTTTGCGTATTGCCATCGCCAACGGTACCGCGCCGGGTGATGGCTTTGGCTTCGTAAAGCATGGTTTCGGCAAAGGTGGTTTTACCACAACCGGAGTGCCCGACAAGGACCACATTCCGGATTTTACTGGTGTCGTAGGCAGCCATATGAGAAGGAAAAGAATTTTGTTTGGTGAATAATTCTACTTCGAGCGGTTAATGTAGGCCGCTTTACCCAATGGGGGAAAAAAATGAGGAAATTTTTTTACAAAGTGTTGCCTCCAAACTTTATCCCCAGGCCCCGGGATCAAACTTCAAACTTCAAACTTCGAACTTCAAACTCCAAACTTCAAACTCCCCACCGCCGCCATAATCTCGCGAATCAGCCCGGGGTCCTGTTCGATGGCGTTGCCCACTACTAGCAAATCAGCCCCGGCGCGCAGGTTGGCCAGTGCTTTTTCCGGGGTGCGGATGCCACCGCCGACAAGGAGCGGCACCGAAATGGCGCCATGCACGGCCTCAATCATACTTTCGGACACCGGGTTTTTGGCGCCCGATCCGGCATCGAGGTAAATCATTTTGAGCCCTAAAAGTTCTCCGGCCAGGGCCGTACATACGGCAATATCGTTTTTGCCGGCCGGAATCGGGTAGGTATTCGACATGTATTGTACGGCGGTTTGTACGCCGCCGTCGATCAGCATGTAGCCGGTGGAAATAATCTCCAGGGGCGACATTTTGAGGAAAGGCGCCGAAATGACATGCTGCCCGATCAGCAGTTCCGGGTTGCGTCCGCTGATGAGGGAGAGAAACAGGATGGCGTCGGCCCGGTAGCTGAGTTGAAAGGAATTGCCCGGGAACAACACCAGCGGAATATCGCAGCGTTGCCGGACCTCGGCCAGTACGGCGTCGAGCATATTATTGACCACCAGACTGCCGCCGATAAAGAAATAATGCACCCCGCACTCCACGGCCAACTCCAGCACCTGTTCCAGGCGTTGCAGGCGCAATTTGTCGGGGTCGATCAGCACCGCCAGGCGCTTTTCGCCGCGTTGTTTCGCCGCCTTTAAGTTTTCGTAAAGGTGCATTTGAAAAGGGTTTGAAGGTTGGAGGGTTTGAAGGTTTCTGGTTTGAGGGTTTCTGGTTTGAAAGTTAGAGGGTTGGAAGGTTACCGGGATGATCAGCAACCCTCAAACCTTCAAACCAGAAACCTTCAAACCAGCAACCAATTATGCCAAATTCCTATGGCTGTCCAATTTCAGCAGTACCCCGATCATCAGGGTAAAACCGATCAGCGAAGAACCGCCGTAGCTGATAAACGGCAAGGGGATGCCGATAATGGGGAATACGCCCATCGTCATGCCGATATTTACAAAAAAGTGGACAAAAATAACCCCGGCAACCCCGTAGGCATACACCCGGGAAAAATTGGATCGTTGTCGTTCGGCGAGTTGTGTGATCCGGTAGAGCAAAACGGTAAAAAGTCCGATCACGCCCAATACGCCGACAAAACCATGTTCTTCGCCGATCGTGCAAAAAATGAAATCGGTTGTTTGTTCGGGCACGTATTTGAGTTTGGTCATATTGCCCTGGAAGGCGCCTTTGCCGAACAGGCCGCCCGAACCAATGGCCATTTTGGAGTGCAGGAGATTGTATGCCGAGCCCCGCGCATCGGCAGCGGCATCCGAAGGATTGAGCCAGATCCGAATACGTTGCTGTTGGTGCGGCGCCATAAAAGTATAGGCGTAACTGGATAAAAAAACCAGTCCGGAGCCCAGCGAAAGCAGCAGGAGTGTGATCTGAAGGCGGCGTTGAATCATGCTGTTTTTACGGATATAGCCGGTCAGGAATATGGCGATAAAAAGCAGCAACGGCAAGATGGTAACGAACAGGGCATTTACGGCGGGCGCCTGTGCTGCCGCTTTAGCGTTGGCACTTGCCGGCGGGGATACGGCGCCGGTGACGCCGAGGGAATCCGGGTGGAGGAGCCCGGAGTCGGTCGGGGCGCCTGTTCCGGAAGCGGTAGTTACCAGCCATTGACTCACTTCGGGCCACCAGATGATGGTCGGAACAACCAGGGCGAATGCGATCCACCAGGGCCGGGTATTCCGGTGTTCCTTGATCAGCCGGAAACTGACGACCATCAGGAGTACCGCGACCACATAAAACCAGGGAAACATCAGGCCCAGTATCAGCATCAAGGCTGTACCAAATCCGATCAGGTACCACCCTGTAGGCAGTCCTTCGCGATACAGCGCCAGCATGAAGGAAAAGAAAACCAGGGCCGAGCCCATGTCTTTTTGTAATAAAATAATAGCGATTGGCAATAAAAACAGCCCGAAAGCATAAAGCCGGGTTTTGGGGTCCCGCAGCGAAACGCCGGTTGAACTGAGGTAGCCCGCCATAGCCAGGCAGGTGCTGAATTTGGCGATTTCGGAAGGTTGAAAGGAAAATCCGCCAAACTGGTACCAGGCATTGGCGCCATTGACTTCGCGGCCCAGGAATATGGTACCGGCCAGAAAGACCATGGAAACGATGTAAATCGGAAGTGCAAAACTGCGCCAAAACACCCAGTCCGACATCTGGATAAAAAACAACAGCACGATACAAACGACCATAAAAAACAGTTGTTTGCCTGCGTTATTACCCATGTCGAAAAAGGCCATAGTCGAATTGGGCTGGTAGTTGACGGCGTAAATCATCACCCACCCGATCACCACCAAAGCGACGTAGCAGGTCAGCGTCGTGTAATCCAGGTCGCCTACTCCGGTAGTGTTGTTTTTTATTCCTCTCATCTCTTTTGTGCTACGCTGTTTGCCGGTGTCAAGCGCCGTCAGTCCAAAAAGTTGCGTGGGTGAATATTCGGGTCTTTCGCGGGATAAGCGCCGGGGTAACCGTCTTTGATTTCTGCCAGAAAAGACATCGCTTCCTGGCGGGTAAGAAATGCCCCGACCCGTAATTTATAATATGGTTTTTCATGCACCCAGTCGGCTGGAATCGCCGGATATAAATTCAGAAACTGGATTTTCCCCGTTTCAACCCGTTGCCGGTCGGTAGTGGACAAAATTTGCAGCCGCCAACCTTCAACGCGCGGATTGACGCGATTCTGATTTACCCAGGTTTTTACCATTTGTTCGATTGCCGGATCGGCATTCAATTGAATTTCCTGTGCGTTTGAAAACGCTGGAAAACAGATAAGGAACAGGGGAACCCAAAGGTGATGCTGCATTATTGTAAGTTATAAATCGTCATTTGAAAATCGTCATTCGTCATCCGTCATTTTCGAATCGTCATTCGTCATTTGTCATTCGTCATTTGCGAATCGTCATTCGTCATTTTCGAATCGTCATTCGTAAATCGTTATCCCCCTTTTCCCACAATAGCCACTCCGGCGGAAGTACCCAGCCGGTCGGCGCCGGCTTTTATCAGTGCTTCGGCGATTTCGCGGGTGCGTATACCGCCTGCCGCTTTGATCTTCAGGTCGTTGCCGGCCAGGGTTTTTAAGGTTTTTACCATCTCCACGGTGGCCGGAAACCCGTGAAATCCGGTGCCTGTTTTTACATAATTTATGTCCACGTCCCGGGCCAATTCACAGGCCCGCTGAATTTCCGCTTCCGTAAGCAAACCGCACTCCAGGATCAGTTTAGATGTTTTGCCACGCATGTGTATGGCGCGGGCAATACTGTCGATGTCGCGTAGCACATGATTCCAGTTCTGGCTTTTGATGGCGGCGATATTGACAACGGCATCGATGTCATCCACGCCTTCATCCACGGCGCGTTTGATTTCTTCACTTTTGGAGGCGATGGCCACATATCCCATCGGAAAACCGACAACGGTGGCGACCCGTACTTTGGCGCCTTCGCCCAGGATACGTTTGGCTTCGCGCACGTAAAACGGTGGAATACAAACGGCAGCAAACTGGTACTGCAAGGCCTCTTCACAAAGGTGCTGTACGTCCTGCTGAGAACAATCGGGTTTCAGCAGGGTGTGTTCAATATATCCGGCTAATTCTGGCATCAGATTTTAATAATAGATTTTACGCCGCCAAAAATAGGGCGGTTGGCAGGATATGCGGTAAAGAAACTTGTTAAAGTGGTAAATTGCCTGAAATGACTCAACAGAATGCATGCCGGAACCGGCTAAGGCTAAAAAAGCAAGCCTTCCCGCATGGTTCAACACGGGAAGGCTAACGCTCTCATTTCGTTTTCCTCTGCAAATATAGAAGTTAACCTGATGAAATTTTCTTAAAATGAGTTTAGAAAATTAATTTTTTTTGAAGAATTAGAAAACAGCGCAAACGCACTTTGTAATGGAAGTGGCGGTAACCATTAAAGTATTAGGGGGGCTGGTGGGCATTGGGGGGCATTCGTCATTGATCGTCATTAGTCATTGATCGTCATTGGGCGTCATTAGTCATTGATCGTCATTGGGTGTCATTGGGCGTCATTTTTTTTGCGGTAAAACAGAGAAAAAGCAAAAAGTACCGCAAAGAGCAGCGTAACAGCCTGCGACATACGGTTTTCCCATACTGCACTGCGCGTTCCAAAAGCAGCGAACGATACCAGCACGGCGGCGGCACAGACCCAGGCCAACAGATTTCCATGCCAGTTTTTGAGATTTCCCCATTGCGCGGACTTACTGAAAAAACGGATCAGAAATCCGAAATACAACGCCAGGCTCAGCCATTTCAACCAGGTGAAAAACGACAGGCGTCTGATTAAAAAGGAGAAATCACTTTCTCCGGCGTCCAGGGCGCGGGTGATGTCGACAATAGCGCCATTTTCAATTAAATCTGCCAATACCGCTGTCACGGCCAGAAACATCAGGACCAGAAACCGCCACCAATGGGTAAGCCGGAACCCCTGAAAGGCAAAAACGATGAGAAACAAGCCGTAACAGAGCAAAAACAGGTTGTCGTAAACATGCGCCTCCCGCATTTTTTCGGTAAGCACGGCACGGGCCGGGCCGGCTTTGGCGCCATACAAATCGTATACGTCGTTATCGTCCAAATGAAATTCGGCCTGCAGGACGGCCGACCCGAAGCCTGAAAGGGGAAAGCCGGCCCCGGCCATGGTCCGGTGCATCAGATACATCGGTCCGAGGGCAAGCAGCAGAAATAGGGTAGCGGGCAAAAATGGTCGTTTCATACGAGGGCAATTATAAGTTATTTAGCCTAAAAGAAGCGTCAATGACGTATTTTTTGAAATAAATTGATCGAAAAACAATTTGTTTAAAACTTAATGTTTTACATTTGTTTTTCATTTCACATCAATTCTAAAACTAAAATCAACTATTATGGAACGGAAAACGAATTGGCTGGCTATTGCCGCCGCTGTGGTTGTCTCGATGATTATCGGC
>CAUJEY010000232.1 GCA_963169325.1 Bacteroidota bacterium
GCCGGCTATCGGTCAGGCGCTCACCCGGAGTTCCGTGGTGCGCAAGTTATCGTTCACCGGCAGCACCGAGGTGGGTAAATTGCTGATGCGGCAATGTGCCGATACGGTGAAAAAAATTTCGCTCGAGTTGGGCGGCAATGCGCCATTTATCGTCTTCGATGATGCCGATTTGGATGCCGCCGTAGAGGGCGCTATTATTTCCAAATACCGGAATGCCGGCCAGACCTGCGTGTGCTCTAACCGCCTGTATGTTCAAAGTGGGATTTACGAGGTGTTTTTGAAAAAATTTACGGAAGCCGTACAAAAACAAAAAGTAGGCCCCGGTATCGAGCAAGGAGTGAGTATCGGACCGCTGATCAACGCCGAGGCGCTGGAGAAAGTAGAGCGATTATTGGGCGATGCAGTAAAAAAAGGGGCGCAGGTATTGACCGGCGGACATGCGCTGCAAGGCACTTTTTATGAACCGACGGTGTTGGCCGGAGTACAACCCGGAATGGATATTTTGCAGGAGGAGATTTTTGGTCCGGTAGCTCCAGTTACCCGTTTTGATACGGACGAAGAAGTGATCAAATTGGCGAACGATACGCCTTACGGGCTGGCCGCATATTTTTACGGGCGCGATGTCGGCCGTATTTTCCGGGTGGCAGATGCACTGGAATACGGGATGGTCGGCGTTAATACCGGCATTTTAGGCACAGCCATCGCGCCTTTCGGCGGCATGAAGGAAAGCGGGATCGGCCGGGAGGGATCGAAATATGGAATAGAGGAGTTTTTGGAGATAAAATATGTGTGTGTGGCGGGGTTGTGAAACCTCATCAGGGATAAAAAAAACCGCGGAGTTGGGCTCCGCGGTCATTCAAGTAATCGGTATTACTAAATCGGTAAGTGGCAATGGCTGAGGTCTCTCGTTTATCGAACGAGGAGCTTCCCGGAGGCTACCGGCCTACCTTTTTCAGAGGTAAGCCGGTAGAAAAGAATTCCTGCCGGAAGGTGATGTCGGTACAATCGGAAAGTGGGACTGGGATAATATTGATTAAAGATATTTCGGCCCATCAGGTCGTACAGTTCCAGGCGGAAGCCGGGAGATTGTACGCCGGAGATTTCGAAATTGGTACTTTCGTCAAAGGGATTGGGATACACTTTGACATCGGCGTTCGGGAAATAGGGATCGATAACGGGTACGAACAAGAAACTATCCTGATCGCACACGGTATGGTAAGTCTGGTTCGTCAGAACCGGAGCATTAAAATCAAAGTAGATAGCAGCGCTGTTGAAGATCGTTGTTTTGCACGGTACTTCCGGCTTTTGGGACACGCGGAATTTCACGTAACCTTCGTTTGCGCTGCTACCCTGTGGGAGGAGATTAGGATTGAGGAGGGTAAACTGCACGATACCGTTGCCGTACACATCGAAGTCGTACGGATGGCTGGCAGCTCCTGGGTGTACCGTGGCCGGGTCGAGGAAAGGCGACAGGGTGTCGCGAATAATGACCTGGTGAACGGTATCGGTTCCTGTGTTCTGGAATTGGATTAAAAACTCTAAATCGTTTTCGGGGGTGATGTAGTGGGCTACATCTACGCCTTTGGGATGGCCCCTTTTTAAATATGGTGGATTAAAATCGGTTTCGTTGCTTTCCTGGCAATCCGACGATTTGAAGGGTTCGGCGTCGTCTTGCGGGAACATGGTATAAAATCCGGTGGTAAAAGTGCTGCTGGTATCGCTTTTGCAGCCTTCAACGGCGGCGGTCGGATAGCTTTGGCTGGGATAACCGGGTGATTGTTGTGCAATAATGCGATATGTTTTACCGGTAGCAATTCCTGTCCAAACCATGGAATCCTGGTTTGCCAAAAGTTGAACGGTGAACATGGGATCATTGGGATCTGTCAGCATAATCACGTCTTCTGTGATGACAAACCCCACCGCTGTGCCCATATCATTTATGCCGATATTCTTCAGGTTGAAGGCAACAGTATCGTTTATGCAGGTTGCCCTTGCTGAAATAATGGATCCGTCCCATGCGGAAGAAACATTACAAAAGCTATCGGGGTAAATATGAGCGTTCACACAATGCGCCTGCCCGGTAACAGTATTGTCGCAATCCAGAAATGCATTGATGGTAAAGCTGCCACAATCTCCATTAACCAGCGTTCCTACATCGAAGCTAAAGGTGTTTCCGTTTTGTTGTGCAAACGGAATGGAACTACTGATATACGTTAAATACGGATCGAGTGAAACTTCAATATTCGTATTGATAGAAGTTATGGTGCCGGAATTGCAATAACGGACGGTATATGTATTTTCTGCACAACGGCGCAATAAGGGGGTGGCCACATCCACTTCGTTGCGCGGGCATTCAGAACCGGTACGTACAGGGATATTAAATGAAAATGTATCTGAAAATGCCGTTACCGGTAGTGTGACAAACGGTTCGCAAGGCTCCCAATAATTATTGGGTGGGAACAACTGTATTGTATAGGTGCCGGTGTCTACCAGAAGTTGAAATGATCCATCGACGTCTGCTACGGCATACCGCGTGAAATTCGGGCTTTCAATTTTTACAATCCAGTCTTCCAGGCCTGGTTCATTGCTGTCGAGTTCACAATTTTTGTCGAGGTCATGGAAAATATGACCGGCAAGATAACTCGTGAAAACCAAGCAGTTTTTATCCGTTTTTACTAAATAAGGATTGGATTCCTGGAGTGTGCCAAAGAAAATATCCCCCATACCCGCGGCAGCTGCGCCGCCATCGGGTGTTGCCACGACGCAGGCGCCAAAATCCAAACCTGCCCGGCCAACGGTGACCTCGCATACCTTATTTCCCTGTGCATCCGTGCGTACGATGTATAAGTCTTCCTGTGCGTCGGAAACCGTTCTGTTTCCGGTGGCATAGAACCCGCCGTCTTTGGCTTTGGTCATGCCATAAAACTCACCTACCTGAAAATCCTCAATCCACAAGATCGTATTGCTTCCGGAACCGACAATTTTTAAAAGAATTCCGTTTGAACCTTGTTTCAGGTTACTTCTTCCTGCCAGAACAAAGTTTCCATCATCGGTAGCCACAATATCCCTGGCAATGTCGTCAGCCGGAGTACCGCTGCCAATATTGAAAAAACCGAATTCATTTTGCCAGATCAAATTGCCGGAATCGCTCGAAATGCGGAGCACGTAAATATTTCTGTTGCTGGCGCCTTTTTCACCGGCTATTACCAAATCGCCATTGTTCGAAAGGGTAAGGCTGTTGCCCAGTTCGGATACCGAAGGGTCTCCAAATGTTTTAGACCACAGCAAGGTACCGTCAGCCGCAGTTTTTAATACCGAGACATTCTCTGTAAGATTTTGACCGTCTGAAATTTTCTGAAAACCACACAATGCCAGGCTGCCATCAGTAAGTTCCACCAAATCCAACGCAGCGGCATCATAAGTGCTGGGGAAAGATTTAGTCCAGAGTACAGTACCCGATTTATTTGTTTTGAGGAGGAAAGGTTGTTTCAGAACCGAATTGGGCGTAGATACCACCGAATATCCGGCGACAGCGTATCCGCCATCTTTCGTCACAATCACTGCTTCACCCGCTGTTTGGTTTCCTAAAATGAAATCCTTTGTCCACTGGAGGAAGCCGTCGGCATCGGTTTTGAACATTCGGGCCCGGCCGGCATTATTATAATAACCCACCATGATAAACCCGCCATCTTCAGTAAGCGCGATATCGTTTATCTGCCCGCCGCCACCGCCATCATATACACGTTCCCATCCCTGCCCGGCAACGGAGCCGGCAGAGAATAAAAGAGAGAGTAGGAGAAGAAACCTGTACATGAGTTGGTGGATTAACGAAAGCCGTAGCTGTTTTAAGACGTTACAAAAGTGCAGGGAACATCTTCTGAAAGAAAAGACAATTATTTGCATTTGTTGAGTCATATTAATCAATTATTTTTGTCAAAAAAATAATCAAATTTAGGTAAATAAATTCGTAACTAACTGAAAAACAAAAACTAAAATTTATCAACTTGTTCATTTTTGGTTGACCCTTAAATTGGTTTTTGTTGAATAGATAAAAATTTAACCACATGCAAAAAAGCGTTTTGGTAGAAATTTTGCGATCATTAAACCGCAAAGAGGTACGCGATTTGCAAAAATGGTTGCAATCTCCGGCGCACAATCAACGATCGGATGTAATTCAGTTGTTTGATTTTCTGGTCGAAAACTCATCCAGGGAGAAAGCTTTACCAGAAAAAGAACAAGCCTGGAAGGCTGTTTTTCCCAAGGAACCGTATGATGATGCCCGAATGCGGCAGGTCATGTATTTTCTGCTAAAAAATATTGAGGATTTTTTAGTTTTCTCCGATTTAACCGACGACCCGGTAAAGTGCCAGATCGCTTTGACCAAGATTTACCTCCAACGAAAATTAGATAAATCTTATCGGCAAGCCAGCCGTCTTAGTCATGATTATTTAGTAAAACAACCGCTTCGCAATAGTTACTTTTTATTGCAAAAAACCTTACTTGAATTAGAGGAAAACAATCACTGGGATACCTCGCAAAATGTAGCCTTTAACCTACAGGAAACATCGGATGCATTGGAAAAATGGTTTTTGGCCGAGAAGATGCGCATTACTTATGCCATGTGGGCGCATCAAAAAGTGTATCAAACAGCCAACTATGATAATGGCATGTTGGAGTCGATATTACCTTATGTGGGCTCAAGCCGTATGCTGAATGAACCTGCTATTGCAGGCTTTTACTATGCCTATATGACCATTTTGAATCCATTGGAAGAGCAAAATTTTGATGAATTAGTAAAATTGATTGAAAACGCCGGAGCGCTGTTTAACCCAACGGAAGCACGAACCCTTTATGTGGCAGCAATCAATTATTGCATTCCCAAAATCAACCAGGGACACCTTGATTTTGCCCGGCGTGCTTTTATGCTTTACAGAACCGGATTAGAAACCGGTGTTTTGCTGGACAATAATATCGTATCCCGGTATACGTTTGGAAATGCCGTGGGAGCAGCCCTGAGGGTGGGCGAATATGGGTGGGCGGAACAATTCATCGAACAATTTCAACATCATCTGGATGAAAAAGAACGGCAAAGCATCGTTAATTTCAATTTATCCAGGGTGTACTTCGAAAAAGGGGATTACAACCAGGCTCAACGACTGCTCACCCGTTTTGAATACGATGACATGCTCTTCAACATCATCGCAAAAACGATGCTTCTAAAAATTTACTACGAAGTCAGCGAACTGGACGCCTTTGAATCCCTGCTGGAGAGCATGCGTATTTACCTTCAGCGCAAGGAGGCCCTCGACCCCACCCGAAAGGCCTCCTATAAAAACATGATCAGCCTGATGAAAAAGTTGTTGAATTTGAATCCTTACTCCAAAGCGCAAACCGAACGCCTGCATAAATTAGTATTGGAAACGCAGCCCTTGATGGAAAGGGATTGGCTGCTTCGTCAGTTAGAACATAGCCGAAAGTAGACCGATGTTTCCCAAGTTTCAAAATCCACTATATTATATACATGCGCAGTAAGGTGATCTGTTTTGCAATACTACCAGCTTGCACGTAAAAAACTTCCCAAATTCATCGTTTCTTTGCACGCCTTTAGCCCAAACCGGGCCTTTTCACACACAAAAATCACGCGCCGTTTTGAAACGCTCGTACCTCGTCATTTTTATCATCGCCCTGGTCCTGTTTGTCGACCAGGCGCTTAAGTTTTATATCAAAACGCATTTTTGCTACAACCAGGATCTGGCCATTTTAGGTCAGGATTGGGCACGGCTGCACTTTGTGGAAAATGAAGGCATGGCCTTCGGGATCACTTTCGGTTGGGAATACGGCAAATTACTGCTAAGCCTGTTCCGTATCCTGATGGTCGCCGGCCTGATCTGGTATATTCGCCTGTTATTGCGCGCCGATGCGCCTACCGGATTTATTTACAGCGTGGGTCTGATTACCGCCGGCGCGCTGGGCAATATCATCGACAGCGCTTTTTACGGACTCATTTTCACCGATTCGCCCTACCACGACTGTATTCCGGCACAATTGGTCGCATTCGGTGAAGGTTACGGCACTTTTTTGCACGGCAAGGTGGTGGATATGTTGTATTTCCCCATTACCTGGATGCATGCGCCCGACTGGCTGCCCTGGATCGGTGGCGATGAATTCCTGTTTTTCAGCCCGATCTTCAATATTGCCGACGCCTCTATTACCTGTGGCGTACTCAGTATTCTCTTGTTCCAGCGCCGCTTTTTCAGTGAAGGCTTATCGCACCACCCGGAGGGCGACATCGAGCCGGTAGTGGACCCGGAAGAAGCGGTCGTCGCCGAATCGTCAGAGGAGGCAATGTCCTCGGGAGATTCTACTGATTCCGGTGATAGCGAAGAAAAAACTGCCGGCGGCGACATTCCTGAAAACGGACCTGATACGGAACAGCCGGAAGAAAAAAATCCGTAAAAATCCGTGTACGCAGTCCGTGTCATCCGTGCTCCCATCCTCCTACGAGGTCCGCTCGTGCAGGATGGGAGCACGGATGACACAGACTGCGTACACGGATTTTTACGGATTTTTTACTCTGCCGTTTCCGCCTGCAATTTCGATGCGTTGTCGGCAATCGTCAGCGCTTCGATCACATCTTCCAGTGCGCCTTCCACGACTTTATCCAGGTTGAAATTTTTGTTGTCGCCTTCCAGGCGGTGGTCGGTTACACGGTTTTGCGGCCAGTTGTAGGTGCGGATTTTTTCCGACCGGTCGCCCGAACCGACCAGGCTTCTGCGCTGTGATGCCAGTGCAGACTGTTGCTGGTGGGCCTGGTTTTCGCGAATTTGCAGGAGCAGACGCCCCATGGCGATCTCGCGGTTTTTGTGTTGAGAGCGGCTTTCGGTACTTTCAGCCACTGTACCGGTAGGCAAGTGGGTGAAGCGCACGCCGGACTCCGTCTTGTTCACGTGCTGGCCGCCGGCGCCGCTGGCCCGGAATACATCGGTGCGGATGTCTTCTTTCCGCACATTAATATCCTCCGGTTCCAGGATGGGCAATACGGCCACGGTGGCTGCCGAGGTATGCACCCGGCCTTTGGCTTCTGTTTCCGGTATCCGTTGTACCCGGTGCGTACCCGATTCAAATTTGAGTTTCGCATACACGTTTTCGCCGGTCACTTCCAGCACGATCTTGGAGAATCCACCCGCCGTGCCTGGATTTTCGTCTACTACTTCCACCTGCCAGCCCTGTGATTGGAAGTAGCGCAAATACATCCGGTACAAATCGCCGGAAAAAAGAGCCGCCTCATCGCCGCCCGTGCCGGAGCGAATTTCAAAAATCACGTCTTTTTCGTCTTCCGGGTCTTTGGGCACCAGCAGCATTTTCAGCTCTTCTTCTATGGAATCAATCTGTGGTTCGAGGTCGCCAATTTCCTCTTTGGCCATTTCGCGCATCTCGGGGTCTTTTTCCACGCTAAGCATCGCGCGCGCGCTCTTGAGGTTGGCCAGTAATTTTTCGTATTTATCAAATGCCTCCACAAGGGGACGGAGTTTTTTGTACTCCTTGTTTACCCGCTTAGACTTCTCCATATCGGCTACAATGCCGGGGTCGGAGAGTTGCTCTTCCAGGTGCAGGTATTTATCGCGGATGGCTTGCAGTTTGTCAATCATGATCGGCTCGGTTTTTTTGGGAAAAAGTGGTGTTTTTAAAAATGGGGTGCAAATTTAAGGAAAATAAGGGCTTTTTAAATACAAAGTTCACATAGTGCTAATGTGCGCTATGTGAACTTTGTGGTTTAAAAAAACGCTAATTCAGGATCACCACCTTGGTAATAATAGCATCCGGGCTTTCGAACGACTCCGAGCTGGTAGCAAATACGAGATAAACCCCGCTTGCGGCCCGGCGCCCGAGGTAATCGCGACCATTCCACACGGCTTGTCCGCCCAGGGCTTTGCCTTCGTATACGAGTTGCCCCGACACATCCGTGATTTTGATATTGGCATCGCGGGCGAGGCCGTAAATAGCGATGGGGCCGTCGTAGCCCGGCTGCACCGGATTGGGATAGGCGTACGCTTTTTCAGAATTGAGTTTATTCCCTTGGGTGGCTTCGGCCCGGTAGGAGTTGAGGCCTTTGGCGGTACCGATCCAGACTTCTCCAGTCACGTTGTTGACAGCAATATCGATCACCGTATTGTCGAGCAGTGGGCTGTTGGTGCTGGTAAAGTGCGCTTCCTGCGTTTCCCCGCTGGGCGATTGTACAAAAACACCGGTAGCCGTGCCGAACCATTTTCGGTTGGCGCCATCCACGGCGATGGTACGTATTTCTTCGTTTTCGAACAGGTAGCCGTTGAAGCCGTCTACATTGACAATGCGGCGGGAGCCTTTGCACGCGGCATCGAAGACGTTGCTACCACATTCGAAGCTAACGGTGCCTTGTTGAGTACCGATCCAGACGTCGCCGTCGAGGTCTACGGCGATGCAGTTGACATTGTTGGTGGGCAATACACTGTTTGAGGAGGTGATGACCCGGTACCGGTCGTCGCCCGGGCTGTCAAGGTCCTGGCCGCTGTCGTACACCAATACGCCGCCATTGAAGGCGACGACGAACCATTTGTAACCATTTCGGTCGACGGCAACCTGGAGCAGGTTGGTTACCGGGGCCGCCGAAAAGTTGCGCATGGTGCCGTCGGGTTTGCGTACGGCAATGGGGGCGGTGGCATCGAAATTTGAAATCCAGAGATTTCCGGCATCGTCATAAGCCAGGCCGCCTATGGCCGTTCGACCGGAGCCGGCACTGACAGGCGCTTGAAGGATGGAATTATTTTTGGTGTAACAGGTCGTCGTGGTGCCGCCGTCGGTTGCTTCAATCAGGCCGCCGACAAAGCTGCCGACATAAAACTTGTCCTCCACCGGATGTGGCGCCACCCGCCATAGATTTTTATCGCAGTCCCCCGCTTTTAGTTCCGGGTTGGAGTCGCCATTGAAACGTTTCCATACGCCGTCCTCCAGGATATACACGCCATACCTGAGGTAATTAGGCGCCAGGTTCACATCATGACCGGGCGTAGTGACGAATACCCTGTTGCGGGCAATGGAGATTTCGAGGGAAGCTTCGTTATAGGGCGAATTGAACCGAAAACGTTCGCATTTGCCGTCATTCGCATCGTAGTAACGAAAATCGTCGTTGGCGTCTGCGATCCAGAATTTTTTTGAGCCCTCTTCTATGGCGTATTGCGGAACAAAGGATTCGCAGGGAAAATTGATATCGTATGGTGTATTGGAACCGGGCTCGAGATATTGAATCCGGCCGTTGTAGTCATTTTCATCTTTGCGCCAGCCGATCACCAACCCTGCGCCCTCGGCACTTTGAAAAATCACATTTTTAGATGGATTTACGGTGACTGTATCGAATGTAGTGCCATCAAAACGGCATAGTGCGTTTTCAATACCTAAGTATAAAACGTCGTTCGATACGGTCAGGCAGTTTGCGGTACTGCCCTGTGGAAAACCATCCGCTTGTCCCAGCAGGCGCCAGCGACTGAAATCGCCAGGATTGATATCGTCGTCGGGCAGGCGGTAGATACCTTCCTCGGTGCCGGCGTACAGGTTATTTTTATAAACGGCCACGGAGCGTATCGATACCCCGGTAAAGACCGTGTATTCCACCTCGGCGGTTTCGAGGTTCAGTTTTAAAATACCGAATCCGCAGGCGAGGTATGCCTTTTTGCCCTCGAAGGCCGCATCATAAATTTTCTTGTCGCCGCTGATATTGACGTTTTTCTGAATAAAGGGCAGGTTGACTACCGACCTGTCCGAAGCGCGCCAAAGGTCGATGTTGCTGTTGGCGTATGCCAGCAAAAGCACGCCGGCGGCCTGGTTGTAGCGGACAAAATTCATGCTCACATCGCTCAGACCCTCCACTTTGGTCAGATACTGCGCAGAGCGGTCGGCTTTGTCGATTTCCACCACGGCCCACTCGGTGGCGTAAAAAATTTTCGTATCGCTTTGCGTTACGGAAACGGCCCGCTGCCAGGGCAAGTGTTGGCTCCATTGTCCGATGGCAACGGACGGAAATTCAACCTGGGCAGTGATTGCCGCATTACAAAGCAGCAGTGAAAAGAGGGAAAGTAGTTTAGCGGTAAAAATATTCTGGCGCATGGTACGAGAACTTGAATCGATTGGTCGTGACAGGATTCATGGTGCAAAGCGAGGGGAAATGGTTGCCCAAACGACAGGGAAGCAATACGATCCGGTCTCAGTTGCGGTATAAATGGCTGCTTTCCAGGTATTCGAACACGGCATCGGGCACTAAATAACGCACCGATTTTCCAGTGCGCAGGCATTCCCGGATATAAGTGGCGGAGATGTCGAGCAGCGGGGCTTCAAAAATACGAACCCTTGGATGGCCGGCGTGCTCGCCCAAATCTGTGCCAGGCCGGTTGTAGACATAAATATCGTAGTTGGCCAGCAGGAATTCGTAATTTTTCCACAGGTGGAGGGTGGCCAGGTTATCGCCGCCCATAATGAGGGCAAATTCGCGCTCCGGGTATTTTTCGCGCAGGTGTGCCAGCGTGTCCACGGTGTAAGACGGTTTTGGCAGGCCGAATTCTACATTGGAGGCCTCCAGCAGGGTGTTATCGCCGATGCCGAGGCGTACAAGGTGCAGGCGGTCGTGATCGCGGGCCAGGCTTTTTTTAGGCTTCAGCGGGTTATGCGGACTTACCACAAACCATACCTTATCCAGATCGGTTTGGGTAGCCATGTAATTGGCAATAATCAGGTGGCCGATATGTACGGGGTTGAAGGAGCCGAAGAACAAACCGATTTTCATAACTGATGCGCTGTGGGGCGTCCCGAATTCTCGGGATTAATTCGCCTGAAACACGGGCGATTCGAAAACGCGCCCGTGTTTCAGGCGAATTAATCCCGAGAATTCGGGACGCCCCACAGCAGTACTATTGTTTCATGTTTTTATCTTCATCGTTGACCCGCTTGAGCAGTGCCTCCACGCGGTACATTTCATCGATGGTATCATCGAGGAAAAATTCGAGTTGTGGCATTCGGCGCATTTGACGGCCAATTTTGGCCAACAGAGCCTGCCGAAGGTGCGCGTTGTTTTCTTCCAGTTCGAGGATCACTTCCTGCTTATTTTCGGTGCCATATACGCTGATGTAAACCTTAGCAATGAGCAAATCTGGCGTCATTTTGACACCGGTGACCGTGACCAGTTTACCGCGCCCGTAGATCAGGCTGCCTTCTTCAGTCAGGATCATGCTGAAATAGCGTCGCAGCAGTTCGCCGACTTGTTTTTGGCGTATGCTTTCCATATTTTTGTTCGGTTGTAGCAGTTAGAAATAGGGGAAAAATGACCGGCGTAATACCGTGTCGGTCGACAAAGGTAGGGTAAAACGCCGCCCGGCATTAAAAATTTTATTTTTTCCATCAGCCGGTTTCCCCACCAAACACCCGCTTGCCTGGTAAAGTTTCTCGTCGTAGCCGAAACTTTTTTGGTTTGCGGCCGGTTTTGGGATAAGTTGTCCAAATAATTGTTGGAAAAAAGTTGCGGAGCTTTTGGAAATTTGGTTTAGGTACGCGTATCTTTGCACCCGCTTTTTAAGGGGCTTGAGCATTCTTCTATATGTTGTTGAAACTCTGATAGCGAAGTTAAAAATAATTAGATCTCGTAGCTCAGTTGGTAGAGCACTTGACTTTTAATCAAGGAGTCATGGGTTCGAGTCCCATCGAGATCACGTTACAAGACCTCGGCAGCCACTGCCGGGGTTTTTATTTTGGTAGCCCTGGCTCAGTTGGAGGAGCATCCCGATTTTCATCGGGAGAGTCATGGGTTCGAGTCCCATCGAGATCACAATTGAAAATCAAAGACTTATGCATTTTTTTGCATAGGTCTTTTTTCGTTTAGGCCGGCGTTTGCATAAGATTTGCGTAACTACTTAGCCCCGCCTGCGGCGAAGCATTTTTCACCACAGATTACACAGATTTTCACGAATAAATCTGTGTAATCTGCGGTGAAATTATACCATATAGGGCCGCCGCAGCTGGGCGCTAAACAGTTACAGACGGTTTATAAATATCTCAATCTTCTCAATGGATCTCAACCCGCTCAACGGATATCAACCTCAATCCAGGATCGTCACTTTTCGGACTGCGGCGCCTTCATTGCCGGTTATGCGCACATGGTATATACCGGCGGCGAGGTTGGAGGTGTTCACTGAAATCTGTGTTGACAGCGGCGCAAAATTTTCAGAAAGCACCAAACGTCCGGCGGCATCGGTCATTTCCAGTCGTATCCTTCCCGTTAGTACCTCGAATATCTCGACGTTGATCACATCGTCCGCAGGATTGGGGAATACGTTGATGGCAAACGCGTCTTTCGGGCTGTGGAGGCCGGTCGTGGTGAGTGTCAGGGTCCGGGTATAGGTGTGGCTGCAAATGCTGTCGGAAACAGTGAGCGCAACCGTGTAAGTACCTGCAGCGGGAAACGTGTGTGCCGGATTTTGTTCGGTTACCACAGGCGAGCCGTCGCCAAAGTTCCACGACCAGGAGGTAATGCCCCCCAGAGACAAGTCAACAAAGTTCAGGGTAAGACCGCCGGCTACAGTTGTTGTATAATCAGCAGTTGGCCCCGGTGTAACATTAACGGTAACCGATGCGGGTGCGCTGAAGCAAGATGCTTCCTGTATTTCCCAATCATAAAAATAATAATAGAAATTCAGTTCGTTGCCAGTGGCATTGGAACTGTAAATCCGGACGAGATTGTCGAGTATGTAGGGGTACGCTGCGCCGGAGTTGTTGCGGTACAGGTTCTGGCTAACATTGCCGAGTCCGTACAGACCCGCCGACGGGATATCCATATTCAGCGTTATCCGGCTGGCGCCATTCGGCACCATAACGGTTACCGCTTGTACCAAACCATTGTTGGCATCATACAAACTAATCGTGCGCATGCCTGCTCCCTGTGCGTACAACAAGACGGACAACAACCGGAAGGGCTTGTAGGCTTCAAACAACACGCGGCCATCAAAGCCGGTATTGTGGTTGCCGCCACCGCCAAAGGTGTTGTCGGTGGGTCCGACCTTTCCGATTGGCTTGTCTTCCAATTGCTGAACGGTGTAGGTCGTGGAAGTTTGTAGCGCCGGGATATTAAAGGTGGTTCCAGTAAACACGACGCCACCTCCGGTACTCCAACGGGCGGTATTCCCGGGGTCCACAGCGGCTGTTAGTGTGACCGGATTGCCGGTACATACCGTCGTATCGGCGGACACCGCCGGTGCTGCCAATGTTTCATAGTTGACGGTGAGGCTAAAATCGTCCATGCCCAGGGTGTTGAACACGGTGAGTGTCACGGTGTACATGCCTGGAATCGCATACGTATGTACGGGATTTGCGGCCGTGCTGGTGTTGCCGTCGCCGAAATCCCAGAGCCATTCCTGGGGAATGTCGGTGGATTGGTCTGTAAATTTGAATGTTCCAATACAGGTGGTATTGACATCCACGGTAAAACCGGCGACGGGCGGTACGATGGCAATTTGACAGAATGTTGGGATACTGAAATCCTCACTCTCGTCACCCGCTACGTCGGCACTGCCTTGCACGGCATTGGCCCCCATTCCCCGACCTGCGAATGCTTTCCAGATCAGGCACTTGTGGGCATTGTCATAAAGCAGTTCGTCGGCTGCGAGAATGGCGTCGCGTGCATCCAGATAACCAGGGCCGCAAGGCTGGAGTTTCATACCTTCTATCACCAGCCGGAGCGCCGTATTGTTGCCGCCATTGCCGTTGTACCAATCCGGGTCAAAGCCCTCGGCATCAATCAGGTTCCATGTCATGTCCCACAGCACCTGGCTCCAGATCTCGCCGATGGCGTGTACGCCACTGCTGGTGGCCAGGCTGCCGTACGTTTGTGCATTGATGCTCATATCGGTGGAATACGGGAAGCGGCGGATGCCGGTCCCGGTAATATCGGCGGTAGCATACGTACCTATACCGCGCGCATTGGCGCCGGCATCACCGGGCTCAATGGTCAATATCAGCGCGAGCCAATCGCTCCATCCTTCGCCCCCCTGTTCGCCATTACCCAAACAGCCGGAATTGGATGGGCCACCCGTGAGGCGGTTGGAGAGGCCGTGACCGTATTCGTGGGCGATGATGCCGTTGTCGAGCGAGCCGTCGCGGTCGGCACTGGCTGCCTGATCGGGACTTAAGGTGACATTGACGGTTTCGTTCGCGTTGAGTTTTGCCTTGAGCAAATTGCCGTCGTTTTGTGAAATCATAACCGACGGAATATTGAATGTACCGGTGCCGCCCATAGCGGTAGGTGTACCGGCACTATTGTTGACAACGATCACCGCAATAGCCCCTGCCGCTTCCGCAAACCCCACCTTGTTCACAAATGGGCAAGAACCGCGGTCAATCACAACAATTTTACCTGCGATTTCCGAACCGTTCACGGCGGGTTCACAGGCATCTGAGAACGGAGCGGTTTGGTCTTCAAACAGCACCACATTGGAGGTGATGGGAGCGGTCAGGCCCGGTCCGAAACTGGCTTCGACGGCGGTGTAATCACCGGCGATATCGGTTGGTGCATGGACGCGCATCAAAGAAACTGCACCGGCGGGCCAGAGGTACATTTGCATCGTGCCATTAGAGCCGTCGTCAGGCGTGCTAAAATTGGCGTTGTTGGTGCCGCCTCCGTCCTGGGCTTCTGCCAATACATAGTCGTTACCTGCACCGCCGTTGCCATAGTTGTTTTCCTGAAAATTGCCGGACTCCTCGTCAAACCCGTGCCGGTACAGGATGTCGTGCAACATATTGTTCAGGTAGAACAGGTTTGTAATAATGGCATCCTGGCTGGATTCGGGGCTTTGGGTCAGGTCAAGCGGAAAATCAAACTGCAATCCGGCGCCGCCGTCGGGCGAATAACCGGGCTGATTGGTGTCGTTTTTGTCTTCATACGCATACACGTTGTTGCCGCGCGTAATGGTGTATTCCGCACCGGCAGCTCCGTCGGTGTCGTGCCAGCCAAACGGCGAAGCGACCAGGAATTCGGGGTCGGAAACCAGGCTCCGGGCACCGAAGTTGGGCGCTTCGATGGGCAATGCAAAAACCTTGTAACCACCCGCAGCTGCGCTTCCGGTTGTTGATGCGGCAGGGCTCGCTTCCGGAAGCGTTGTTCCCTTGCACGGTGCGCCGTCCGTTTGGCTGTGGCCAAAATCGCAACGGACGTTCCAGTTGTTTTTATCTAAAAAAGCACCCGTATGGGCATCAATACGGATATTCCACCAGTCGGGGCTTTTCCGCAGTGCTATGTTCACATCCCAGGCCAATACGAAGTTGTCTCCGGCCGGGGCATATACCAGTTCGACCCGGATAGGCCGCTCCGAAATGCCGCCGTCAGAAAAGGTGAAACGGTGGCGGCCGCGTTCCTCCGAAAGCAGTGTTGGTATTTCCGCCAGGGGCAAACCGAGATGCGCGGCAGCCGCTTTGATCGCTGCTGTTGCTTCCAGCGCAGGCGTGGCGCTGTTTGCTTTTTGCGCCGCCTTCGGGTGGAATCGGTTGGAAAAATAGAACACCTGCCCATCTCGAATAGCCATGGTGCTCACCGCATTGAATATTCGGACGGTGCTTATTTGCTGATGCAAATATGTGTATGTGATGCCCGTCTCCCGGTTGGTGTATTGGTCGGAGATGGTCCAGTTACGAATGTCTTCATCGGTCAGCTGCCAGTTCTGTTTGTGCCCTTGCAGGTAGGCAGATATTTCAGGTTGAAATTGTTGTGCGCTGGCGGATAGCGAAAAGAAGAGTAACACAAGGCCCAAAATAGCCCGTGCAGTTGCGTAAGGATTGGTCATGCCGAATGGTTGTGGATTGAATGATGTTGTTTTGAACTTCTTGGGTATAATTCGTCGGCAAGGTAAGCGCGCTAAGATCAGAGTGCCAACCAGGAACACCGCAATTATTGGCAGAAGGTAAAAACTTAGGCATACAACCCAGTTCTATTTGATGTTGTTTTAGTAAACATTCAATGAACGTCTTCCAAAACCTGATCAATGCTCTCGATAGAAAGACTATCGTGTTTCAGGCTGGCTAAGTTTTTACAGATTTGCATAAAAATGGGCTGCAAATGATTGTTTTTCCCGCTAGTCCCTACCCGTAACTTCCCAACCAGCCACAAAAAAAGGGAGCCCTTTTGGGGCTCCCTCCTGTGCTGCTGTTTATTGTTTCCAGGAATATGTTGTAATATTTAGGAATCAATCCAGAGATTGATTGGCCATGGCGGCACTGTTCACCATTTGCTGGTATTCCAGTGGTGTCAGGTTGTCCATGCAGAAATTGATCGGATTGATCGGACTGCCTTTATAATGCACTTCGTAGTGCAGGTGTGGGGCGGTGGAAAGGCCTGTGTCGCCCACTTCTCCAATTTTCTGGCCTTTTTTGACCTTTTCGCCAACACGGACGCTCATTTTGTTCATGTGTGCATACCAGGTTTCATAGCCGTATCCGTGGCTGATTCGCACGCAGTTGCCATAGCCGTGGTGCCAGCCTGCTTCTTTTACGATACCGTCGCCGGTTGCTTGGATCGCTGTGCCGACGCGGGCCGGGAAGTCGACACCTTCGTGGAATTTTTTGATTTTATACACCGGATGGATACGGTATCCAAAGCCGGAGAGGATGTTCATGCTTTTTTGCAATTTATCTTCCCGGACCGGTTTTACACTGGGAATAGAAGCCAGCATTTTTTGCTGATTATTGGCGAGCTGCTGGACGGTATCAAGCGATTTGCTTTGAATAGCCATTTGGCGGCTCAATACGTCGATTTTTTCTACAGAGGCGCGGATAAAATTGCCGCCGTAAGAGAAGGCGTCCAGTTCCGGGTGCGCTTCGTGGCCACCAATACCGCCATTCCAGATGTCCTGATCTATAGGATCCATGCCGAACACGGCGCGGTGTACGTTTGCATCCCGCTCCTGAATATTTTGCAGCACTTTCGACATCACGTCCAACTGGTTGTTCAGTTGACCGTATTTGTACTGCATTTGATCCATTTCACGGATCAGCTCTTTTTCACGTGGAGAGGGAAAATAGGCATACAAAACGGCAAGCAGGCCAAATGAGGTGACTAATACCACCGAGAAAAATCCGAATGCTTGCCAAATTCTGGTTTTAAAAGGAACTACGACTTTCTCGTACGTTAGGGTGTGAATGTTGTAAACAAACTTTTCTTTCCTGCCCATACTTTAGGTGTTTACCTGGAACATCAAATCGATTCAGCGTTTGGTTGCTCGTTTTGAATCAATTGCGCGAACAATTTAAGGATGAAGTTTCGCTCGGGGTTTGGGTCTTTGAGGGCGGGTATATTATTCGCAGGTGATGCTCCCGGTTTGTTAGTGTTGGATGATCTTATATCAACCGACGCACAAAAGTAGGAAAGCGTCTGCTTTTGACAAAACATTTTGCCAAAAATCGCAACTGGGGCGGTTATTTAGGTGAAAAACGCTCCTTTTTATGCGATTTCTTTGGCAATACTGCATCAATTACCGTATTATTATCTGTTTTCGGTATCCTGGAAAATAGATTTTTACCGGAGAACCGAATGCGAAGAAACAACATTCGGCAGCTTCGTATTGACTCGCCGGCCATATTTAACATTATTCGTCGGCTACATGACCGGATTCGACGGCCAAGTCCAGGATCATAATTTTTTGCCAGATTTTTCCGGACAAACTCTGCGTGAGCGATTCCATATCGTTGACGGCATTGAGTACCACGGGGTCGTCCATATTCTGTGCAAACAGCGCAGCGATCTTGCTGTCCAGCGCCAGCATTTCGGCGCAATAATCCAGATATCGCATCAGGTCGTACCTCGAAAGGGAACGTTCGGGGGAAGAAGCCGTATCCCGAAAGCGGGAAAGCAGGTGTGCGGGATCTTTGGTCAATTGGTGCATATCCACCACATGGGCGATGGAACGCAAGCGGTGCAGTGCCTGCAATGCATAGTGCCGCTTGATTCTCGTTTCGAGGCCGACCAAAAAAAACAGTGCCAGACCCAAAAAAATCAGCTCATTAATGCCCGCCTCGGTGGCTTGTAGTAATTCGGGAATATTTTCAGTATCGAAAGAGAAGTGTTGGGTCAAGACCGTTATCGCCCCAATAGCAACAAAAATGATCATCCCGGCAGCTGCAATAGATACAATTCGCACCGGCCAAATCGGCGGGCGAAGGCGTTGAGCCAGTTTTTCAGATTGGCCGGCCAAAGTGCGAAACTCTTTACAAACTTGTCGCAATCCGGAATCCGGAAATCGCTCGGAAATCCGGTTTTCGAGTTTGTCGATAGTCGCCAGAATACTTTCCGGATTGAGGTCAGTAAACTTACCGTCGGTATGGGAGTTGTCCCAAAACGGGAAAAAAAGCTTGTGCCAATTCATACTGATTTTCGGTTTGAAGGTTAGAGGGTTTGAAGGTTTCTGATTTGAAGGTTAGAAGGTTTACGAGTGCATGTACGCTCGGAAACTAAGGGCTACCCCAAACACGGGCTAAAAGGCAGCAAGATATTTGTAACCTTTCAAATTTAAGTACTAACCCCCTAACCAGAAACCTTCTAACCAGTAACCCTCCAACCAGTAACCCTCCAACCAGTATTTACCAAACCATAAACTCCGTCCGCCGGTTCCTGGCGCGGCCTTCAGGGGTGCTGTTCGTGTCAACCGGTTTGTTTTCACCGAAACCTTTGAATCGCAGGCGTTTGGCATCGATGCCATTCTGCACCAGAAAATCATAGACGGCTTTGGCGCGATTTTCCGACAACATTTGGTTGCTGTTATCGTCGCCCTGGTCGTCGGTATGGCCGTTTACCTGAATACGCAGGGTCGGCGCATCGTTCAACAGCGCAACCAGGCGGTTTAATTCGTTGGTCGATACCGGGAGCAGCGCCGCAGAAGCGGTTTCAAAAAATACATTCCGCAGCACCACCGGTTTCGACGGCAGCGGAGCCGTTGCCGTGGCTTCATCGCTGCCAGTGATCGGCTGCAGCGGAATATCGAGCAGGAAAGGTTTATCGAAAGATGCGGTTTTGACGAGGTTGAAATTTTCGGAGTGAAACAGGTACTTTTCCTTCGAAACATTCAGCGCGTAGTCTTTTCCGGCAGGTAAACAGACTAGAAAAGTACCGTCGGCTTTGGTGCGCGCCGAAACGAACGACTGCCCGGTTTTCAGGTCGGTAAATTCCACATTGGCTATGATGGCATTACCCGTCGAAGCGTCGGTTACTTTGGCTTTGGCATACGTAACCGGTTGCGGACGGGCATGGGCCGGCAGGTCGAATGCATAAATATCGATACTACCGTTGCTACCGGGGCGAATGGCGGCGAAATAGGCTGTTTTACCGTCGAGACTTACCATAAGGGTGCCTTCGCTGACCTTGGTGTTGACCGGGTAACCCAAATTTTGCGGAACGCCCCACGAGCCGTCTTCATTTTTACGAACAAAATAAAGATCGTTTTCGCCCATACCCGGGAGGCCGTCGGAGGTAAAATACAGGGTTTGGCCATCGGGGTGTAAAAACGGCGTTTGCTCCTCGCCACGGGTGTTGATGCCCGGACCGAGGTTTTCAGGAACAGTCCACTTGCCGCCGGGCAGCCGCGACGTAAACCAGAGGTCTTTGCCCCCTTGCCCGCCCGGGCGGGTGCTGCTGAAAAACAGGGTTTTACCGTCGGGACTGATGCTGGGCTGCGCGTCCCAATCGGTAGAATTAATAGCATTACTAAAAGGCGTGGACTTTGTCCAGGCGTCATTTTTTTGCTGCGACCAGTACAGGTCACAACTGCCCTGCGAGCCGTCGTTGCGGCGGTTGCAGGCCGTGAATACCAGCCAGGAGCCGTCGGCACTGATAGTTTGGGCGCCTTCGTTTTGGGTGGTATTTACCCCCTCCAGGAATTCGGCCTTGCCCCAGGAGCCGTCGGGCTGAAGGGTGCTGGAATAAAAGTTTTCGTCGTAATCGTCGCGGCGGGTAAAGATCATAGTATTGCCGTCGGCGGTGAGGGAGGGCAGGTATTCGTCGCTGGTTGAGTTTATGCCGCTACCGACAGAACGCGGCTCGAACGGCACGGGATTTTTAACGGCTTCCATGGCAAACAAACTATTCTCGGCCAGGCGTTGAGCCTTGTACATCAGGGCGGCGTCTTTGACTCCTGATTTGAGAAAGTTGTCGATATGCGTGTGCGCTTCGCCAAACTTATCCTGCCGCCATTCGGCGAGGGCCAGGTTGAACGGAACGGATGGGTGAAACGAAGGGTTGAGCCGCATCACGGCTTCAAAGCCGTGTTCGGCTTCGGTCCAGTGCCCGGCATCAAAATGGGTCTCGGCCCAGATGAGCCGCGCTTCGATAAAGTTGGAATCGACGCCCAAAGCCTGATCTAAGGCCCGCAATGCGCGCGCGGGGTCGCCCTGCTGGAGGTATTGCTGCGCGTTTTCGAAGGCAGCCAGCGCTTTTGGCGGCGCAGTTTTTACGGTGGTGTAATTTTGGGAAAATGTCCCTTGCAGAAACAGGAATAAACCGAGGATAGAGAAAATCATGCGGGGAGCGAACAAACGAATTGTCATGGCAGCAATATTGATTAAGTTGTAATTTTCGGAAAAAGAACGCCAAAATCCCGGCCGTGTTTTATGTCAGGCAACCAAACCTTGGTTTAGGAGACCAACTATCTGTCTTATCTACACATTAACCTAAATTTTCCTGCTTTATGTATCAACGACTTTTGCTTCCGTCTTTGCTTTTCTTTTATTTTTCCGTCCAAAGTTCCGCCCAATGGTCGGTGGGTATTTCTGCCGGCCCGAATCTTTCCTTCCGGGATTGGCGCGCATGGAATCAGAGTATGGAGTTTGACCTTGACTACGCTGCCGGAGTAGCCTTCAGCAGCGCATTGATCGGCCAATGGTCGGCCAATTCCGTGCTGGCCTTGCGGGGCGAAGCCGGATACGCCGTTTGGCGAAACCACCTCGATATTGAAATGACCAATGATCTGGGGAGCGGGTTCAAGGGAACCGTGGCAGATGATTTACATGCCTTTACAGGCGGCCTTTTTGCTAAAATTACGCCATTCCGCCAAAAGCGGTTTTATTTCTTAACCGGTCCCTCCGGAGCATATATCTTTAAAAACCAGACGCGTCTGGATAAAAATCTGGCTGAGGAAACGGGGCTGCCCAGAAATCAAACACAGGATTTACAAGAGCGTTTTATCCGGCAGGGGCAGTTGTTTATTAATCTGGGCGCAGGGACCGTATGGACATTGGGCACACGCGGCCAGATCAGCCTTGAATTGCGCCATCAATTAGGGTTAAACAACTTTAGTACCGGTTCAACCGTAGATGCGCGCATTAGTTCCCTTATGTTGAATGTCGGGTATCTATACCAATTGTAGCTTCAACACTTTTCCAAAAGCCAGTAAATCCGCTTCTTTCCATAAACCGGCCATCAGCTGTACCCCGACCGGCATGCCGTTTTCCGGATGCCGGCCGGCCGGTATGGCCATTGCCGGTACCCCGGCCAGATTGGCCTGCACGGTGAAAATATCGGCTAAATACATGGCTACCGGATCGTC
>CAUJEY010000233.1 GCA_963169325.1 Bacteroidota bacterium
ACAGATTGGCTTCTACCTGCCGCAGGCATCGGAAGCTACGCTGACGATCTTCGACGAATCGGGCCGTATGATCTTCACGCAAACGGGCGACTTCACGGGCGGTTACAATGCCGTTACGATCGACCGTTCGGTGCTGAACACGACGGGCGTACTGTACTACAAACTGGAAACAGCTACGGACAGCGCAACGAAGAAGATGATTCAGACGAAGTAAAAGTTTTGGGTTTTGAGTTTTGGGTTTTGAGTTACTTGTGCAACTCGAAACTCAAAACTCAAAACTCGAAACTAAAAAGCGGCATCGAGCCTTGCCGTATAGACTGGGAAGCGATTTTACATACTTTAAAATCGGTTTTTGGGATGGCCTCTCTCCACAGGTGGAGGGGGGCTTTTTTATTTGAAGGCAAAAGGTAAAAGTCAAAATGTAAAAGTCAAAAGGGACACTACGAGATATTTCTCATCTTTGTACGGGTATGAACAAAGCAACCATCTTCCATACGGGCGACTTTAACGCGATGCTCCGTCGCATCGAAATCCTGCGGCCCGACTCCCCGCGCCAATGGGGCAAGATGACGTCTGCCCAAATGCTGGCCCACCTCAATGTACCATTGGAAACCGGCCTCGGGAAAATAAACCCGCCACGGGAAGGTAATATGTTTACCAGACCTCTGGCACGCTGGTACGTGACGACCAGAGCCCGCTTCCCCCGTAACCTGCCCACTCTGAAAGCTTTTGTGATTCGGGAGCAACGCGATTTCAACCGGGAGAAACAGCGGTTGCTTACCAACCTGCACGACAGTTTTGCACTCGGAATGAACGGCTATTGGCATCCGCATCATGCCTTCGGGGCACTGTCCGCACAGCAATGGGGGGAACTGACCCACCTGCACCTCGACCACCACCTTCGGCAATTTGGCGTTTGAATAATATGATTACACCGGGCGAAAAACTCTTTTCTTTTCTCAGCAAACAGCCGCAACTCACACAGGAGGCTGCGCTACATCTGCACGAACACTGGCAGACACAACGCCGCCTGCGCCGGGGCGATTTTTTATGCGCGCCCGGAAAAACGGAACAACATGTCTGGTTTGTTGCCGAGGGTGTGCTTCGCCTGTACTATCCCGTCGAAGAAGAGGAGGTATGCGTGGGTTTTGCCTACGAAAATAATGTACTGAGTTCCTTCCCTTCTTACGTCCGGCAGCAACCTTCCTCTTTTTCCATTCAGGCTCTGGCAGACTGCACCGTACTGGGTATCAGTCGCTCCGATTTCCAGCAGGCCCGGGAGCGCTGGCCGGGCGTTGCGCTATTCTGGGGAGACCTCCTGGCCTTTGTACTGGTTGGTATTATCGAGCGGGAAATTGAAATTGCCACCACCACGCCCGAAACGCGTTACCACAATTTGCTGGCCCGGGCGCCACACCTCTTCCAGTTAGTACCGCTGAAATATATCGCCTCTTATTTGCGAATAAAGCCGGAAACCCTGAGCCGGGTACGGGCGGAAGCATCGTCGAAACGGAATATCTGAAGTTGTAATTTATGAAAAAACCGGTCATTATCCGGATATCCGCTATTCAGGCGATTTTACGTTCGTCATCCTGGGGATACATCTGGACGCCGGATACCTCCCAAATTCATTTGGAATTGATGCTGAAGGAGTGACAGCCCTAAATGAACTTGGAATCTCTTCTGCGGAATGTAAAAAACCTTGATCCCGATCAATTTTTACCAACATTTCCATCCGGACTTTTGTGCCATCATTTTTTCATCAACACAAAAGTTTCGTTATGAAAACGCATCTCTGGATTTCCCGCATTTTTCTGATTCTGTTGGGGCTGTCGGCTCTGAACATTGCCTTGCAAGCCATTGCCGACCCGCAAACGGTGATGAACTTCGTCGACGTCCAACTCGGGAACGTCACCGCCCGCAACTCTATCCGCGCACTTTATGGCGGCGTCAACCTGGCTTTTGCATTGTTCTGGCTTTACGCCGCTTTCCGCGCCCGGCGGGAAGGACTGATTCTGGGTGCATTATACACCGGCGGCTTCTCTCTGGGGCGTCTGCTCAGTATTGCGCTGGACGGGATGCCGGGCGCTTTTGCGATGCAGTGGCTGGTGGTGGAAAGTGTTTTTGCGGTGGGGGCAATTGTTTTGCTGGCACTGTATCCCAAGGCTTACCAAATACCTGCAACGGTTTCGTCGGCCGGCCGGCCGATACCCGGTTGATTACCCGATACCACACTTGTTGGGCGTTTTTATTTCACGCGAGACGCAAAGTAAGAGGGGTTAAACTTATTACATCCCCTCTTACTTTGCGTCTTTGCGCCTTTGCGTGAAATAAAATAACCTACATCCGCATGATTTTATAAACATACCCTTGCCCTTCCACCTTCGTTTCCACCCGCAAAACATTCATTCCCAGCGAAAGCGCCGCCGCCGGAATTTCAATGCTGCCACCCGCTTCCACGCCGGCCTGAAACAGGAGGCGCCCCTGTGTATCAGACAGGATCAGCGCAACCGTACGGGTCGCTTCAAAAAAAATTGCCCGCTGGCCGTTGCCGGCAGCAGGCAATTATTAGAACCATGAAATTTCTGTTTTGAAGGACTTGCAAGTCAACAGGTGAATTGTAGGCGCAATGACCACAATGACGGCAAATGACGCAATGTCCTCTTAAAGATGCAATTGCTCTTTTTTCCCCAGCAACTGCTCCTTTGTTTCTGAACGATCCGGGTCAGGTACACAACAATCTACGGGGCACACCGCGGCGCATTGCGGTTCTTCGTGAAATCCGACACATTCGGTACATTTATCCGGTACAATGTAGTAGTAATCATCGGAAACGGGCATGTTTTTATGATGCGCATCCACTACCGTTCCGTCTTCAAGGGTATAAGCGCCTTTTACCGTATTGCCGTCGGATATCGCCCATTGCACACCGCCTTCATAAATGGCGTTGTTGGGGCATTCGGGTTCACAAGCGCCGCAGTTGATACATTCATCCGTAATAATAATGGCCATATTTCGTCGTGTTGGTTGGGCTGTTTTGTAAACAGGTGATTGCCGGTGTTTATGTTGAATACAATATTGCTTCTTT
Source organism: Bacteroidota bacterium (assembly GCA_963169325.1). GTDB lineage: Bacteria > Bacteroidota > Bacteroidia > Chitinophagales > Saprospiraceae > M3007. The sequence goes on from CAUJEY010000233.1 coordinate 3,089, forward strand.
AGTTTGGGGAAACAACACCTATTAGTGTAAAGTTTTGCGAGGCAAAGATATAAAGTAATCCTGAGCCTTCGGGTATCTGTAAACAACGCCCGATTCGGAAAAAATCCGAATCGGGCGTTGTTTTAAAATTTGGATAAATGCCGGGTTGAATGTCAACTCTTCGGCAAAGCCCGGACAAAAGAATCGATATTTTCCTTGTCTAACTGGCGCTTCAGGCTATCGGCATCGCGGCGGCTGTTAAATTTGTCGACGCACACCGAATGATACGGCGAGTTTGGGAACCGTATAACCTGGACATTGCTGTGACCGGCTTCCTGTATTTTTTGCAAATGCGAATTGGCACGCGAGGCTTCCAAAAAAGAGCCTGCGACCACGTAGTACTGATCGGAATCTCCGCTGGACACCGATACGGACGATGACGGCGGCGCAGTGTTGATATTGGATTTGGCCGGCGCTCCGGCTGATGCCGGTGCGGACGGTGCGGATTCATCGGCCGGTGGCTCGAAGCCCGCCTGGCCGTCCACATACACCATGGCTGCTCCTTGAACCCCTGTCAGGATACGCACTTCGGTGCGGCGGTTGCGCCCGTGTTCCTGCTCGGTGCAGCTGACGCCGTCCTGGCAATTGTTGCGTGGCTCGCTTTCGCCATAGCCGACCGGTTTGAGGCGGCTGCGGCTAATGTCCTTGGACACCAGGTAATCTACCACGCCATTGGCCCTGCGCTGACTGAGTTCCTGGTTGTATTTGGAACTGCCGCGGCAATCGGTGTGGCTGGCCAATTCAATCGTAATCGTAGGCTGTTGTTTCATCAGCGATACCAAGAGGTCAAGGTCTTTACGGGCATCGGGCCGAAGCGTCGCATCGTTGAAATTGTAATAGATGTTCGGTAATTCAATGACGGTTCCTGGCAGCAAGGGCGCCACCGAGAAATTTTGCATCATGATCTGGTTGGGCAGACTCCAGCCGGCCGTATTGATGTCGGTACTTCCGATCAATCGCCCGCCCTGATGCAAGTCCACTTTGTACTTGGTGGTAGGGGAGAGATAGTGGTCGATCAGGCCGTTGGCGTCGGCAATGACGGTATCTTTTTCATTGCTGGTCTGGTTTGTCAGCACCAGTAAGGCCCCGGCAAGCGGCGCATTAGTCACATAGTTGAATACGGAAGCATTCCAGCGCACCTTTCCGGAGCCGGGGGCTTTTTCCAGTGCGGCGGTGAGCTCGTTGCCCGGTTTGGAGATGGTCAGGCGCAATTGTTTGGTTTGATACCCTTCCTTCGATATAATGACCACATAGTTGCCCGGTTTAACGGCCGTGGAAAAATTCCCCTGGTTATCCGTTTCACCGGTAATTCCTTTGTCGGGCGGCAGGGCCACCATGACGTCCTGGCCATTCACTTTTTGAATGGTGATGAGGTTGCCATTTTCGTCGCGTCCGATCACGGTATTGGCATCGTAGTTCAGCACACGTATGTCGGCGGCGCCGATGGGTGTACCGGTGAGTTTGTCCGTTACGGCGACTTTTACGTCCAGGTCGCGGTCGGGTACACGCTGATTTTGCAACAGATAATCGTCGAGATTGCCATTTTCGGTGTGAAAACTCAGAATATCGTCGCCTCCTTTGGTCACTTGCCCGTTGGACGAAAAATATCCGTTGATTTTATTCAAGTCTACGATCAGGCCGAAATCGTCGCCCGCCGTATTGAACGGTTCGCCCATGTTGACCGGCTTTGTCCATTCGGAGCCTTCCGGAATAACGTAGTACAAGTCGAAACCGCCCTGGCCGCTCAAGCCGTCGGAGGCATAGTACAACGTATTATCGGCATGAATAAACGGAAAGGCTTCGTTGCCTTTGGAGTTGACGCCGCCACCGAGGTTGACGGGTTCACTCCAGGATTCACCGACCCGGTAAGACACCCAAATATCCATGCCGCCAAATCCGCCGGGGCGGTTGGAGGCGAAAAACAGCTTGTCTCCATCGATGCTGATCACCGGGTGGCAATCGTCGAATTCGTTGTTGTTGAAGGGCAACGGTTGCGGCTCACTCCAGGTCTGACCGGTTTTTTGCGACGAATACAAACGCATTTTCAACTGATCGTCTTTGGCGTATTTGGCTTTGCCGCCGATCACCGCATTCCGGGAAAAATAAATCGTTTCCGCCGTGCGGTCGAAACAAACAGGCCCTTCGTGATACAGCGATGATAACTCCACGGCAAAGGGTACGGGTGTGGCCAGGGCGCCGTCGGTGTTGCGTTGCGAACGGAGGATCGACATGGACGGCAGTTTCAACTTTTCGTCGGTACGTTTTTTCAAACCGGCGGTGTTGGTGGAAATAAACACAATGCCATCTTCATAAAAAGTCGGACTGAAGTCCAGGCCTTCGGTATTCACCGCAGCTTCGTTTTTTACATCGACGGTTACCGGCGCCGTGCTGCCGGATGATGTTTGCGCTGCCGCGAAACCCATGTGAAGCAGCAGGCTGAATGATAATGCTAAATGCTTAAAGGCACTCATATTCCTTTTATTGGAAAGTCAACAGATTAAGTTAAATTCGTGGTTTATACTACAAATGTTGTTTTATTCAGCGGGTAATTTTTTAAAGTCACCCGCTGAATAGTCGAAATATTACCAGGACGGCCTACATAAAGAAGCGCGGATTGGACATTGGTTTGTTTCTACCACCACTACTGCTGCGTTTTAAATCGACCTGTAACAACAATTCAATAGAGCCGGCCGAGTAGTCTTTCACATCAGACAGGGTAACATCATACGCTACGCCTACGCCGAACTGCGGGTGTGCCTTCCAGAACAACAGCAGATCCACCGATTCGCCCGGGCCGTCGCCACCGACACGGTAAGAGAGGCCGGCGGTGAATTTGTCCCGGATTTCCAGATTAACGTTCAAATCGATATCCAGCGGCGCATTTTTCACATATTTAACCAGGAAGGCCGGCATCAGGTTGAAGTCTTCGTTCAGCGGAAGAATTGCCCCGGCCATTGCATAAAAGTGCTGGTATTCCTTGGCGGTCAGGCTGGCACTGGGGTTATTAAAACTGATGTCATTGGAATACATCCGCGGCATCGACAAGCCGATATAGAACCGGCTCGAAATGGTCGCATACAGCCCGGCGCCGACGTTGGCGTAAAACGAATTATTTTTTTCGGTATCCAGCGATTGATCACCGCCCGTATTGGCCGGCATGGCCTTGGTAAAGTCGGTGCTTAACGAACGCACCGATCCCATAATTCCAGCACGCAGCGAAAATTCCTCCTGGCCGATCAGGTCATAAGAATAGGCCATAGTGGCGGCAAACTCCTTATCCAGACCGATTTGAAAATGCGACATGGTGACGCCCACACCTACCCGAGGCGAAATGAACGGTGAGTTGAAAGATGCCAAGACCGATTTTGGCGCACCGTCGAATCCCATCCACTGGTTCCGGTAAATGGCCGTCGCAAACGGTACGCCACGTGCACCGGAATAAGCCGGGTTTATCAGCAGTTTGTTGTACATAAACTGCGTATAGTGGCGCTCTTGCTGGGCCTGGAGGCCGGCAACGACGCCCGCCGATATGAGGAGAAGTAGAATAAGTTTCTTCATGATGGAGATAGTTGCTGTTGATGAAGGGCTTTTTAGCGTTGATGAAGATTTATGTCGGTTTATGAAAGTTTATAGAGATTTATAAATAATTATAAACCGGCATAAACCTTCATAAACCTCAGATTTATCATCTGTAAATTTGAACAAATCCCTTTTTGGGCGGCTCGTTAGTGCCGGTATTGAGCACATAGAAATAAACGCCGTCGGGTAAATCCTTTCCGGGTTCATTGTTCAGTCTTCCTCTCCAGGCGGTCTGCGGATCGTTGGTATATCCGGCGGCTTCAAACACCTTGTCGCCCCACTGGTTGTAAATAACGATCGTGTTGTCCCGGAATAATCCGGAATCCAGACAGGGTATTGTGAAATAGTCATTTACGTCATCGTCGTTCGGCGTGATGATGTTCGGGATAAAATTACAATCTTCATCTCTCACCTGAATCGTCACCAGCGCCACCGTATCGCACACGTTCGGGCAGGTCTCCGAACAAAGTTCGTAGAAGAACCTGGCGGTTCGGTTGGTCTCCGTTGCCAGGAAGGTGAACACGCCGCCGCCTAAGTCTGTCAGCCCTTCCGGCATCGGATCCACTAACGGTGTCACCACAAAATCGCCGGGCGGGAAAATAAGATCATTATTCGCTACATTGAAGGTGTCGACTATGCCGATATTTACCTTGAACGTATCGGCAACCGCCTGAATGACCGGCAATATCACCTCAACAGAATCGACAGGCGTCGTACATCCGTTGATTTCTGCGAATACTGTGTACGTGCCGGCATTCTGTGGGCTGGCAATCACGATGATCTGGCTATTGTTCGGGTATTGCTGCTGCGGCCCCGTCCAGGTGTAGGTGGCGCCGGAGATAGAATCCACCGTCAAAATCACTTCATCGCCGGGGCAGGCTACCGGCGGGTCAACCGACGCAACAAGTGCCCCAAGGGACTGTACCACCACGTTCACCACGCACAGGGCTGTATTGCCCACGGCATCGGAAGCCTGGAAGGTCAGTGTATGCGTCGAATCAGCAGCAAAAACAAGCCCGGAGAACTGCCCGGTCGTTTGTGCAACCAGAGGATCATCGGTACAGTTATCGGTAGCCAACGGTAAACTAAAGGTCAGGTTGACCCCGTCGCAGGTGGAAATAGTGTCGATGGAATCGATAAACTCACCCGGGTCGGAAACAACGATACCGCCGACATTCACGACCACTTCCGCAGACGGGCAATCGATGAGCGGCGGCGTATCTTCCACAATCGTTATGGTAAACGTATCGCTGTGTACCAATGCGCCACTGGAATCCAGGGCTAAGTACACAATCTTCGTGACGCCTATGGGGAACGTATCGCCCGGCATGATCGTGTCAGGTACCTGGGTGATGATGGGCGGTTCGCAGAAGTTGGAACCGGCCGTAGGAATCGTCCAGGTGATGGTTTGGGCACAACCCGACATGGTAACGTCCGCCGGGAAATTATTGAACGTCGGCGGCACGATCACTACGTCTAAGGTTATCGTGAAGGCGCAAGTGTCGGAATTGTTGCTCGCGTCCACAGCAAAAACCAATACGTTGGTTATTTGCGAGAAAAGGGTGTCGGTCGGCAATTTTGTCGCGGTGATGGACTCCAGTTGGCAGTTATCGGTAGCCGTCGGCCATTGCCAGTTCACCACAACGCCGCAGGGACTGGCGTTTGCTATGATCGTATCGCCCGGGCAACTGGTAAATACCGGCGGGATAATATCCTGTACCGTCACCGTAAACGTACAGATGGACGTATTGCCTGTTGCGTCGAAAGCCGTGTAGGTAACAAGGTGGGTTCCGGTGGAAAACGTAGTGCCGGGCTGGTTTGTCGTCGTGAGAGAATCTAATGCGCAATTATCCGTCGCAGTAGGCGGCGTCCAGGTCACGAGGGTATCGCATCTGCTAGCCGGCAAAATAAATACCTGGTCCATGGGGCAACCCGCGATTACCGGCGGTACATTTTCCGAAACGGTCACCGAGAATAAACAATTGACCGTATTGCCGCTGTTATCCGCCGCCAGGTACTCCACTATGGTAGTACCGACCGGGAAAAATGCCCCGGAACTGTCTGTCGAAGTAAGGGTTACGTTAGGATCACAATCGTCGGTAACCCCTGGCGCGGTCCACGTGGCGAAAGCGCCGCAGGTATCCGGTAGTGCTATCAGGGATATATCAGCCGGGCAGGTATCCAGCGCCGGCGTACTCACATCAAGTACCGAAATGGTAAAAGAACAAGTCGTCTGGTTCCCATAATCGTCCGTTGCAGAATACGTCACTACCGTTTCGCCGGTTGGCAGGGTAGTGTCGGGTTGTAAATTGCTATCCAGCGACAGATCCAGGTCGCAGTTGTCGGATGGGGTGGGTACCGCCCAGGTGACGATTGCCGTGCAGGTAGTGTCCAAGACGGTTTGCGTGAAATCGCCCGGACAAATAAGCGTCGGATTTATCGTGTCGCGCACCATTACCGTGAAAGAACAGACGGCTGAATCACCGAAAATATCGATGGCCGTGTACGTCACTAAGCTGTCGCCAATCGGAAATTCGGCGCCGGGCAGCGCGGAGGATACGAGTTGCGGCGTCGAATTCGGGTTACACGGATCAAAAGCGGTAGGCGCCGTCCAGGAAACCGGGGTAAAACAATCCTGTGGCCCAAGGTCGACGGAAATGTCGGTGGGGCAACCAAAAATTTGTGGTGGCAGGCTGTCCTGAACGGTCACCGACATGGTGCAAGTGGCCGTGTTGCCGGCATTGTCTACTATAGTAAAAGTAACGATGGTCACACCGGAAGGGTAAATATCGTCCGTTTGATCGTTGGTAATGCTCGCGATCCCGCTGCATGCGTCCGTCGCTTGCGCCATATCGATGGTCACGTTGGCATTACATTCGCTCCCCACGGCTTTTACCAGCGTATCTGCCGGGCAGAACGGCGTGGGCGGTGTGAGGTCGACGCTTTCAAAATAACCGTTTACGGTCAGGATCGGTACCGAGTTGAACGCACTGTTCACGGCATCTATCGTACCGGAAAAGCTGATATCAGTAGCCGCGTTGGCGTTTTTCACCGTAAAACATATCGTAACGAATGTGCTGTCGTCCGGAATATTCGGCCAGCCGCCCGAGTTGCCGCCGAAAAACTGAAGGGTGCCGCCGGATGTGGAAGTAAAGCCAAAAAACATGGTGGGCGACAGGTTCAATCCCGGGTATTGGTTGGTGACGGAATCGAAACTCAACACCGCCATATCCCAAACTACATTGAACTGCAAACCGATGATGTCTACGAAATCGCGTACCGACAGGTCAACGCAAACCTTTGGGTCACCCCCCTGACAATCATTGCCCACTGTATCGAGCAGCAGGGTCAGCGGGGTGCCGGCGTCCACCATTACGGTGAACGAGCAGGTTGCCGTATTTCCGGCCGCATCGGCGGCGGTATATGTAACGGTGGTGGTGCCGGCATTGTACACGCCGTTGGCCGGGCCCTGGCCCTGTCCGGAAGTCACGCCGGACTGCTGGTAAGAGAGCGAAACGCCGCCGCAATTGTCCGTCAGTGTCGTGGGTTCCAGGTTGTTTACCGTGGCGGTGATGCTGCCGGTAGGCGCCATCACCGACACATTGCCCGGGCAAACGATCGACGGCGGTTCCGTGTCGAGAATAGTGACCGAGCCGTTTACAGTTAGAAATCCGATTTCATCCGGCGGATTGATAATAAAAGCAGACAAATCAGTAGGAAAATTACCGAACAGAATACCTGAATTGGTATTGTTTCCGCCAGTTACGGTGAATGTGAGGCTAAAAAGGGTGTCGCCATTGGCCAGCGTGATACCGGCCAGCAGGTTGGGTGTCGTCCAGGCAAAACCCAGGAAACCGTTGCCGGTTTGGGCGTTTCCGAAATTGGATACGTCCAACTGCATTGCAGGGTTGAAGTTGCCAAAAGTGTCGAATTGCAGAATCGCCGGGTTCCAACCTAAGGAAAATTGCAGGCCGGCCAGTGAATCGAAATTGAGGGTGGTGATATAAACGGTCACCGTTTCACCGCAGGAGGCCGTTTCATTGGAAGCGATCAGTGTGAGCGAATCGCCGGGCATTAGTTGCAGATCGATTAAGAAGGAGCAGGCACTGGTATTGCCTCCCACGTCGGTCACGGTATAAGTTACCGTCGATTGGCCGATATTAAAAACGGCGCCGCTTGCATCCGGATCGTTAGGGAAATTGGCCGTTGTAGCGCCGGAAGAGGTCCAGCCGGTCGATTGAACGATACAATTGTCCAACACCGAAATTGGCGCGATGTTGTTTACTGCTGTTGGGCCAGTTACCGGAAGAATAAGACTATCCGGGCAACTGATCGTCGGCGGCTCCGTATCGATGGGGTTGACGAGGCCGGGCGTGGTGTTCACGACCAGTTCATTACCCAATGGATCGATAGCCACGATGTCCGTTATAGTATTGGTAAACTCAACCAGTGTTGCCGGGCCGCCAATCCGGATAAAAGCGACCGACATCAATATCGAGGAGTCCGGTATGCTCAGGCCACCAATGGCCGTCCAGGAAAACGTAAAATTTCCTGAATTGACAAGGGTGTTGGTCGTATCGAAGCCGATGCTTTGAAATGCCGGGTTGATTTGTGTGATATAAGCGTAATCCAGATGGGCGGCATTCCAGGAAAACGTGAATTGCAGCCCGGCGACGTTTGTAAAATCATACAAACGCAGCGGTATCAGAAACGTATCCGCTGCCTGGCAGGGAACGGTGACTGAATCGGCTTTTAAGAACACTGTCTGGGCCCTTGTAATGGCCGGAGCAAACAGCGCCGCAAAAAAGATGAGGATTAGTAGTTTATTTCTCATGGTTTTAATTGTCATGCGATGAGAGAATTCTTTTTAAGGTTTAAGGTTTAGGGTTTGGGGTTTAGGGTTTGGGGGTTTAGGATTTAGGGTTTAGGATTTAGGGTTGAAAACCCCGCCTCCAAACCTCCAACCCCCAAACCTCCAACCCCCAAACCCCCAAACCTCCAAACCTCCAAACCTTTTAGTCAATCAAAATCATCTTTTTGCGGTCACTATGCGTCGTGCTTTCCAGTTCGTACCAGTAAACGCCGGGGGCGCCCAGTTCGTACTTTTGGAAATCCACGGTATTGTATCCCTGGGCAAAGTTGCCCACTACCATTTTAACCAGACGGCCGTCGGTGCTGAACACACGCAGGATAGCGCGGCCGCTTTGCGGCAGGCGGAATCCGATCGTGGTTTGCTCGCGGAACGGGTTCGGCTGGTTTTGGTACAGCGCAAACGCCGTGCGGTCGGCCTCGTTGTTGCTCGACGCCAGGTTCCAGTCGAACTCGATGCTCATCGAATTACCGTCGGAATCAAGTGCTTCGGCGTAGGTGATTTCCGAACTCGGGCGCAGCAGATCCGACAAGGACTGGCTGTTGCCCGTGGCGCGGAACGTCAACGTGAAGAGTACGTCGCCCTCTGCCAGCGTCACCGGATTGGTGCTCACCCACAGATTCGTGAGGTAGCCGTCGGCCAGATTTGCGGTGCCAAAGTTAGCGTTACCGAGGTTGGGCAGCACACCGGGCTGGATGTCGGCCAGTTCAAGCATATTCGGATCGAACTGAATCGTCATCTGGTAAGCGTGGCGCCCGTTGAAATCGCTTGCCCGGAACGGCACCGAGATCAGTTCACCGGCACGCACGGTTTGTTCATCCAGACGGAATTTGAACACGTTGCCGGAGCGGTCGTTGATGTCGCTGTTGATATTGTTCACCGGGGCGTTACCCGTTACGTCGCCGATGCGGACTGCTGTGAAATTCATGATGGAATCATTACAGCATACGAAAGACGATGTTTGCGGATAAGGCACACTGAGTGGGTTAGGCGACGGGAACATGTACAAAGACGGCACAAATTTCCAGTCTGGCGCGTTATTGCTATAGTGCTGCACCGTACCCAAAATAAGTTGTTGTACGAGCAGGTAGTCAGGAAGGTCCACTTTACCGTTGTTGTTCACGTCGCCAGCCACGTATTGGTATGGGTTCTGTAGCGTGATGACACTGGCTGCGTGATTTTGAATGGCCAGCAGGTCGCCCACGTTGATGCCCTGGCTGAAGTTGGACGTCACCGATTTTTTCGGGGTGAGTGTTCCGGTTGATGTGAAGGGCAGGGTAAACAAATAGTTACCCGCAACATCGGTTAGTTTGGAATCTGTTACGCTACCCGTCAGGTCTACGGTTACATTCGGCACCGGGGTACCGGTACCTGCCCAGGTTTTTATCAGACCCGAGATTTCAATATCGTTGAGCATGACGCTGTCGATGGTTACCGAGCCGTTCATCAGGTCGGCCATAGTGGCCACAGGGCTGCCCGCCGAATCCTGCTGGAAACTCAATGCCGTCGGCGTACCGTCGATAGTCACGGGGCTGGTAGAACCGATGGGGGCATTGCCCAACAATACATTCAGGTTGAACAGTACCGAGCCGTTGGGCAGGTTTACCGGCGTACCGCCGGCCCAGAAGACCGTAAGGCTGTTGCCGACTACGTTCAGACCGCCGCCCAGACCTGTCAGGCCTGCATTCGGGCTGGAAGAACCGGTAATGGTTCCCACTGCATTGTTCGTCACATTCAGGCTGAAAGAGAGACCTACCATGGCGTTGAAATTATCCACAGTCACCGGCACTTGTACCGTTTGGCCTTGCGAGCCGCTGACATTGCCCAGGGTGATTTTCAGTTTGGCGCCCGCTAAAACGATTGCCGTATCTGTTTGCAGACAACCGGTTGTGGTGTCTGTCACTGTTATGGTATAGGTGCCGGCGCTCAGGTTGGTGAGCGCGGCCACATTGCCACTGTTGCTCCAGGCGTAAGAGAAGTTGCCGGAACCACCTGTAGCCACTGCCGTTGCGGTGCCGTTATCGGCGCCGAAATAGCTTTCCGGCGTACCGGTGGTCACCAGGTTGAAGCCCGCGCCGTTGCCCAGCGTGACATTGACGTTCACCGTGCAGGTGTTCTCGTTGCCGTATGGGTCTACAACAGTCAATGTAACTGCTTGCGGGCCGAGATCGGCGCAATCGAAGGTAGCAACGTTCAGGAACATCGTATCGATACCGCAGTTGTCGCTGCTACCCAGGTCGATGTCGTCGGGCTGGATAGTAGCTTTGCCGTCGGTACCTAAGGAGATGACCACGTTGTTGTTACAGATAGCGGTCGGCTTGCTATTATCCACTACGACTACAATCACCGAATCTTTGCCCACATTGCCGCAGGGGTCGGTTGCCGTAAAACGAACCTTGTAGGTTCCCACGGCGTAGTTTCCGCCGGCATCGAGGGAATCATTGCCATGCGGGGCGTCGTTCAGGACTAAAAGTTCATTGATCGGCGCGCAATCCACGATATACTGCGCCGCATTCAGTGCCACCGGCACCAAACAATTGGAGTTGGCCGGGAAGTTGGCCGAGGAGAACGTGAGCGTGTCCGGCAAACCCGGGAATTTCGGCGCCTCGTTATCTACAACCGTGATTGTATTCGTATAAGTCTCCGTGTTACCGCAGTCATCAACTGCCGTGCGGGTACGGGTGATTTTGTAGCTGTATTTGCCGCACAATCCTTGCGAAATGTCGGTCGTGTCCTGTACAAAAACAACGGCTACACTATCCGTACAGTTGTCGCTTGCCGTGATATTGCTGGGCGGCGACAGGTTTTCGCTGCAGGAAATGGTGATGTTTACCGGATATTGCGACAATACTGGCGCTATCGTATCAATCACGCTGAAGGTTTGTACGCAGGAAACCGTGTTATTAGCCAGGTCGGAGGCAATCCATATCCGGTTTATCAGGTAACAATGTTGTCCGGAAGTATCCGCAGCCAGGGAATCACTAAAGGAAATCGTCACATTATTCGGGCAATTGTCGGTCGCCAGCGCCGTGCCATGAACCTGCGTAGAAAGAGCATCCGTGCAAAGCACAGTTTTTCCTTGTGGGCACAACGTGATGGTCGGATCAACATTATCCTGAATGACGATGTAGGTTTCGCACATCGACATATTTCCGGAAGCGTCGGTTACAAACAGTTTGATCGGATGTTGCGTCACGCCGTCGGCATCGTTGCAATCATATGTCAGGGTATTGGTCGGCGCTTGCAGGGTATCTTTATCCAAACGCTGGATTTTCAGGTCCAACTGGCCGGCGCCGGTGCAGTTGTCGCTGCTGTTGTTATTGAACTGGGCGGTGTTTACCACTACTGTTCCGGAGGGTTGAAGGGCCGCGCTAACGCCGTTGATACAAACCGCCGTTGGTGGCGTACCGTCTTTCACTACTACCGTCACGGTGTATGTCGCGGAATTGCCGCTGATGTCGGCTGCGGTAAAAATAACCGTGTGGGTGCCAACAGTAAAGATGGCGCTCAGGTTGCCACCGTCGCCGGGCTCCTTGTTGTTGGTCACCGAAAGGTCGGCGCCGGTTGCGCAATCTTTTACAAAAGGCAAAATGTTGATGCTTACGGTGTCATCGCAGGTAATGCGGTCCGGGTCGGTAACCACCATAATCATCGTGGGAGCGCCCACGAAGGTTGGTTTTTTCGTATCTTTTACCGTAATCGAACGCGAAGCCGAAGTGGAATTACCGGAGGCATCGCTGCTGGTCCAGGTACGGGTAATCGTGTAGTTGTATTTCAGGAATCCGCCGGAGGTGTCCTGTGTGGATACTTGCACCGGTGTTATCATCGAGGTGCCGGCGCAGGCGTCGGTGGACGTCAGAATAGCCGGAGCCGGGATCGTATCGCAGGCTTCGATGGTTACGTTTACCGGCGGAGTCGACAAAGCAGGAGCAGTCACGTCTTTCACCGTAATGCTGGTAGTACAAGTGGCGGGGTTGTTTTTAACATCGCGCACCGTCAGCGTTACAACGGTCGGGCTGGGGCCTGCGTTGGCGCAAGTCAACGTATCGGGACTGACGCTGAAGGTCAGCGGGCCGCAATCGTTCGGGTCGAAGCTGCCATTGTTTAACTGGGCAGCCGAAATACCGGCCTTTCCGGTCGTACCGCTCAGGTTTACGGTCAGGTTCGGTACACAAATCGCCACCGGCGGGAAAATATCGTTCAGCACCGTGATGTTCTGCGGTTGCGTGCTGATATTGCCGTTGCCGTCGTTGTACACCCAGGTGATTACGTAGTTACCCGGGTTGAGCTGGTACGACGGTGGATTGGTGTTCAGGAATGTGCCGACCGGTGTAGAGGGCGATCCGAAAATCGTATCGGCGGCCGGGTTGCAGGGATCAAGTGCGGAAGGGGCAAATACCACCAGGGTGCCGCAAGAGTCGATCAGTGCCGGCAGGTTGGCCACTGTCGGGATCGGCGCATCGCCGTCTTGCAGGGTCACCGTGAAGGAACAGGTGGAACTGTTATATCCGTCATTGCCCGTTACCACAATGGTAAACTGATTGCCGGCAGCCGGCGGATTGGGGGCGAAAATAGCGCCCAGTGTAGTACCCGGAGCAATGCTTTGAGACATTTGCACATTGTTACCGCAGTTATCTGCCACGGCAACCAGGTTAGTATAGTTTGGAATCTGTGCGGTTGGGCAGGTGGCCAGCAGCGTTTGATTCGGCGGGCAGGTAAGCGTCGGCGCTTGCGTATCCTGTATTTCTACGGTGAAAGCGCAGGTGGAGGTATTACCTTCTGCATCCGTCGCCGTGTAGGTTACGGTTGTGATGCCTACCGGGAATTGTGCCGTGGGGAAAATCTGGAACGACAGCGTGGCATTGTAATTAAACGGATTGGTCAGGTTAAGGGCAGATTGAACCGTCGGGTTGCTGATTTGCTCTTGTACGCTGAAATTCAGGCAGTCAAAAACATGATCGAATACTGCATTCGGGCGTGACCAGGTAAATAGGTTCGAGCAAGTGCCGGAAGTATTCGGCAAAACATAGGTTTTACCGCAGTTGGCTTCGTACCCATTCGTAAATATCGGGGCTTTGGTGTCTTCTACGATAATTGTTACCGAAGAAGAAACTGCATTACCGCATTCATCTTCTACATTCCAGGTAACCACCGTAGTGCCGATTGGGAAGAAGCCAACGGGTATCACGGTGCCGGGCGTCGGGATGGTCACATCCACATAGCCGTAATCGGGTGTCGGATAATTAATGGTATAGGTAATGTCGAAAAGACCGAAATTAGTCGTGCAATTGTCCGAAACACTATCCTGCGTCAATTGCAGATTCAGCGGAGCGTCGCAAAAGCTAGGATCATCCGTTTGGATCACAATTGTGTTCTGGATATTGAAAATGGGGTCTTCCACATCTTGCACAAAAACAGTGTGCGATACCGTGGTCATGTTATTGGAATCGTCGGTCGCTTTCCAGCTGCGAATGATGGAAAAGGAATTCGCGCAGCTGCCCGGAACGAACACATCGGGTTGTTGAACGACCGCGACATTAAAATCGCAGTTATCGCTAACGCCCGAAAAAGTACCCGTATTAGCCGGGGCGTTGGATTCATCGCAGTTTATCGTGATGTTCGCCGGAGCCGTGATGGAAGGCGGCGTTACGTCTTTTACGTCTACTACCTGGGTACAGGTAGCCGTATTACCGGCAGCATCCGTCACGCGCAGCGTGAGTAGGCGGTTGCCCAAATGAATGCAGTTAAATGTAAAGGACGGACCGAATGCGCCGCCATCGAGGGAAACCGCATAAGACATCGCGCATTGCGGGTAAGTATTGTCCGTGCTGTTGTTGTTTACGGTAGTCGCATTTAGCACAAACGAGCCGTTGGCGTCGAGGTTGATCGGCGAAACGTTCGTACAAAGCGCCACTGGCGGGATCAGGTCCTGCACCGTAACGACCGATACACAAGTAGCGGTGTTGCCGGAACCGTCGGTGATCTGAAGCGTATAGTTGTTCGGGCCTAAGTTCGTGCAGTTATATGTTGCCGAACCGGAAGAGTAAGAGAAAAAGCAGTTATCGGTGCTCAGGTTGTCCACCTGCGGCGCCGTCACAGTCGCCGATCCCATAGCGTCGAGCGAAAGCGTAATGTCTTTACATTTGGCTGTCGGCGCCTGCGTATCCACCACATTTACCGTAAAGGTATGGGTGCCCACATTGCCGACGCCGTCGATGGCCGTATAGGTCACCGTGGTAGATCCGAAGGTAAAGAAGGCGCCCGGATTGTGCGTTTTAGTCACGATAACCGGCGGAGTGCAGGCATCGGTGAAGGTCGGATCCGTCCAGCTCACCTGGGCGATACAGCCGCCGATATTGGCATTTGACGTGATGGTGCTGCCCGGCGCCTGGCCGGTACCGGTCCAAACCGGCGGCGTGTTGTCGAGTACGTTTACGGAGAAGTTGCAAACGGCATTGTTGCCGCTGCCATCCGTAACCGTGTAGGTAACCGTGGTGACACCTTTATTGAACGCAGTGGCCACCGGAACCGAGCCGGAGCCCGAACCCATGGTGGCGCCGCTGAGTTGCCAGGCAACCGAAGCGCCGGTGCAATTGTCGGAGAACTGTCCCGACAAAAGCGGGGTGTTTGCCATAATGAGGCTCATGCCGAGGCCGGCGATGTTATCGGCCGTACAACCCGAATTGGTCGTGACCGTTTTACTGCCGGGGCAGAGGACCTGTGGAGCGAGGTTGTCCACTACATCCACGGTGACCGTGCAGGTAGCGGTATTCGTAGCAGCGTCCGTCACGGTCAGGGTCACAACGTGCGTGCCCGCCAGATCGGCGCAGGAAAAAGCCGTTTGCGAGAGCGCGAGGGTCACGCCGGAGCAGTTGTCGTTGGAACCATTGTTCACCATAGCCGTCGTCAGTGTGGCTTCGCCGTTAGTATTAACGGGCAAAGTAACCAGCGCGGGTTGGCAAATAGCCACGGGCGGTACGTTTTCAAACACATTGATGATCACGAGTTCGGTAGAGTCGTTACCGGCCTGGTCCTTCCAGGTATAGGGGATAATGGTTTGTCCCACCGGGAATTGCATCGTCACACCGGCGCCGAAAATAAGGTTCATCCGGCCGGAGAACGGGTCGAAAGCCGGCAGCGCCGGGAATAGGAAACCCGGATCTACCATGCCGTTCACCGTTGCCGGGCCTTCCGTCAGGATAACCGGCGGGGTGCATTCATCCGGGTTGTAGAAAAACAGGCCCGGATATTCGTACGAAACCGTGGCCGAGCAATCGCCCGGCGTTACATTTACATTGATGACCTGCGCGGCGCCCGGACCGGCCGGAGAATCCACATCTTCAACCGTCAGGCTAAAGGAGCAGGTTTTGGTGTTGGCGGAGGGGTCGGTTGCCGTCCAGATAATATTAGTAGTACCCAATAGGAATGACTCGCCGTTCAGGGAGGCCGTGCCGTCGATATTGTTGGTCGGCGTAACGGAAGAGCAGTTATCGCTGATCGTGAGGTAGTCGAGTTCCGTACCGGCCACATAATTACAAGCCAGCGGAGCGGCTGCCGTAACTGTCATATCTGCAGGGCAGGTGATCGTTGGTAATTCCATGTCAGCAACCACTACGTCAAAATTACAGCTGGCCGTGAGGCCGCCGGCATCTTTAGCGGTAAAGGTCACCGTGGTCGTTCCAAGCGGGAAAGTTGCTGTCAGGTTATTAATACCCGTCACGGCCGAAGCGGCGGGGGAGGCGCCCGGAGCCGTCCAGGAGAGGACGGTCACGGCGCAGTTGTCGCTCAGCGCAGCCGGGGCAAGGTTGGTCACCGTGGCTGTGCATATACCCGGCGCCGTATTTATATTTTGGTTGGCCGGGCAGGTGATTACTGGGTTTTCATCGTCGATCACCGTAACGTTCACCGTTATCACTAAAGGTGTCAGGTGCATTGGATCGGCGAGGTCGTCGTATATACGGTAGGTAACGGTTGTTACACCGGCATTGAAGGTTAAAATGCCGGCATCAAATGAATTAGGCGCAAATTCCACCGGGGTGTTATCCGCTACGGTTTCCGGTATGATCGTCGCTCCGGAAAATTGATACGTGACCGTCAGGCTATCCAAACAATTGTCTGTAAACTCGCTTTGGCCCAGCGGGGGCGCAGGAACGCCGAAAATGGCAATATCCTGGAAGGTACTGGCAAAGATATCGGTGAGGGTGCAGTTGCCCGAGCCATCGTCCGACGTATTCACCGTCACGTTGAGCGGGGAAGGCCCTGCGGTGGGTAATTTCAAATCAATAATGGTGAGTTGAATCGGCACGGCCGCGCTTTCGCTGGCGGGATTCAGGCTCATATTACCGGTGGTGCCGTCGTTGATGGCAACCCAAATGGTAACCGTCTGGCCGACGTCGCTGCAATCGTAGAGCAGGTGATACGGCGCTCCGGGATTCACAAAGGTCGTTTTGGCGGCGGTAGTGTAAAACCGAACTTTGTTATCGTTCAGTGGGCCGCACATCGAGCTGGTAACGCCGTTAGCCGCCACCGGGATATGATTCAATTCAGCATCGCCCGTAACCGGATCGATAACTAAGGAGAATTGTACCGGATTTGGGCTGCTCGGCCAAGTGATGTCACACTGAGCCTGTGCGCGCAGTGCAAACCCTAAAAGCACTATCACGGGCATGGCTACGCGAGCCAACCAACGCTGAGTCAGGTTGCTGTTCATGGTCAAAATGTTTGATGAATAGGGAAAATAATTAATGGGAAGGATTCTGAAGAAGTGTATTATTCTCTTCATTAAAGCGATCGGTTTGGAATGATAAATAATAGTTTACAATAGACTTCGCACTGGGTTGAAACCAAAAGTGAGACCATCAAGAGAAACCATAACGATTATACCGACCGTAGGCAGCGATTAAAGGATTAAAAAACGGCGCAAGTTTACGGCTAAAACTCCAAACGATTGTAACAATTTTTCATGTCGGGTTTAGGCAAATCAGGCATAAACCGCTGAAAACAAAAAAATTAAGTATTCTAATCGTTCATCAAGATTTTTTTGGTAAAACATCCGGGCAGTGGTCTGCGGGCACGTCGTTTTTCGCAATGTCGTACAAATGCCAAAAACCGTACCAATTTAGCGGTACGTCATAATTGCGCGTTAAATTCCATATTTAACATCCCTGCAATCCCTTGCATTTCAGAAGTTTTTACGTTTTCAGCGCAAATTTTTGTTTTCTTCATTTTTTGCCCGACTCGCAAACTACTTTTGCTCCATGAGCAAAAAACGGCACAAAAAAATTCGCAAAAAAGGTTTGCCCCCCGGCTCCCTGATCTACACCGGACACCGCGAGGAGAACCCGGCGCTGGTTCAGACGGTCCGCTTTAGCCCCGATCAGTACGCGGAACACCAAGGGTATGCGCAGGCGCCGGCTCAGCCCGGTGAATTGGTCTGGATTGACGTCCGCGGGCTAACCGATACGGCAATGGTTGAACGGGTCGGCAGCGATTTCGAGTTACATCCCCTGGTTTTAGAAGATGTACTGAACACGCAACAACGCGCCAAATTAGAAGAATACGACAACGGCCTGTTCTTTATCGTACACCACCTCCGCCTGGATACAGAACCATTGGAGTTGAACAGCGAACAAATTGCCGTTTTTATCGGCCAGCAGTTTGTGATTTCCTTTCAGGAGGACCCCGACGATACCCTGCTGACCGTGCGCAAACGTATCCAGGAAGGGGTCGGCCGGCTCCGCAAAAAAGGTTCCGATTACCTCGCCTACGCCATACTCGATACCATTGTGGACAACTACTACCTGGTGCTGGATGAAATTGAAAACACCCTGCTGGAAATTGAGGGGACGCTGAACGACGCCGACAGTGCGGAACCGGTTTCCAAAGCCCGGATATTCGAACTTAAACACATCATCAACAATTTTCGCCACCGGGTAATGCCCCTGCGCGACGCCGCCGCCCGGTTCTACCGAACCGATTGCCCCTTCGTCGACGATTCCAACCGGCTTTACCTCCGCGATCTGATGGATCACGTAACGCAAATTTTAGACAGCATCGATAATTACCGTGAAATTCTGTCGGGGGTGGAATCGCTTTACCAGGCAGAAATCAGCAACCGGCTGAATAACGTCATGCGCCTACTCACCATCATCAGCACCATTTTTATCCCGCTCTCTTTTATCGCCGGCCTCTACGGCATGAATTTCGACAACATGCCGGAACTGCACTGGCACTTGGGTTATTTTTTCGTGCTGGGATCGATGCTGCTCGCTTCGCTGAGTATGTTGTATTATTTCCGGAGAAACAAGTGGTTGTAATAAAAAGGTTTGAAGGTTTGGGGGGTTGGAGGTTTGGGGGTTTAGGGGTTTGAAGGTTTCTGGTTTGAGCCCAACCATCTACACTAACCTGTAACCTTCCAACCAGAAACCTTCAAACCTTCCAACCAGAAACCTTCAAACCCCCAAACCTTCAAACCTTTTTATTCCCACAACACACTTCGCCCGCGCCGGATATACCGGCGCAAATTCACCCAAAAAGCCACCATGAGATAGAGAATCAGCGGCGAGCCCACGGCAATAAAGGAGGTGTAAATAAAATATTTGCGCACTTCGGCAGGCGCCACGTGCATTTTTTCTCCCAGATATTGGCATACGCCGAAAGCGTGCCGTTCTACCAGGTCTTTTATCCAGTTTTGAAGCATGGGCAGGCGGAACATTAAATTTACGACAAAAGTAACAGATTTTCCCGACAGATGTTGAATCGGCGGTTTGTTGATTTGCGCCGCCCGTATCAAATCCGCACCTTAAACACCCAGGCGTAATCGCAGGGCGGATATTGCCGGGCGGTTTGCGGGGTTTGTAAAACGGTATCATCTCCGGCAATTATCCACGAAACAGTGCCCGGGGTCCCCAAGAGCTCTACCCGGGCGCCCTCCGGAAGATGCAGGCTGGAGAGCCGGATTTCATCGGGCATTTGTGTCTCGCCTTCTTTTGCTAAATAAATGGCATACCAATCCTTGCCCTTTTGGGTAAAGGCAAAATTGTCGCGTTGGAACACGCCGTTAAGTGGCGTCGTGGTACCGTAAATGGCTTCTCCGTTCACGGTCATCCAATTGCCGATAGCGCGCAGGCGTTCGTACGCAGCAGGGTCCCAAGCACCGTCGGGGCCGGGCGCGATATTCAGGAGCAGGTTGCCGCCCTTGCTCACCACATCGCAGAGGGTATGGATGAGGCGGCGCGGGCTCTTGTAATTTTCATTAAAAATATAGGACCACGAATCGCCCATGGTCATACAGGTTTCCCAGGGGACGCCGAGCGGCGCCGGCGGGATGCCCTGCTCCGGGGTGAGGTAGTTTTCGTATTCGCCCGGAATCCAGCGATCCACCACCATGATGCCGGGCTGGCGTTTGCGGGCCATCGCGGCGATACGCGGCATGTCTGCGTCCTGCCCTTCCGGAATACCGCGCTGCCAGGATTCTTCCCGGTTGATGGTGCGGGCCGGGCGCACCCAGGCGCCGTCGAGCCACAGCAGGTCGAGGCGGCCGTAGTTGGTACATAGTTCTTCCAGTTGCCGGAAAGTAAATTCTTTAAATTGTTTGTATCGCTCCGGGTATTTTTTCAGGTCGTAATTGATATTGCGGTCTTTCGGCGGGAAATAAGGCCACCAGAAATCGGTGCTGTGCCAGTCGGGTTTTGAAAAATAAGCGCCCACCTTAAAACCCTGTGCCCGGAAAGCATTGAAAATTTCAAGGGTCACATCCGCCTTTGGATTTTTGGAAAAAGCGCATTGCGGATCGGTAATTTTATAATCCGTTTGTTTGGTGTCGAACATGCAAAAACCGTCGTGGTGTTTGGTCGTAAATACTACGTAGCGCATGCCGGCTTGTTGGGCGGCGGCGGCCCATTGTTCCGGTGCAAAACGCAGCGGATAAAAGGTCGCCGGCAACTGATCGTACGCTTTTTTATAACCGTGCCAATCGCCGGCATACGGCCCCCGGCGTTCGCACCAACCCTCGTCCTCGGGGCAGAGGCTCCAGCTTTCCACCACGCCCCACTGGCTGTACGGCCCCCAGTGCATCAGCAGCCCGAATTTCAGGCCTTGCCATTCGGCCAGATTTTGGCGCACGAGGGAATCGGTAGGCACGACGTATTGCCGGGTGTTGTGTTGTGCAGCGGCATATAGTGACCCGAATAACAAAAATATAATGGCAGCGGCGCCACGGATTGAAACTGGATTGAAAGACATGACTATATCGTGTAAGTTAGATGCGCTAATCTGGGTGATTTTCCAATATTGCCCTTATCTCGCCAAGTGGCAGGTTGAAAATATCCGCGAGCTTTTCCGGATCAGTTCCGGAAGCATGTATCGTTATGATGGCTCTTTCAAGTTGTTCCCTTTTTTTGAGCAATTCTTTATCCTTTTCCGATATGGTTTTTTCTTTTTCCGATATGGTTTTATCCTTTTCCGATATGGTTTTTTCCTTCTCCGATATGGTTTTTTCCTTCTCCAGTATGGTTTCTTCTTTTTCTGATATGGTTTTTTCCTTCTCTGCAAGGAAGGCTTCTTTTGAAGAGATTAACCGCTGATAATCTTTAATTTCTTCGATTATTTCATCCTCTGCTTCCATCGTTTGCCGTACAGTAGGATCGGCCACAGCTTTTTGAAGTCTGCGCAGTAGCGGCCGGTAGCGTTCAGGCAAGTCGTCTTCATTTACGGTCAGGAAATGGGGATCATCCGTAGCACCGGATTGGTCGAAAAGGGCGAGCAGTTGTTCCAGTTCGGTACGGCGCCTGCCTTTGAGATATGGAATTTGAATAATGATACTGTCGTGGGTTAGGCTTTCGATAAATTCCTCTTTTTCCAGAATTTGTTCGCCGGTGGCGGCATCCGAGTATACGCGGTTTACGCGCACCACGGGCGCTTTTACGTGGTCGAGCGTATGCCCCAGGAAGTAAATGCTGAGGATGGGTAGTGCGCGCCGGAAGGGGTACTCGGGCGCCGGTTCGCGCACCACGTTTTCTTTACTTCCGTATTGTTCGCCCAGGTAGCGGCGGAAGCGCATTATATCACTGGCTAATTTGGCCTTTTGCAGTTCGAGAATAATGAGTTTCTGGTTGCCATCTTCGTCGAGAATGCGGGCGCTGAAATCCATACGGAGCACTGTGAGCATTTCTCCGATGGGGAAATGGTGTTCGGTAGGCCGGAATTCCAGCGAAAGCACCTCTTTGCCGATGATGGCGGAGAGTAGCAGTTTGGCTACCTTCTCGTCGTTCATCATATACTTGAAAACGACGTCGTAGATTGGGTTGGCTATTTGTACCATGATGCGTTGTATGGATGGTTGAAGGGCCGTTTCATCCGGTTATACACGCAAAATTAAAACAAAAAGTTTTTATATGTCGTTTTTTCAGCACTTCATCACGAAAATAGTTCGGTGGTTTTTATAAAAATACTGAAAATCAATATTTTATAAGTCTGTTAGATAAAAGTCTACTCCTTCCCCCGCACCACCAATACTCGCTTGCTACCTAAATACCGCTCGTCCAACCACAATCGTAATGCATACACGCCCGCGGGCAGGCCTTGCGTAACTAATCGCAATTGACCGCCCGGCTGCTCCGCGCTCCCTACAAGCATACCCTGAACGTTGTGCAGTGTAGCCCGCAGCGTCCCCCCGGAATAATCCGGATAATCTACAAGCAGGAAATCCTGAACAGGGTTGGGGCGTATGCGGAAAGCATCGGGTAAAGCGGACAATTCAGGCGCGCCTACAATGCCGAGCGTATCGCAGATACTGCCGGCCAAACTGGTGAGACGGTAGTTGGGCAGATGCGGCAGCGTGCGAACGTTGGACACCGGGAGTGGCACGCCGCGTGCGCGGAAATCCAATTTAGCGACAGCAATGGTATCGCTATCTGGGTTGCGCAAGGCGTGCAGGTGCTTAGCCCGCGAAGGAATGTTTCCGTAAATGCGCCCGTCCGGCCCATTCACCAGGGCATGAAACGTATTGCCCGGCACGTCGAACGGACTCTCCCGGAGCGGATCGTAGGAAAAACGAACGGTATCTAACCGGATCGGCCCCGGCAGATCGGGCTGCAAGTCGGCGCGGAAGAGCACGTTTTGCGATGTGGCGTACAGGTATCGCCCGCTTGGAGAGAACGCTACACCGCCGCCGGGAATCCAGTGCGTGGGCGCAGGTAGTTCCAGCGCATTGGCGAATACGCCTGCACAGCGGTCGAAGTCCAGCACCGTCACCTTGCAGTCACCCCAATTGGCCAAGCGGTCGCCCTGAAGCGAGGCCGTTGTGCCGATATGTTTTTCGCATTCGACTTCTGAAAGCAGCATGGTTTGCGGCGGCATCGGTGAAAACCCGTCCGGCCCGAGCAGAAATGTGTGCCAGACCCTGTTGCCAAACTCCGGTAAGATGACCCACCAGTCGCGTCCGTTGCCGTGGCGCACAGCCGTGAAAGTGCCGAGATCGCCCGCTTGCAATATGTTGTTTTTGGCGGTTACGTCGCCAAGGCCGTTTTGCAAGGACATGTCTACCCCTGTAAAGTATAGCGGCCCGAGGCGCAGTTTGCGCACGGGATCGTAGGATGCGCCTGTGTGCAGCAGGTAGTACCGGGCAGGGTTGCCAGGATCGGGCAGAATCATGGCGCCTTGCGGTACGATGTAGCCTTTTCCGGGACATACCATGTCGCCTATGTCTCCTGGATTCAGCCCGGCTCCGTTGGGCATTACCTGGTGGTGGCGGTCGGCCACTTCGCAGCCGTTGGTATAAAAAAGCAGGTTGCCGTCCGGGCCGGTCATAACGGCCACGGTGCTTTCGAAGTTGAAGGCCAGGGCGGCCGGTTCCACCAGTACGGTATCGTCAGATATCCGGATTTGAGCATGGCCATACCCCGGCATACCCGGAAATTCATCATACCCCGCGAGCCATAAACTGCCGGATTTTTGGGCAATGGCAGCATGACACAGCGTCAAACAAATAATACACAATAGTGGACGAATGACAAAATTCCAAGCGCGGCAAGCATGCACTCTGTTTGGTTGCCGACCTTTTTTAATGGTAAAAAAGCGCTTCATATTTCTTCTTTTTAATGTTTTCCCTCCTGTTTTTCCCATACCTCACCTTCCCTCGTCTCTTGTTCCCGCCGTTGTTCCTCCAGCCGCCGCAGGGCCATCTCGGCCATGCCCGGAGGTTTGATCCTGGGCTTGTCCGAAGGTTTTCCTATCGGCGGCAGCAGGGTATAGCCGGCTGTGCCGCGCCGCTGAGCGGGCGGCTCGTACACCCGATGCTCGAAGCCGCCGCCCGGCCCTTGGTAGCCCAGGGTGTCGCAGGGCGAGCCGGCCCACCTACCCAGCCGGTAGTTGGGGAAGAGACACATGGTGCCGTCGTTAAATTTTGGAAGATCCAGACCGTGCTGCTGCATGTCGGCCCCAAAGCCTGGCAGGATAGGACTGTGAATGACGTGCATGGCAAGTGTACTATTCGTGGTGGCATAGTATATTTTGCCGTCCGGGCCGAGGTTTGGATTCCAATAACCTGTTACGAAAGGCTGAAAAGGTGATGCCTGACCATCTAAATATGCCAAGGTGTCAAGGGTTGCGGCAATGTCGGTCGCATACAAGTCCAGCACCGTGACAAACCGACGGGAGGATACATATAAATGCCGGGAGTCCGGCGCGAACACCGTGGCGAACCCGAAGAATTCCGGATCGGCAAAGGGAAGCACGCGCAGGCCGCCGAACGTGCCGGTGCAGCGGTCGAAATCATAGATGTGCAAACCGTTTATACCGTCGCAACGGATGTAAGTACGCCCGTCGGGCGACATGGCGTTGACGGACTGGTACTCATCGCCGGGAAAATCGAAAGCCATTTCGGTCTCGAAAGGCCCATGCACCCCATCCGGGTCGAGCAGGAAGGTGTAAATCGTGGGTGTTGAGAGCGCGCCGGTGATGATCCACCAGTCGCGCCCGTTGCCATGCTTCACTGCCACCGGGTCTATATAATCTCCAGCCACCGGCAACAACACCTGGTTCTTTTTTGTCACAGCTCCCAAACCATTGTTGACGTTCATGTCGATCAAAGTGAAATAAAAAGGTGAGGTAATTACTGTTGTCGTAATTGCCGTACCCATGTGAAAGAAATAGTACTGGTTGGAGGCTCCGGGCGCCGGCAACCCAAAACAAAACGGCCCATTCGGGTATGAATCATGCTGCCAATTGAGCCAGACTGGGCCGGGATTGATGGTATCGCCGTTGAGCATGACATTGTGGGTCGTGTCCCGAATAGAAATACCGTTGGTGTAAAAGAGCAGACGTCCCAATGAGTCACTACACACACCGCAGTAGAAGCTCATGTTAACTTTTTTCTGTTGTCGATAGATGAAGGGAGGGGCATAATTGAAGTTTATATTTGCGCCACCGAGTAATGTGTCACTACTATTATTTAAATAGCCAAAAATCCAGTTATAGTCGTGCTTTTGGGCAATAGAAATAGTTGGTACTTGCAAAATCAACATAAGTATCCGCCAATAATATATACTGTGCATAATTGCTGTATAGGGAAAGTGAAACGGGAAATAGGGCTACTGCCGTTCTGCACGACAGTAGCCCATAGAGAATAATCCATAAAATCAGCGAATAATCGCAAGCTTGGTGAGGAATTGTTGCGCTTCCTCAGTATGGGCTTCGAGCAAATATATCCCGGAGGGCAGCTCTTGGGTATTGAGATCGAGTATGGTCGTTTCCGACACATTAATGCTGCGCACGGCCTGACCGTGCAGGTTGCGCACAATCAATGCTCCGTTCATCGGCCGGTCGAATACGATACGGCACCGATCTTTAGCAGGATTGGGCGAAATTGCCGCATTCAATCTGTGGGCATTAGAGACGGCGCTGATACGTTCCTCGGAGAAACCGGGGCACATTTCCTCGTCGTCGTAGTCGAACTGCCCGATGGCTGCCCGGGCGAATACTACCCCAATACCACCCTCATGCCGGCATTGGTCCGCGATGGATAACAGGGTGTCGTAGTGCGCGGTGGTCCATTCTGTTTCTTCTGCATCCTGCAAGCGCTCTACAAAAATAGCCAGCACCTTCACCAGGTTTTGTTCCCATATATCTTCGGTTATGATATAACCCAGGTCCAAGGCTAGTTGGTCGGCCCGGTCGGCCACGTCGGACAAGTACTCGTCCGCAAGGTCTTCATTGTCTTCCTGAAGGCCGGCGAGGTCCTCGTACAACGCGGTGAGGACAAGAGCGATACCCTCTTGTAATGTATCGGCCGCGGTCTCCATTGCGGCTACCTTTACGGCAACCGTATCGAGCTTGTGGCCGATAGCAGTCGTATTTGCAACCCAATCGGATTCAAAGCCTGTCGTCAGCCGGGGGATGGCGGCCCAGTCTTTCATCGCCCGGTATATTTTACCGATATTGGTCGTATCATTTTCGCCGTAAAAGTCGGACTCCGGGGTGGAGCCGCCAAGGAGGCCGGGGTTGTTGTCCAGTGTACCGAAAGCCCGCAGGGCTGCTTCCCACTCCGAGGCAGGATAACTTTTGTACGCCTCGAACTCTTCGTCGATTATCATCGCGTCGGAGACCGAAGGCGGAAGCGGGAGCGTCCGGTAGCAGTGCAGAATATTGCTCTCCTGACCGCCAGAGTATACAAACCAGTCGTCTGTCGGAAGCCTCGGATCGGCCCAAAATGTCGAGCTCGGGTTGGACGAATTGATCCAAAATTTGGACATCAAAATCAACCCTTGCCCCGGATTGCCATCGAAATGCGCTTCAGCCACGCCGCCGCCGGGCAGGCTTCCGAGCCATTTGTTTTCGTGCTCGAATTGTGCTCCGATGATGGCGCCTGGCCACAGGTTCAGGCCGGTCAGGTTGTCCTCCATGGTATTGTGACGAAAGGTGGTTTGGTCGCAGGCGGGCCCCTGAAAACGGAAGCCTTGGTTAAAGCCCTCGCTGTGGTTGCAAGCAATGAGATTGTTGCCGGACTCCCACGCGTCAATACCCCGGTAATTGGAATCTTCTTCAACGGAAGGCCCAAAGTTGCCGTAAAACAAGTTGTTGCGTATTTCGTTTTCAGGCGCCACATTAAGCCATATTCCCCTGTATTCACGCCTTTCATCAGTGTCGAAATTCTGGTAAAAATTGTTATATTCTATTTCCAGATTGGAAGAATTGGTAAGGGTTATTCCCCTGTTATCGTAAAATTCACCAGGAGAAGTGGTGTTGATTTTTTCCTCATCATAAAAATAGTTGCCCGTAATTCCTGCCGTGGTATTCGTGCCGATAATCTGGTTTTCTGCCCAGCGGATTCCGCTTGTTGTAAAACTTAAATCATTGTTGTCGAAGAACTTGTTATCTTCAATTTCTACACCCAGAAATGTCGATTGGACAACTTCTATTGCAGCAAAGGAGTAATCTTCAAACCGGTTGTTCGACAACACCAAACGGGAAGGCAGGTTGCTTTCCCCTATCCTGATCATAGCGCGGTCAACGGTGGTTAGGAAATTGGCATTTTCGATTCTAAGGTTGTAGTTTCGGGCATCCACGCCTAACCGGTAGTTTTCAATAAACGGCGGGTCTGTCTCATCATTTCCCAGACCGAATATATTGGCGGTATGAACCCCTCCTATACCTCTCAACATAATTCCCGTTCCCAGCGGTCGATCCGAAAATTTTGAGTTGTGCACGTCTATACCGGAATTGGTGGCAGAAATTCCGAAATAGTTGATGAATTGATTCGGATCGCCAGAGCCGGACGGGTTGCCAATAGTGATATGGGGAACATTGTTTAATACAATTGCCGCCCGGGTATTAACTCCAAAACAAGGCGTAATGCTGTAATTGTTGCCATCGAAGGTATTATGCGCGATACCTCTTCCTAAAAGGTTCACGTTGCCGAAGGCCTGGATACATTTGCCGTTGTCAATAAAATTATTGAGTATGATCTCAGCATCGGAACCTGAACTCAGGATAATTCCTTCGCATGCCTGAGCCATTTCACTGTTTTTCATACGAAGTGTGCCGTTGGCGAAAACCTGTATGCCGGTCCAGGGATCAGCGCAACCGAACATATTAACTCCGTCAAAAACGACTTCTTTGCGAATGCTCAGCTGGGTACCCGGCAGCATAAATATCTGAGAACCCGGCGCAAAAATATATGGTTGAGGATCGGTTGGATCGTTAAAGTTTATCTCGTCTTCCACGATAATGTATTGAATCTCACCGGGAGCGTGATCATAGTCCTCCAGGTCGCCGGCGTCTATCAATTCGTCCAACGTTCGGCCATTTGACTTGATACATTTGTAGGGTGGTGTTGGGTATAAAGAGCAATCACAAGTCTGCCCATATAGGTGGGGTGCGAAAAAAGCGCTAAACAAGATCATGAATATGAGTATTTGGTTTTTCAGATTAGCCAGGGGTGGTTTTATCCCCCCCCCCGATAGATCCGGAATGGCAAACTACATTTAGGCTTCTGTGGTCAGCATGCGTACGGAAGGGCGTCAATGTCGCAACGTGGTGCATGCAATTTTGTTTTACATTCTTTTTCATGTAAAAGAGGTTTAAAGTAAAGAAAAATGTGTCAATCCTGCCGAATAACCGGCAGGGAATTAACTCCCATGAAAAACAATACGGATTACCGAAAGGGGATTATCGGGCGAAAAACCGCCCGGGTCGGCTATGTGCGCACATAATGAGCCGAATGATGTGCAAGATAGGGAAATAGCCTGATAGAAACAAGAGCGGCAGGCAAGAATTAACACAAGCGCGACTGTTTGAAACGGAGATCAAATAGTTTATAAGCGCGTCCCGCAAATTTTATATACTTTCCGTTGCTATCAAAAGTTGTACCACCAACGAAAAACCCGCCGGGCCCACGCCTTCCACTCGACTCATACCCGGAATATCCATATCAGCCCAGGATTTGTCCGGGCGTTGCACCAGAAACGGCAAATCTACCACCTCCAGCATCGGCGCATCGTTGGGGCTATCCCCTATCGCTGCAAAAAGCGGGGTTTGCGGTGATGTTTTACAAAAAATATCCATCATCCATCGAGCGGCTTTGCCTTTGTTTACATCGGCCGACTGTGCGGTGTAAAACCGCCCGCCCCGGCTGAGTACGAACCCTTGTGGTTTTAATATCGCATGTAGCGCATCCACCCGGTCCTGGTTCAGTGGAGTCAGTAGGGTTTCTGTGAACCAACGCGTCCGGGCGCGTTGAAGCGCCGCCCCGGCAAGGCCGGTTGCGGCGGAGAGTTCGGCGTCGGAAGTGTCGGCAAACCCTTTTATCCCCTCCATTTGTGCCAGCACAGCGCGCAGGACCCGGGCATCGGCATGCGCGAAAACGACAATATCGTAGCCGTTTTCGCACCTGGAGGCGCTGTACGGCCGTTCCGAAAAAAAGCCGGCGGGGATAGCCGCGGCACTGCCATTTTCGAAAATAAACGGTTGGTTTATCCCAAGCAAACGTTGCAAATGGACCTGCTCTGCAAATGTTTTGGAAGAACAAAACACGAGCGGTATCCGGCGCGCAGCCAGGGTTTGTATAGCCGCTTCGCTTTCGCGCGTTTCGTAGTTATAGTGATCGATCAGCGTGCCGTCGAGATCGGTGAAAATGACAAGCGGCCGGTCGGCCGGAAGGGCTGAGTGGATCATACCGGTTTGTAGTTGCCGTATTGGGCCCAATCTATTTTACGGACGGCGGCATCAAAGTGAAGGGTGGAAAGCACCGGATACTGCCGGAGTTTTATGGGTTCCCCGTTTTTACGAACGATTTTTAAACGGCGCAATTCGCTGGAAATGTCTTTTTTCAAGGTGGCAGGGCAGATGCCTGAGTGCCAGAGGACGGAGAGCGAGTATTCGACCATTTCCTTGATATGTTCGTCGCCTTTGGCCACTTCGTGCAAGTGCGGGTTGCGCGATTCGATCTGAAAAACTTCTACTCCACGCTTCATGATTTCCGGGAAAGGGCTGGGGAGTACGCCGCCGAACTTTTCCATCAGACTCACGAACTGGTACGTTTCCACCGAAAACCCGGTAGAATAGTCGAGCGCCAGCGCCAGGGGCATGGAAAGGGCATGCTCGCCGGCATTTCCTGTTCGCAACAACTCGGTTTCATAGCCGGTGAAATGGCTGAGAAACTGGTTGAGGTACTGATTGGTGATACGCGACACCCGCCCCCATTTGGTAAAAAAAAGTTCGGCGTCTACAATTTTGGGTTTGCTGTGCCACTGTATGCGCACCATAGAATAGGGGGATTTGCCTTGGGAAAGCCCTGCTGAAAAAATGCGCACATACTCGAATACGGCTCCGGGAAAATAATTATCCGAATCGATAAAGCCCACGTATTTTTTGCCCGCCAGTTTAGCCAGCACAATACCGGCCAACATGCCCTCGGCTTTTCCATGCCGCACCAGTCCGTCGTCGTCCAACAGGTGCAGATAACCGCCGTCTTTAAAAATACGGGCGAGTTCGGGCGACCGCTGATGCGCGATGAGGTACTTTTTTTTTGCATGGCGACAAAAAGTATCCACCATGTTCTGCTCCATTCGAAACCGGTCGATCGGTTCGCTTTTACTGTTGGAAAGAACGATGGGCAGGCAGGCGTGCGGGATGCCGCACAAAACGCCTTCCAGCAGTCGCAAGCGCTCGTCTTTCACCGGAATAACGATCGCCATATCTTTTTCAATTTCGTGCAGCCGTTCGTAGGAAATTTGCTGAATCACGTGAAAAGGATTGTCGAACTCCGAATCGACACCGTAGCCGCCGTCGAGTTCATAAATTTTTTGAACCTGGTAAAATAAATTGGCGCCGAAACGTTCGGCATTGGTTGGTATTTCAAGTCGCATAATTTTTGTGTTTAGGAAAATCCGGAAAAACGAAACGTTTCATTCAAACTTCCGGCGTCCGGTGCGTGGCTACAGGTAAAACAAATGGAATAGAATAGCAGTTTAAATAATCCTAATTAGCGCGAAGATAGCAAATCCGGAGTTAAAACCGGTAAAACGCGGGATCAAATGGTCGCTTCGCAAATAAATAATCTACTGAATCACCCACAACCGCTTCATACATCTATGAATGATTTACCGCCACACTTCGATTCCGCTGCAACCTCGAACATGGTTGCGGCGGCCAAAAATGTTTTAAAAAGCAACATCCTCGGCGCCTTTACCAAACCGGCGCCGAGTTTGTATCCCCACCAGTGGAACTGGGATGCCGGGTTTATTGCGCTCGGTTATGCCCGCTCCGATTTCCGCCAGGCCTGTTCCGAAATGACCGCACTTTTTCGCGGCCAATGGGCCCACGGGATGGTTCCGCAGATTGTTTTTTCCGTTAAAAACGTGGGCAAATACTTTCCGGGTTATTTTTTCTGGGATACGCGCGACGTACCGCTTAAACCCCGGAATACGCGCACCTCGGGCATATCCATGCCGCCCGTACACGGATTTGTTCTGAACCGCCTGCTACAGCTCACGCCCGACCAAAAGGCATACCGGCCGTTTTTCCGGCGTATGTTCGACCGCGTTTTGTTGCTCCATCAATACTATTACCAATTCCGCGACCCCGACCGCGAAGGGCTGGCCTTTATTTGCCATCCCTGGGAATCCGGCATGGACAACCTGCCCACTTGGGAAGAAGTATTTTCGCAGATACATTTTAACGATTCTGAGGTGCCGCCTTATGAGCGCCGGGACCTGGAACACGTGGACGCTTTATACCGCCCGCGTCAGCAAAGCTACGACCGCTATATTTACTTGGTCAACCGGATGCGGCAACAACGTTATCAGGAGCCTGAAATGTGGGACGACTTTCCGTTCCAGGTGCAGGAGCCGATGTTCAACGCCATACTCAGTCACAGCAATGAAGCGCTGCTTGAAATTGGCGCCTGGCTTCGGCGCGACACCGGCCAACTCCGCGAGTGGCATACGCAAACGAACCGGGCCATCAACGACAAACTCTGGTCGGAAAGCCGGGGCATTTATGTTTCTTACGACCGGGTGCAGCGCCGGCAAATTCCGCTCACCACGGCAGGCGGATTGATCCCGCTACTCTGCAGCGCGCCCGATGCGGCCCAAACGGCCCGCATGGTCGCGTTGCTGCAAAGCCCGGTTTTTGCGGGCGAACCGGAACATCCCGCCTGGCTGTGCGCTTCCACAGCGCTTAACGAACCGGGCTTCGACCCGCACCGGTATTGGCGGGGCCCGGTTTGGATCAATATGAACTGGATGTTGTACCACGGATTGCGCCGTTACGGGCATCATCCGCTTGCAGAACGGATTCGCGCGGATTCGCTCGAACTGGTACGCAAATACGGTTTCTGGGAATATTTCAACCCCTGGAAGAATTTGCCGGAAGGCGAAACCAAAGGCGGATACGGCTCCAACCAGTTTTCATGGACGGCGGCATTGACGCTGGATTGGTTGGAAAGGTAAAAGTGGAGCCGGACTCCATTTATTTCCCGCATCTTTGCAGGATATGGATATTGTAAAAATACGCCCGCTTAGCATCGACGACTACGCCGGCTTGAAAACCTGCATGGTTCGCGCTTACGCGCAAATGCCGGAGGCTTTTTGGAAAGAACCTCAGATCAAACGCCTGCTCGATATTTTCCCGGAAGGGCAACTTGTTGTGACGCTCAACGATCAAATCGTCGGTTGTGCCTTGTCGATTATCGTCCGGTACGACCGTTTTGGCGACAACCACACCTACCGGGAAATCACCGGCAATTTCACCTTCACTACCCACGATGCGGCAGGCGATACCCTGTACGGCATCGACGTGTTTGTTGACCCCGATTTTCGGGGCCGCCGCCTGGGCCGCCGCCTGTATGATGCCCGCAAAGAGCTGTGTGAGCACCTCAATTTGTCGGGCATCGTTTTCGGCGGGCGTATCCCGAAATATCACGAACACGCGCACGAACTCTCGCCGCGCGCCTACATCGAAAAGGTAAAAAATAAAGAACTGCAAGACCCCACACTCGATTTTCAACTCTCCAACGACTTCCACGTGCGCAAGGTGTTGCGGGGTTATCTCTTGGGTGATGAAGAATCCAAAGAGTTTGCCACCTTGCTTCGTTGGGATAATATCTACTACACGCCCGTCACATCCAATACAGAGAGCGCTTCTAAATCCGTGGTGCGGCTCGGCCTGGTGCAGTGGCAGATGCGCTCTTACCGCACCTTGGAGGAGTTGTTTGAGCAAATGGAATATTTTGTGGATGCCGTGTCGGGTTACCGCAGCGATTTTGCCCTGTTCCCCGAGTTTTTCAATGCCCCGCTCATGGCCCAATACAATAGCCTGCCGGAAGGTGAAGCGATCCGGGCTTTAGCCGAATATACCGAGGCTATTCGCGATAAATTTGCCGAACTCGCTTTGGGCTACAACATCAACATTATCAGCGGGAGTATGCCTTTGTTGCGCAACAACCAACTCTACAACGTCGGTTACCTGTGCCGGCGCGACGGGAGTATCGACGAATATGAAAAACTGCACGTCACCCCGGATGAAGTCAAATGCTGGGGATTAAAAGGCGGGAACAAACTGCGCACCTTTGACACCGATTGTGGAAGAATTGGTATTTTGATCTGTTACGATGTGGAGTTTCCGGAGTTGTCGCGACTGTTGGCCGCAGAAGGAATGAACATCCTCTTCGTACCCTTCCTGACTGACACACAAAACGGTTTTTCCAGAGTGCAACTATGCGCACGGGCCCGGGCGATAGAAAATGAGTGTTTTGTAGCCATCGCCGGCAGCGTCGGCAACCTGCCCAAAGTGCATAACATGGATATGCAATACGCACAAAGCGCCGTGTTTACGCCCTGCGATTTTGCTTTCCCGGTCAACGGGATCAAAGCGGAGGCCACTCCCAATACGGAGATGCTGGTTGTGGCCGACGTAGACCTCGAACTGCTGCACGATCTGCGGCATTCGGGCAGTGTGCGCAACATGAAAGACCGGCGGACCGATTTGTACAGCATTGATTTTCAACAGGAAGGCGAGGATAAAACGAAAAAACGTGTCCATTTTCCGATTTTAGACGACAATATGGCCTGACAGGCCGGGGTGGGGCAGTTACTTTTTTGGCATTGTTCTTGAATTATCACCTGCAACCACCCTTAAACCTTGAGCAAAACAATCTTCCATCCAATTCACCATTCTAAAATTGCTTAAGGTATGATTATCCTCTATTTGGCACTGGGCTTGTTCCTGGTCGGCGGCAGCCTCATTACCCTGACGAATGCGGCGTCCAAACGCGATGCCGGCCCGCGTCAGTAATGTTCGTCATCGATAAACCTTTGTGTTGTCGCACCGTTTCATATCGCGCAAACTACATTAGTTTTGCGCGATATGAACATGACATCTCTTTTTCGCTACGGGCCTTTCGCCCTGTTACTCGTTTTCTTATTTGCCGGTTGCCTGACCACCGATAATGCTTTCACCCGCGTAGCGCCCGGGAAATGGCGCGGCGTACTCGAACTGGAAAAATTCAGCGTGCCGGTTCGGGACAAAGACACCATCTACACCCTGAAAGAACAATTCCGGGAAGGCGAATTGCCGTTCAATTTCGAGGTAACCTACCTGGATGACGAACGCTTTTATATCGACATCGTCAACGGTTCGGAACGTATCCGCTGCGACAGCATCCGCTACGGCCGCAACCGGTCCACCGCCCGCGATACGTTCAATATTTATTTCCCGGAATACGCCTCCTACATCCATGCCGACGTGCGTGGCGGCGTGATGCAGGGCGAATGGGTGGTGACCACCAAAGACAACTACCGGATACCCTTCTATGCGCATGCCGGACGCGACTACCGCTTCACGTCGCTCAACCAGGCGCCCGTGGCCGACCTGAGCGGCGAATGGGCCGCTTTGCTGGGCATCGATACGGAAAAACCGGAACAGGCCATCGGCGAGTTCCGGCAAAACGGCAACCACCTGGAAGGCACTTTCCGCACCGAAACCGGCGATTACCGCTTCCTGGAAGGGACCGTACAGGGCCGCAAATTCTGGCTCTCCTGTTTCGACGGCGCACACGCTTACCTGTTTTCCGGCAGTATCAGCGGCGATACCCTGCGGGGAGAGTTTCGCTCCGGCAAACACTACCGCTCCCTGTGGTCGGCCTGGCGCGATCCGAATGCCCAACTCGGCCATCCCGATTCACTGACGACCTTGAAAGCAGGCGCCCAACCGATCAATTTTTCCCTGCCCACACCCGAAGGCAAACCCATCACCTTTCCCGCCCCGGAATTTGACGGCAAAATCAAAATATTTACCATCATGGGCACCTGGTGCCCCAACTGCCGCGACGAACAAAATTTCCTGGTGGATTATTTGCAAAAAAATCCGGCCATAGCCGGTAAAATGGCTGTCGTCGGTTTTGCGTTTGAACGGCATAAAGACCCGGCACAAGCCAAAGCGCACCTTTTGACCTATAAAAAGAAAATGGGCATACCTTTTGAATTGGTATATGCAGGCAATTCCGGTACGGCAGAAGCGGCCAAAATATTTCCGTCTCTGAATAAGGTCATGGCGTTTCCTACCATGATCATTTTAGACAAACAAAACCGGGTGCGCCGCATTCATACCGGCTTCGACGGACCGGCTACTTCGAAATATGCGGAGTTTCAAAAAGAATTCGGAACGTTGATGGAAGAATTGGTGAAAGAATGAGGAGCCGGGCGTTACAAAATGAATCAGAAAAGACTAGTTACATTATAATTTAAGTTTCTTGACAATTTGTGTTATTTGTTCAACCCCCCCCCATCCCCTCCCCCAAATGGGAGGGGGGCTTGATTTCGTGTTTTTTTTGGGGTTTTCGTACCCGGAATCAAAGAGCGACGTGAGTGCAAGCCCCCCTCCCATTTGGGGGAGGGGATGGGGGTGGGGTTGAACAGAAGGAGTAAATTGCCCCCTAATTTCCACACATCAAAAATCGATTCATGTCTACCATTCAACTTGTTTACTGCCGCGACAACGCAGATATAGCCGAAAAATTAGCCCATGAACTGGGCCGGATCGGCATACCATTTCAGCATCATACCAACCGGCCCGACGACCCGCCCGGGCATTTAGCCCGGCAGGTGCAGGCATCGACCGATATGGTATTGCTATTGCTGACCGATAATTTTTTGAGAAGCGAAGCCTGTATGCAAGGCGTGTTGGCGATGTTTCAAACACTGACACGGCAAAACCGGCTGCTCACCATCGTAGCCGACGGCCGCGTCAGCCGGGACGGCGGCCACACATTCGAGCCGGTTTCTACCCAGTTCGACCGTGTGGTGCATGCCATTCAATACATGAATTTTTGGCAAACGGCCTACCTGGACCGCAATGCCGGATCGTCGCAGACGCCGCAGGCGGAAAAAGAAACCTACGAACAAGGGCTGGACGTGGTGCGTAGCATTGCCAATGAAATCGGCGAGTTGTTCAGCGTCCTGCGCGATGCGGGCTATTACACCTGGGATCAGTTTGAAGCCGACGATTACGCCTTGTTTTTCCGACATTTCGGCCTGCAAGACTGGTATGAACAATACCGCAAACTTTCAGCCCTGGAAGCCGAAATGAATGTGCCGCCTATTCCGGAGCAGGCGTCGGCCACACTCGTCGTGGAAACGCCGGCTTTTACCGGCCTGCTGGCGCCCGCGCCCACTGAAGCGGAAGATGATATTCAGATAGAAGAACCGCATGTTTTCAATGGAATAAATGGTCTTTTACGGGAAATAGAAGCCGAAGAAGTACAACCGGAACCGGAAATGGTTTCCCCGGCTCTCGGGCAGGAATTGCCGCCCTTGAAACGGCCGGACGTGCCCGGAAACGTTTCGTTGCCCGGCCGGGACGATGCCCAATCGGTTTTGGAACGATTGATCGGCGAAACCGAGCCGTCCCCCGAAGCCGCAGAAGCCGAAGCCCGGCAAATGGCGCAGGATGCCTGGTTTTGGCTGGAAAAAGGCCACACCGAACGCGGCCTGGAGCTGTTCCGGCTGGCTATCGAACAGCACCCGGAGCAGGAAAACCTGCGAGCTGAATACGGAAAAGCGCAGGCACAGTACGGCCGGCATGAACCGGAAATGGTGGTGGCGGAGCAACCGGCAGCGCAACCGGAACCGCCCGTGGAATCGCCGGCACAGGATCACGCCCAGGAGGCCACGTCGTACTTCCAAATGGGTGAAAATGCCCTGTCAAAAGGGGATTATCTCTTGGCAAAATATTGCTGGGACCGCGTCACGGAACTTCAACCACAGTTCCCCGGCATCTACCACAAATTAGCCCTGCTGACCTGCGATCACCTGACCGATTATAAAGAAACCGCTGCGCATTACCTCGAAGAAGCCCTGGCTGTCGAGCCGGACAATGCCGACCTGCACTTCCGTTTAGCCCAACTCCTGCGCGATCACTTAGATCAGCCCGCTCCTGCGCTACAGCATTTTCGCGATACCGTCGTATTACAACCCGATCATGCACCCGCCTGGCTTGCCCTGGCGCAATGTACCCTCGACGCCGGCGACGAAGCCGAGGCAGAAACGCTTTACCGGCACGCCATCCAACTGAACCCCGGTCTGCATTCGGAGGCGCTCGATGCCCGCTTCCTGCCCCCGGCGCCCCCGGCGGAACAACCGGTGGAAGAACTTCCCGAGCCGGCCTTTGGCAGCGAATCTTTCCCGGAGCTGGAAATGGCTACCGAGCGTTCAGTCGAAATGCCTGCGCCGCCAGAATCTGACCAAACACCCCAAGCAGAACCCGTGCCGGTTCGGAAAAAAACGGAAGAAATCCTCACAGTGCTCATTACCGGCGCCACCTCCGGAATCGGACGGGCTACTGCTGCGGAATTTGCCCGGCACGGGCATCGCGTCATCCTCACCGGACGCCGCGACGACCGCCTTGAGGACCTGAAACGATCCTTTGAATCCGATTACGAATCGGAGGTACGCCTGCTTACTTTTGATGTGCGCGACCCCGAAGCGGTGAGCCGGCACCTCGAAACGCTCCCGGAAAACTGGCAAAATATCGATCTGCTCATCAACAATGCGGGCCTGGCCAAGGGCTTGTCACCGATCCACGAGGGTAGCCTGGACCACTGGGACACCATGATCGATACTAATATCAAAGGACTGCTGTACGTCACGCGCTGCATTGCGCCCGGTATGGTACGCCGTCGCAAAGGGCATATTATCAATGTCGGTTCCGTTGCCGGAAAGGAGGCGTACCCGAAAGGTAATGTGTACTGCGCCACCAAATTTGCCGTGGATGCCTTAACCAGCGCCATGCGCTTCGATCTGCATGCCTTCAATATCCGCGTCAGCCAGGTCAGCCCCGGCGCTGTGGAAGAAACGGAATTTGCCATCAACCGCTTCGACGGCGACGCGGAAAAAGCCCGGATTTACGACGATTTTCAGCCGCTGAAAGCCTCCGATGTGGCCGATGCTATTTATTTTATCGCCACGAGGCCGGCACATGTGAATATTCAGGATATTCTGATGTTCGGGACGCAGCAGGCGAGCGCGACGGTGGTGGATCGGTCGGGTAGATAATGCTGTTATGTTGTGCTGTGGGGCGAATTTTTAATCCGCCCGTTGAGCTGGCGAATTAAAAATTCGCCCCACATCATACCAGTTTCTCCACCTGTTCCAGCAGCCATTCCTTCTCCGTGAGCGGCTCCTCGGCCTGTACCTGCCGGCGCAATTCCTGCAGGGCTTTTTTATCAAATACATTAATGGTCAATAAACGCTGCGTGAGCCGGATCAGGTTCAGGTAATTGGTCCGATGGTAACCGATGACCCGTTTGCGGTGGATAAAAGTGCGCATGGCTGTCAGGTGATTTTGCAGCACGTCGGGTTCGTCGAGTTCGTAGTAAATTTTCAGCGCCAGGGCTTTAGCGGGCAGGTTGAGCAGGAGGTCGCGATAGTTGGCCGTTTGCAGCAGGCCGAGGGCATCGCGCAGGCGGCCGCGGGCGTAGGCGAGTTTGGCCCGGTTGAAACTGTATGTGCTGTCGCGGTAAGTGCGTTCCATGGCGTTTTTGTATTGATCCATAAAATGGTCGACCCAGGTCAGTTCTCCGCATTGAAGGCCGGCTGCCACGATGTTGTGATACGTGAAACGGGAGAGATAGCCATTTTCGAGCAGCGTGTCTTTGTGCAGTCCTTCCCGGTACAGGTCGAGCGCCTCGTGGAAGTAACTTCGGTTGCTGACATTGATCTGCCGGATGCAGAAATTGAGCGCAATCAGGTGTAATTCGCGCAATTCTTCCAGGGAAAAACAAGCTGCGTGGTCGAAAAGCGCCGTTTTGAGCTGCTGAAAAAACGGCTCGGCCGATTCCTCGCTCAGGAGGCGGTAAGCAAAATAATAGGCCCCGATAACCGGGTGTTCCTTCAGGTTTTCCGTTTCCACGTATTGTATTGCCTCCGGCAAAAATGCGATAGGCACCTCCATGCGATACACTTTTTTACGGTTGAGCAGGAGGCATATCTGCCGGAGTTTTCGTGCCAGCCAGGCATGATCGAGCGCTTCAAACAACTGGCGTACGGGGGCTTCGTCTTCGGCAGGCGTGGTTTCCCGGTCGTACAATTGTTCGAAACGCAGGTGATACAGCCAGTCGAAATAGCCGGCGTTGCGCAATGGGTCTTCCTGCAAAGCGTCCAATGCCTGTCCCATAACCCGTTCTGCATCGGTTTTTAGCCGGCGTTTTTTGTAACTATGCGCCAGATGCCAACTAAGCGCCGTTGTGTTTTGCTGCATTTCTTCGAAGATCATAAACTGTTCCAGTAAACGGAACAGATAACTGGCAACCAAGCGCCTGTTTTTTTCATCCTGCTCATTTAATTCCGGCTCAACATTGGATTGAGCCAACGAATCGAACAGTTCCAGCACGTCTGTACGGGTGTTGAAATACGGCGATTGCAGAAATTTTCGGAATTTCCGTTTTTCCGTGTTATTTAGCGTACCTATTGTTCGTTGTAACCGAACATGATTCATATTTTATGAAATAAAGTTATCTTTTGTTTATCAACAATTTAAGTGCCAATTCGTCAGGAATTGGCGCTATAAACTTTAAAATTTGTGTTTGCCGGGCCGTTTCGTTTGAATCACTTTTGTACCGTGAAAAAAGTTGTACAACACACTGTTTGATTTTTGCTCTAATCCACACCTGATATGTTACATCAATTTAAACTCCCCGCAGACAACACCTTACGAGATTTTCATTTTTTACACACGGGCAAAACGAAACCCGTCAATTACAATCCTATGAAAAAGAGATACTTTCAACATGGCTGCCCCGGCTTTTTTTCGGTTTTACTGATGGCTGTTCTGGGCCTCATTTTACCTGCCGGCCTGCAAGCGCAAACTGACTGCGACAACGATACCGAACCACCGGCCTGTATCGCACCGCCCAATGTGACGGACACCTGTTTCAACGCCCTCAACTGGACTAACCTGGGGAACAAAGCCCAATTGCAGTCCTTGTTCGGCATGGCCACGGCTACCGACAACTGTGTGGCTTTCATTTCTGAAATGGCGCCCAATTTAGCCGCCGCCGACACTAATTGCAAAAAGGGAATCATCAAAAGAACCTTTCTGGCTGCCGATACTTCCGGTAATACGAGCACCTGCCAGCAGACGATTACGATGCTGTATTACCAGCATTTCAGCGTCGGAATTCCGCCCGATATTTTTGGGGGATGTGCTGCCGGGCAAACCGATCCGAATGGCAATATCACCACTTCCCAGGTCAGTTGCGGTATTAATGGTATATCCTTTTCTGATCAGGTATTTCAATTGGCCGGCCCCTGCCTCCGGATTGAGCGTACCTGGTTGATTATTGATTGGTGTACCTATAATCCGAACAACCCGTTCACAGAAGTGGCCCGGCGCGACTTGAACAACGACGGACAAGTTGGCGATGCCTTCACGATCGTTCAATTTGGCGACAACTATTACCTGGATTCGATCTCGCCCGGCACCCTGATCGGCCCTTCGAACAATGGCTTCCGGTACCTTCAAATCATGGAGTGCAACTGTAATTCCGTCGAAGGAAACGTCTTTTTGGACGCCATACCTAATTGTACAAAGGACGGCGCAGAAGCAAATTTGGCCAATTGGCAGGTGGTATCGGAAGCTTTCCCGTCACATACCAAATCCCAGGCGGGCACAGATGCTAATGGCAATTTTTCGGTGGGAATATCCCATACGTCGTCCGACACATTAATCCAGGTGTCTCTGATCTCGCCGCTCAACCTTGGTGCTGCCTGTTCCCCGGTGTATTATATCAATCCGGATACACTGACCAGCAATGCCGTGTATACGCATCATTTTCCCGTCCGCCTGGTCGACAGATGTCCGCAATTGGTAACTGATATCGGCGCACCGCGCCTGCGGCGTTGTTTCGACAACAATCAAATCACGGTATCCTACGGCAACTATGGCGGCCAAACCGCTACCAACGCTTATGTGGATGTGACGCTTGATCCTCTGCTGGAAGTACAAAGCAGCAGTATCCCCTGGTCGACCGTCACCGGGAATACCTATCAGTTCAATCTGGGCAATATCGTGCCGGGCGGCGCCGGCGCCTTCCAAATCACGGTGAAGGTGAATTGTAATGCGGAATTGGGTCAACAGCATTGTATGGAAGCGCATATTTATCCCGATACCTCGTGTACGCCCGACCTCTGGAACGGCGCCAATGTAGAAGCATTGACCGTATGCGATGGCGATTCGGTGCGGTTAATCCTCAAAAACACCGGAACCGGCCACATGCAGCAAATGCAACAATACCTGATTGTGGAGGATGTGATTATGTACTTCAACGGTAATTTCCAGCTGAATGCCGGGGAGGAGACTGAATTTGCCATGGCTGCCAACGGCGCTACCTGGCACCTGGCGGCCGACCAGGAACCGGGTAATCCGGCCGGCAATCGGGTATATTCCACGCTGGAGGGTTGCGGTACCAATGGCCAGGGCACTTTTACAGTTGGCGTTGCAGGTCAATTCCCGCCGTCATCCCCCCCGCCTGCTGCGGCGACCTATTGCCTTGCAAATATCGGCGCCTACGACCCCAACGACAAACAAGGTTTTCCTGCCGGATACGGCGCGGCACACTACCTGGAGCCCAATGTGCCCATCGAATATATGATCCGTTTTCAAAACACCGGTACGGATACGGCCTTCACCGTTGTGGTGAGAGACCAATTGTCGCCCCTGCTTGATATGGAATCTGTCCGGCCGGGTATCTCCAGCCATCCCTATACTTTTTTAATGGATGAAAATGGCGCGATGCAGTTTGTGTTCAACAATATCCTGCTGCCCGACAGCACCACCAACCTGGCCGGCTCACAGGGTTTTGTGAAGTTCAAAGTCGCGCAAAACCCCGACTTGTCCGATGGTTTGATCATTGAAAATACGGCCAATATCTATTTCGATTTCAATGAGCCCATTCAAACGAATACGGTGCAACACACCATCGGCCGGGCA
Source organism: Bacteroidota bacterium (assembly GCA_963169325.1). Taxonomy (GTDB): domain Bacteria; phylum Bacteroidota; class Bacteroidia; order Chitinophagales; family Saprospiraceae; genus M3007. Next base: position 45,057 of record CAUJEY010000233.1, read on the forward strand.
TTCGTGGTCATCAGCCAGCAGGAAGTATTCCTGCCCGGCGCCACGGTACGGCTCTATCCGAACCCCTTCCGTTATGAAGCCCAGGTGGAAGTAAACGGCCTGCCGGAAGAGGATTGGCAACTGCATATCTTCGACCTGACCGGCCGTATTGTCTGGGAGTCGCGGGGACAAAACGCCGTGCCGGCAACTATCCGGCCTGCACTGACTCCGGGGCTGTACAGCTGGCGGATTACGAGCGGCGGTCGCGCAGTGAGTGCCGGGAGAATGGTTCGGCAGTAGGACGGTCTGATTGGCGTGGCTGCATCTTAAGTCTGTAATTGCAGCAACAGTTGTGGCGAAGGCTCGGGATTAATTGTCCTGCGCTGGAGGCCGTCTCGTAAGTCATACTTATGAGGCGGCCTTTTTTTTTGTAAGACAAATTTGAAAATAGCCTTGGCAATTACCAACAGAATGTTTTATATTTGTCCGAATTAAGACCGTTGCATTTTTTGCTTTTTGGAATGGCGATCTTTACATTTAAAGATAATCCGAAAAAAACGCATCATGGTACAAATAGCCAACCCGATCTACGACGTCGTTTTTAAGTATATGATGAACGACGAAAAAGTAGCGAAACTGCTGCTCTCCGCCATCATCGGCAAAGAGGTGCTTTCGCTGGAATTTCGGCCCACCGAACACCATTTCCCCATCGGAGAACAGCTCACCGTGCTCCGCATGGATTTCAGCGCCCGCATTCTCGACGAAGACGGCAACCAGAAACTCATCATTCTTGAATTGCAAAAAGCCAAATTAGCCACCGATATCATGCGCTTCCGCCGCTACTTAGGCGAACAGTACGGAAGCAAAGAAAACATGGTGCATGAACCGGCGCCCGAATACCCCTACCGGCGCGCGCTGCCCATCCTCAGCATTTACTTCCTGGGACATACGCTCGACCACGTAAAAGCACCTGTAGTGCGCGTAAACCGCGTGTACTCGGATGCCGCCACCGGAGAACAAATTCTTGAAAAAGAGGAATTTATCGAAAGCCTCACCCACGACAGTATCATTATTCAAATTCCATATCTCAAAGGCAGGCGCCGAACCGATCTGGAACAACTGCTCGCCCTCTTCGACCAGTCCGGCGCTACGGACGACCCCCATTTCCTGACCGTAAATGAAGACGATCTGCCCGAACGCTACCGGCCGCTGCTGCGCAGACTGCAAAAAGGCGTGGCCGATCCGACAGTACGGCAAACGATGGAAGCAGAAGATGAAATAATCGAAGAAATTAAAGATTATCAGCGGTTGATCTCTGCAAAAGAAGCCTTCATTGTGGAAAAGGAAAAAGCCATAGAAGAGAAGGAAAAAACTATCGAAGAGAAGGAAAAAACTATTTGGGAAAATCGCCGACAATTAGGGAATGCCATACTCGATTTATCTGCTGCGGGTATGAGCATAGAAAAACTGGCTGCCGTTTTCCGGCTGAGTGAGGCAGAAATAGAAGCATTGCTAAACACTGCAAAAAGCGGTAGTTAACGTGGTAATGGTGTGGGGCGAATTTTTAATTCGCCTATAACGCATGCGAATTAAAAATTCACCCCACAACTTTACCGCCCTAACCCCGCCAACAACCCGCCCAACAACTTCACCGCATTTTCCACCACCGCCGCGTTTTCCACCGGAATTTTCAAATACGTCTGGCCCGTTGTTTCGTCGGTTGCCACGATCGACTGCACCAGTTCCTGCGTCTTTTCGGGACTGCTCAGCGTTTGCGCCAGCCCGGCAAAAAACGACACGCCGGTTTGGATCAGTTCCTGCGGGGTAGCGGGTGCTGCGCCGGCGGTTTTCCGCTCGCCGGTAGGGGTAGGGGAGAGGTTGTTACTCTCGCGGGCCGGCGTTTTTTCCGGCTCAACTGTGGCGCCTGAAATGGTTTCCGGTCCGGAGCTGCGCGATGGACGTGGCGCTGCGGGTGTCGGCTCGGCGGCCACGTCGTCGTCGCCGGCGAATGTTTCCGGTTCGGCTTTGGGCTTGCGTTCAGGTTCGGGCGCCGAAGGGGTGGGTGGGAGTTCGAAATCTTCACTTTCGGCGTGTTCCGTTGTTGTTTCCGAGGGTTCGGTTGCAGGAGTCTGCCAGCCTTCTCCCGATAACGATTCCACGTTTTCCATAAATTTTTTGAACTTCGAATCCGAGAGGAAGATCGTGTCGTCGCCGTCGGGATCGAGCACACCTTGGGCCATGGAGGCTTTGAATTCCAGCACGCCGAGCATGCGGTGTTCGATACTTTCGGCGGAAACCATGTTGATGACCGTCACGTTTTCGGTTTGGCCCATGCGGTGTATCCGCCCGATACGTTGTTCGAGGATGGCGGGGTTCCAGGGGATATCGAGGTTGATGAGCAGGGAAGCCGATTGCAGGTTGAGGCCCACGCCGCCGGCATCGGTGGAAAGGAACACCCGGCAGTTGGAGTCTTCGCGGAAGCGGGTGAGCAGGCCGGCGCGGTCGGCGCTGGGGATGCCGCCGTGCAGGTAGGCAAAACCGGTGTCGCGGGCTTCGAGTTCCTGTGCCACAAGCCGGGTCATCCGTTCCCACTGACTGAAGATCACGATCTTCTGTTCGGGGTTGGCCAGCGCCTCTTCAAAGATGCACATCACCTCGTCGATCTTGGTATCGAAGCGGGTTTGCTGGTCGAGGACGAAAGTGCTGTCGGCCACCATACGCATTTGCGAGAGACAGAGAATGAGCATGCGCCTGTCTGTTTCGTTGAGGAAGTGAAAACGCCTCCACTTGGCCACAAGACGCGCCACAGCGTCGGCCAGATCGCGGTGGATTTCTTTTTGCTGCTGCGTCATAGGCACGAACAGCACCTTGTCCATCCGTTTCGGCAGGTCTTTGAGTACCTCTTTTTTCAGGCGCCGGATGAGGCAATCGGAGAGGTTTTCGCCGATTTCTTTCAGGTTTTTATAGCCCATCACCTGTCCGTTGTCTCCCATAATTTGATAGCGGTCGAGAAAGCGGTACAAGGGGGGCAGTTTGTATTGATCAATGAACTGCGTAACGGCGTACAGGTCTTCCAGTTTGTTTTCCAGCGGAGTGCCGGTGAGCACGAAGCAATAGGGTGTTCGTACTTTTTTAAGTTGAATAGAGACCTTGGTGCGGAAATTTTTGATCCGTTGGGCCTCGTCGATGATGAGCAGGTCGGCGCTCAGAATCTGGAGGTAGTCGGCGTCGTTGGTGACGGTATTGTAACTGGCGATGTAAAAAAACGCCTCCGTCGTTTCGTACTGTTTGATCCGTTTGGTTTGCGGGCCTTCTACCACGTGTACTGGCGCGCCGGTGAATTTTTCGATTTCCGATTTCCACTGGTATTTCAGGGAGGTAGGGCACACGACCAGCACTTTTTGGATGCCCAGTTCGCGGCGCAGCAGTTCGGCCGCACCGATTGCCTGGATGGTTTTTCCGAGGCCCATTTCATCGGCCAGCAGGCAGCGGCCCGCATTGGCGGCAAACCAGACACCGCGTTTCTGGTAAGGGAACAGTTTGACTTTCAGCAGTTTGTTCAAATACGGGCTGTCCGGACCTTTTGGCAGCGATTTTTGTAACAAAGTCTGCCGGCGGAGGCGTTCGCGTTGTTCTATGATGAGGTCGAAGGCGTCGTCGTAGCATTTGAATTCCGGTTGCAATTTGCGCGCTTCTTCCAACACCGTTTCAAAAGATTGAAATCCCGGGGCGGAAAGAAAACCCTCCGGATCGAACCATTTCCGGGCCCATTTTTTCAGTTTATTTTCCTGTTCGGCTCCGATGTACAAGCGAATACGCGGTCCTTGCCGGTAGTCGACATACACGGCCGCATGCGGCGGGCGGAAACCGGCGGACAGCGCTTTTTTTGCGCCGCGTCGTTTACGTACCTGGTGTAAAACGGCGCTGATGTGTTTGCACAGGCCGAGCCGGTTGGTTTTGAAATCCTGGCAGCTGCAAAAATTACCGGCCTGCGTCAGGGTATTCTCCAGCGGCAGGCCTTTTTTGGGGATATCCGAACGAATCGCCACGTAGTAGCTGTTGCGCGTGGCGGGGTTCCACACAATGAACTCCGAAAAGACCGGTTCTGCACCGGTATTAGTGATATGAAAATCGTTTTCTTCGCCGAATTGTTTGCGCAGACCCAGTTGCCACAAATCGAGATGCATATCCTGCGGGCGACGGTGGTAAGAAACGCGGACGGGCTTTTTCGGTTTCGCTTTTTTAGCGGCTTTTTTGGCAGATGCGGCGGTTTTTGCCATCATGGTACTGCTGTTGATGATTATTTACGATCGGGTAAATGTAATAGCAGAACAGATCAACAAGAATTACAGGAAGGAAAGTAGTTGTTGATTGTTCCCTACCGGGCAAATGTAATGCGTATTTTTGCGCCGCAAAAAACAACCATGTCCAATATAACGCTCCATAACTTCGAACAATATATTCCGGCGGCCATCGTCCAGCGCGGTCGCCAACTCTGGAAACAATGGGGTGTTCGCAGTTTGATGGAAGAAGTGCCGAATGAATGGAGGGCCACCGTAGAGGGTTCGTCACACGATGACTACCAGGTGTACATCGGGCTGGAAGGCGATACCCTGGAGCACTCGGAATGTGCCTGCCCGTACGACCAGGGCATTTGTAAACACCGGGTTGCCGTGTTATTCAAAATCAGGGAAATTCGCGCAACTGCACGGCCGGCTACCGGAACGACGGTGTACGGCAAACCGAAATCCCGCGCCGAAATACTGGCGCAAGCCCGCGCGGACCGGCTGACCCGGGCAAGAAACATCATCACCCTGCATCAGCAGAGCAGAGATACGGCTACCGCGGTTGCCGGCTCACCATTATACACTAACCGGGATACAACAGAACTCTTCGACGAATATGTACGCCTGGATGAAACGGCAGAACAGATCGTCAAAATCGCCGCGGTGGCCTGGGAGCCGCTCAGCCAAACCAAACTGGCCGAAATATTCAACGCCTGCGGGTTCAAAAACAAGGGGCTGAGCCTGTATGTCAAAGATATGGCCGTGATCCTGCCCCGGCTACTGTCGGCCGGTTTTTTGAAACCCAGTGGCAGCCAGTACCAATGCGAGCCGGCTTTTGCGCAGACGCTTTGCGACCGGCAGTTTGCCCGCGATACCGATTTTCAAAAAATAGCGCAGGCCGTCCGCCAACAACTTCCGTTGGGCTGGCACGCCGGCAGTTCCGATACCGAACGTTTGTTCCGGGAAATGCGCCTGACCCGGTATCTGGACCGCCCCGGCGAGTTTAGCCGTTTTTTTTACGATCTGATCAATCGGCAGAGCAGCGGCATTACCCAACAAATGCTGATTGATTATTGGCTGCCGCCGGTTTTCGACCTTGAAAAATTAGAAATGTTGCCCCTGGGGATAAGGGCATTTTTGCTGTGCGAAAAAATGACCCGGCAAACTTTTTACTTGCTGCCTGCGGATGGTTATTTTTTCTATACCGTGGAAAACCTCGCTGAATTGGGCGAAAATTCGGCCCGTTTGGCCGGCCAGTTGCTGTTGCTCCGGGGCGACCGGGCGGGGCTGCTCAAGTGCCTGAAACAGCTCGGCCCGGTGAATGCCGGTGCATTTGCCGGTTTTCAACACCTGCTCGACGGCGATGCGGCACAAAGTGTCGCGACGTTCCAGCAAACGCTCAAAGAATTGCGCCGCGAAACCCGCAGTACCACCAATGTTTTGACCAACCTGGGCGGTATTTTCCAGATCATGGCCCAGTTGAAAACGCGGGACGTCGCGTTTTATCCCAAAATAGAAACGCACATCACCAAGGTGTTTAAAGACGGCACCGCCTACGTCCAGGTTTACCAGTTGCTGCGCGGAGTGCTGCATTTTTTGCAAAATAATAAAAAACCCGCACTGGCAATCCTGAGGGCAAACTACGCCGACTCCTTTCCGCTGGTGCATTTTTTCCTGTACCTGTGCCAGTTTTGGGTGGATGAAACCCTCATAGATCACGAAAAACTCGGGGTGTATCACGAAGAACTCGTCCGGAATGAATACGCCTGGCTTGCTGCCGAAATGCTTGTCCTGCGCGCTGAACTCGACCCTTCGAATTCGGACCTGCGTACTGAAAGCGACCGGCAAATGGCCGCACTCCGGATAGAACCTCTTGTCCGGCTGCTGCCCCACGTGGAAGAATGGGAAAATGCACTGAACCTGCTGCTTGGCATGGCCGCAAAGCCGGGCGCTGCAACGCCCGAAAACGACACCCGTGTTGTGTGGCTTGTCGATTTTGAACAAAAAAGCGTGCAACCGAAAGAACAGAGTTTTGGAAAAAAAGGCTGGACTGCCGGACGTACAGTGCCCGATTACCGCCTTCGATCCGCCGATTTGACCGGCATGACTGATCAGGACAAACGGATTGCACAGGCGCTCAACTTTGGGTCGTACTATTATTTGGACAAATCTGTTGCCGTATGGAAAGCCCTGGTTGGGCATCCGCTGTTGTTTTTAGCCAAATCGCCCGATATCGCGGTGCAACTGACGGAAGCCCAGCCCGAATTAATCGTCAAACAGGTGGATGGCGGCTTCCAATTGCAGTTTTCGCACCCTTTTGAGGAGGAGGGTTTTGTGATCGTAAAAGAAACGCCTACCCGGTACAAATTGCTGACGATCAGTGAGGAACAGGCCCAAATAGCCCGGGCGTTCAATGGGCAGGCGCTTTTTGTGCCCGAAAAGGGCGCCGACCGCCTGAACGCCGCTATCGCCGGGTTGTCGAAACGGATTCCGGTGCAGTCGGCCTTTGAAGACCAGGATTTGCCCGTCGTAGCTGCTGACGCCCGCGTGTGCGTACACCTGCTGCCGGTGGGCGATGGATTTCATGTGGAACTCTATGCCAAGCCTTTTACCGATGTGCCGCCCTACCTGTCACCCGGCGCCGGCGAGCCATCCGTCACTGCATTGGTCGACGGTCAGAAAGTACGCACCACGCGCAGCCTGAAAGCAGAAAAAACAAATCTGGCCAAACTGAAAAAACAGGTAGAGGTGCTGCAAACCGTCACTCCTCACGACGGCGTGTGGGCACTCGAAAACGCCCAGGAATGTCTCGAACTGCTCACCCAACTCCACCCCCTGGCGCAAAACGGTGATATTATACTCGAATGGCCCAAGGGAGAAAAAATGCGCGTCACTGCGGTGGTGGGTTTCGATCAGTTCAAGATGCGCATCAAGGGTGAACACAACTGGTTCGAGGTGGACGGCGAGTTGCGCGTGGATGAAAACCGGGTGCTGACGATGCAGGAACTGTTGGCCATGAGCGCGTCGGGAAAACAATTCGTGGAGATCGGTCCCGGCCAGTTTATCGCTCTCACCAATGAATTCCGTCGCCGCCTGCGCCAGATCGACGGCCTGATGGCCTCCCGGAAAAACGGTCCCCTGCAATTGCACCCCCTTGCGGCCGGCGCCCTCGATGCGTTTACCAACCTGGTGCAACATGCCGATTTTGATAAAAAATTTCAGGAAAACCGCGAAAAACTGCGCGCCGCCTTCGAGGTTGAATACCCATTGCCCAAAAAATTCAATGCCGAACTGCGTACTTACCAGCGGGAAGGATTCGAGTGGCTAAGCCGCTGTGCCGCCGCCGGACTGGGCGCCTGCCTGGCCGACGATATGGGCCTGGGTAAAACCGTGCAGGCCCTGGCATTCCTCACCACCCGTGCCAAACTCGGCCCCGCACTCGTAGCCGCCCCGGCCAGCGTATGCCGCAACTGGGTGGCCGAAACCCGAAAATTCGCCCCGGCCCTGCGCCCCATCCTGTTCGGCGAGGGCGACCGCGCCGCAGTGATTGACCAGGCCGGGAAAGGCGACCTGCTTATCGTTACTTACGACCTGATGACCCGTTCGAGCGAACATTTTATCAAAAAACAATTCAGTACCGTACTGCTCGACGAGGCGCAGTTTATCAAAAACCGCGCGACCAAACGCAGCGAAACGGCCATGCAACTTCGCGGCGATTTCCGCCTCATCATGACCGGCACCCCGCTCGAAAACCACCTTGGCGAACTGTGGAACCTGTTTCAGTTTGCCAACCCCGGACTGCTGGGCTCCATCGAACACTTCAACGAACGGTTCGCCCTGCCCATCGAAAAATTTCGCGATGAAGACCGCCGCGACCAACTGCGGCGGCTGGTGCAACCTTTTATCCTGCGCCGCCGCAAAGATGAAGTGCTGCGCGAACTGCCGGCCAAAACCGAAATCACGCTCAGCGTACCCCTCTCGCACGAGGAGCGCGTTTTTTACGAAGCCCTGCGCCGCAACGCGCTCGAAACCCTGAGCGCCGACAACAACAGCGGCGCCGGCGAAAAACACCTGCGCATACTGGCCGAGATCATGCGCCTGCGCCGCGCCGCCTGCCACCCCAACCTGGCCGACGCCAAAGCAGGCTTCAAAACGAGCGCCAAACTCGAACTGTTCGGCGAGGTTGTGGATGAACTGCTGGATAACGGCCACAAAGCGTTGGTGTTCAGTCAGTTCGTCGGGCACCTGGCGATTTTGGAAGCCTACCTCAAAAAGAAAAATATCCGCTACCAATACCTCGACGGCCAAACGCCGCTGGCCGTACGCCAACAAAGAATTGAAGCCTTCCAATCGGGCGACGGCGATTTATTCCTCATCAGCCTCCGGGCTGGCGGTACGGGCCTCAACCTCACCGCCGCCGATTACGTCATCCACACCGACCCCTGGTGGAACCCCGCCGTGGAAGACCAGGCCACCGACCGCGCGCACCGCATCGGCCAGGAAAAACCGGTAACAGTGTACCGTCTGGTGGCCGAACAAACGATTGAGGAAAAAATACTGCAATTGCACGCGCACAAACGCGACCTGGCGGATTCGTTGCTCAGCGGCGCGGATGTGAGTGCGAAACTAACGGCGGACGATCTTTTGCAATTGATTGCGGAGGGGTAGGTGTGCCGGAATTTCCCGCCAAATACATCCTTACCCACCCAATCCCTTTCACTTCCACCGGCTCACGTGGCGTGGCCTCCACGGCATCGCCCAACAATTGCCGGGTTGTTTCAGACAGATTGATCCGGCCCGGTACGCCGAATTGTTCCATCCGAGCCGCGGTATTTACGGTGTCGCCCCAAATGTCGTAGGCGTATTTGGTTTTGCCGGCTACTCCCGCTACCACCGGGCCGGAATGCATACCGATACGCAACTGCAAATGCGGCCGGCCGTCGGGAAAGGTGGTGTTTTGTTGCGCCCACGCGAGCATATCGGAGGCGGCCTGATACATCAGAAATGCGTGTTGCGGGTGGTCATTTGGCAGTCCGCTGGCGCACATGTACGAATCGCCGATGGTTTTTATTTTTTCTATGCCGTAGTGGCCGATGATTTTGTCGAAGGCCTGGTAGTAGCGGTCGATGAGGCCGACCAGGTTTTCCGGCGGCAGAGAGTGGCCCAGTTCGGTGAAACCGACGAGGTCGGCAAACAGCACGGTCACGGCATCGTGGCGTTTGGGCAACACCTTGCCCGTGTGCCGCAACTCTGCGGCCACTGCCACAGGGAGGATATTGTGCAACAATTGATCCGTACGGCGTTGGTGGCGCCTGACAGTCCAAACCAAAGCGCCCAGTAACAGGGCGACGGCCAATAACCCGGCCAGAACGAATCGTTGCTGCTCGAGCCGGAGCGCCTGCGTTTCGCTTTCCCGGTTCAGCAGGGCAATTTCCTGTTCTTTTTTCTCCGTTTCGTACTGCACCTGCATGTCCTGGATATACCGGGTGTTTTCTTCGTTGACCAGTGAATCTTTGTAAATATGGTACCGTTCGAGCGATTCGTAAGCCTCCTTGTAATGCCCGGTCTTGCTGTATAAGCCGGCCAGATTGAGGTAAGCCAATCGGTACAATGCCTTTTCACGGCTTTGCGAAAGCCGGGCCAATGCCTGTTGATTCGCCTCCAGTGCTTCCTTGTATTGGTGCTGGTATTCCAGGATCGTAGCGCCGTTGAGCACCGCCCGGATAGCGCCGGCCTGATCGCCGATGCTGTCGCAAAGGGCCCGGGCTTTCCGGTAACAGTCGAGGGATTCGCGAAATCGTTTGGCATACTCCATGGTGACGCCGAGATTGTTCCAGGCCTGGGCCATGCCACCGGGATTGTTCGCTTGCTCATGGATGCGCAAGGCGCGACGGTGATAACTCTCGGCGCTGTCCAGTTGATTCGTTTCAGAAAAAACAGAACCTATATTGCTGTAAACCTTCCCCAGCCAGGCTGGCGGACCTTGTTTTTCAAAAAAATTGGCCGCCTGTTTCCAAAAACGAATCGCCGCGTCGAATTGATTCAGATAGTAGTTCAACGCACCGAGGTTTGCCCGGGTATTGGCCTCACCGCGTTCATCGCCGGCGGATTCAAACAATCGAATAGCTTGCATGAGCTGTTCGGATGATTGCTGGTAATTGCCCTGGTCCATACAGGAAATGCCGCTTTGGCGCAATAACTCTGCGCGCAAACGCGGGCTGTTTTCAACGGTAATGGCTTTAAGCGACTGTTCCAGTTCCACACTCAGTTGTTCCGGCGACAAGGAAGTGGTGTCGAACCAGGCCTGCAAAGCGGACCAGGCCGCCGTGTCGGCGGGTGCGTATTGAATTTTGACGAGGAGTTCGGAGAGCGAGGAGGGTTTTCGGGCAAAAAGGGCAGTAAAACCCAGGCACAGGGCAAGGAAGAGGAGGATCGTTTTTTTCATCGGTAGCGGAATAGCACCGATGTGAGACGGGGGGAGGTGAGGAAAGGTGGCAGCGTAGAGTCGCTTTTTCCAAGCCTGCAGCGAACGGGCTCTGTGGATGACGGCAATGACCCGAACTTTAGCCTGTAAAAGTAATTTGAATTTACGTCTCCGCTTCCGCAGCCAGTACCGGCTGCTCAAAAATGTCGTTGACGCTCATTTCAAAACCCGGCAAGGCGGGCGCTGCCGAACAAATCATCGCTCCGGTACAAATTGCCGGTTCGCCACCGGCATAAACATGGACTTGCCCGAGTTTGGGTGAGATGAGCCAGATCACCGCTACATCGGCATCGTGGTAATCTTTTAATTTATCCAGGAGATTGTCGACAATATCATTATCGGATATGATTTCAATAACGAAGTTCGGTATCTGGTTTTCACGCCGCGCCATCCGGGCGACTTGTTCGTCAGTGAACCAGGCCATATCCGGACGGCGATGGGCGTTTTTCAGAAAGAACGTATCCACTTCCGGGAGAAATTCGCCCTGTGCCTTTTGCTCCTGTTTAAGGCGGGTAAAATGTCGCTGAATATTCAGCAAAATGTAGTACTGATACTGATTCATTGCCCGGGGGGTTTTAACGACCGCGCCCCTGACCCATTCGTATTTGAAAGCGTCTTCGCGGTTCAGGTATTGTGATTCAAACTCCTGCCAGGAAACAGGCTGCCGTACTTCAGCCATTTCCCGAACCGCGACTCCCGGAATATTAACGGCGGTAGATGCCATGATTTTTTTTATTTTAAAGACAAAAATAACCGATACGAAGCGGAACGCCAAAGATACGTAAAAAAACTATTTGTTTTAAATAAAAAATTTGTTTTAAATTTGCTCCCGGAGAATGCTGTTCATTTGGGTCATTCGGTCATTGCGAACCAAAAACCTTCAAACCAGAAACCTTCAAACCAGAAACCTTCCAAAACCAGAAACCTTCAAACCAGCAACCCTCAAATTTTTTCAATCGGTTAAAACTGCATTACTTTGGGCGCTCAACACAAAATCGCAAATCAGAAGAAGCCGGGCAAATCCGTTGCCCCGCCGACAGACAAGTCAGTAAAACCAAAAATGGCAGAAGTTAGGTATACCGAAGACGAAATCAAATCACTCGACTGGCGCGAGCATATCCGCCTGCGCCCCGGCATGTACATCGGCAAACTCGGCGACGGCTCCAGCCCCGAAGACGGCATCTACGTGCTGCTCAAAGAGGTGTTGGACAACTCCATCGACGAGTACGCCATGGGCTATGGCAAACAAATTGACGTGGCCATCAATGAGCAGGGCGTGTTCGTGCGCGACTTCGGGCGCGGCATCCCCTTGGGTAAGGTGGTGGATGTGGTCAGTAAAATAAACACCGGCGCCAAATACGATTCCCAGGCCTTCAAAAAATCCGTGGGGCTCAACGGCGTGGGTACCAAGGCCGTCAACGCTTTGTCGGAGTATTTTAAAGTAACCGCCGTGCGCGAGGGCCAGGCTAAATGGGCCGAATTCCAGTTCGGTAACCTGAAAAAAGAAAGCAAAGTGGAGCCGACCAAAGAGGAAAACGGCACCATCATCCACTTCAAACCCGACAACGGCATGTTTCGCAATTTTCGCTGGGTCAACGAATATGTGGAGCAGCAACTGTGGAACTACGCCTATCTCAACGCCGGACTAAAAATTAATTTCAACGGCAAAACCTTTCATTCCAAAAACGGCCTGCTCGACCTGCTGAGCAAAAAAACCAGCGCTGAAAACGTCCGTTATCCCATTATTCACCTGCTCGGCGACGATGTAGAAATCGCCATGACCCACGGCGAACACTACGGCGAGCAGTATTATTCTTTCGTAAACGGTCAGAATACCACACAGGGCGGCACCCACCTCAGCGCGTTTCGCGAGGCCCTGGTAAAAACCGTGCGCGACTTTTTCAAAAAACAATTCGACGCCAAGGACATCCGCGAAAGCATCATCGCCGCGGTCAGCGTGCGCGTGGAAGAACCCGTGTTCGAGTCGCAAACCAAGACGCGGCTCGGCTCCGAAAAGATCAGCCCGGACGGGCAAAACATCCGAACGTGGATGAATGATTTCCTGTCCAAAGCGCTCGACGACTTTTTGCATAAAAATCCGGAAGTGGCGAAGGAAATGCTCAAACGCATCCAGCAATCGGAGCGCGAGCGCAAGGAAATTGCCGATGTCAAAAAATTGGCCAACCAGCGCGCCAAGGCCGCCAATATCCACAATAAAAAACTGCGCGACTGCCGCTTTCACCTCAATGAAAAGGGCACGGAAGAAGGCCGGATGAATAGCACCATTTTCATCACCGAGGGTGACTCGGCCAGCGGCTCCATCACCAAAGCCCGCGACGTGGACAGCCAGGCCGTGTTCAGCTTGCGCGGTAAACCGCTCAATTGCTACGGCCTGACCAAAAAAATAGTGTATCAAAACGAGGAGTTCAATCTGCTCCAGCACGCCCTTAATATTGAAGACTCTCTGGACGACTTGCGCTACAACCGCGTGGTCATCGCCACCGATGCCGACGTCGACGGGATGCACATACGCCTGCTGTTGCTCACCTTTTTCCTCCAGTTTTTCCCCGACCTGGTGCGCAACGGCCACCTCTATATCCTGGTGACACCGCTGTTCCGGGTGCGCGACAAACAGCAAACCTTCTATTGCTACTCCGAGACCGAAAAACAAGCGGCGATGAAAAAACTGCGTGGCAAACCGGAGATCACCCGTTTTAAGGGTCTGGGTGAAATTTCCCCCAACGAATTTGGCGGCTTTATCGGGGCCGATATGCGCCTCGACCCGGTTATTTTGCCGGAAGAAACCAACCTCGACCACGTGCTGGATTATTACATGGGCAAAAACACGCCGGAGCGGCAGGAGTTTATCATCGGCAATCTTCGATTCGAGATTGACGTGATTGATGCTCCGGAAGAAGAAGCCCCGGTGATTCCGGAGGAAGTAGCCGCTTAAATGGTATGGAAATAGCCTCCTCTGACACCCCGCTCGCCCAGTCCCCGGCGCCCGATCCACCTCCCATGCGGGTGCTGGTATTGTACGCGATCGGCCAGTTGGGCTGGTCGCTGGCCAGTTACAGTGTAGCCAACTTGCTGATCTATTTTTACATGCCTCCTGAAACCGGGCAGGCGGTTTTTCCGTCATTTATGCACCAGGGCGCAGTGGTGGGCGTATTTACCCTGATCGGCCTGCTGAGCGCGGCCGGCCGTTTTTTTGATGCCGTTATCGATCCGGTGGTGGCCAATTGGAGTGATCGCTCCACGGCAAAGCAGGGCAAACGGCGCCGGTTTATGCTGGTCGGTGCGGTTCCGTTTGTGCTGAGTAGTTTTTTGGTGTTTTATCCGCTCTCGCAGGCGGAAAGTGCGGGCAATTTTATGTGGCTCGCCTTATGCCTTGGGGTGTATTATTTTTTCTTTACAGTTTATGTCATACCCTATACTGCGCTGATTGCCGAACTCGGGCACCGGCCCAAAGACCGGATGCTGATCAGCACCCTGCTTTCTGTGGCCTGGGCGCTGGGGTTTGTGGCAGGCAATGGTACTTATGCGTTACAAAGTTATTTTGAGCAACAGGGGAAAATGCCGTTGCAAGCCTTTCAGCAGGCTTTGATGTTGGTAAATACCTTTGCGCTAGTTTGTTTGCTGCTGCCGGCATTGTTTCTGAATGAAAAACGATATGCCCGTCAGGCAGCATCGGAACACGGGCTGCGCCAATCGCTTTTTACCGTATGGGCAAATGCCAACTTCCGGCAATTTCTGCTCTCGGATTTGCTCTATTGGCTGGCACTGAGTTTTATACAACTCGGCATCGGTTTTTATACCACTTTGTTGTTAGGCCTGGATAAAAGTTACGCTTTCCTGTTTTCCCTGGTGAGTTTTGCAGCGAGTTTTTTGTTTTATGTGCCGGTAAACTTTCTCGCCCAAAAGGTGGGTAAAAGACGCCTGGTGCTGCTGGCGTTTCTGGTTTTCGCCCTGGTTTTTGCCGCTGTTGCCGGTATAGGCGCCATTCCTTTACCCAAACAAGCGTTGCTTTACGGGTTGGGTATCGCGGCGGCGTTCCCGCTGGCCGTATTCGGGATTTTACCCAACGCCATTATCGCCGATGTTGTGGAACAGGAAGAACGCTCCAGCGGCCGCCAGTTGGCCGGTATGTTTTTCGGCGTACGCACTTTTGTGATGAAGGTCGGTATTTCCTTAGCCAACCTGATTTTTCCCTCTCTGCTCCTCCTGGGTAAAAGCGCGCAAAACCCCGCCGGCGTTCAGCTGACTGCCGGCGCTGCGATCCTCTTTTGCCTCGCGGGCTGGCAGGCCTTCCGGAAGTTTAATGATGAGTTATGAGTTATGAGTTATCTTACTCGGCATAACTCATAACTCATAACTCATAACTAAAATTAAGGTTTCACCACTACCAATCGTTTGGTTCCAATAATGACGCCTTCCGGGTCTACCAAACTATACAAATAGGTGCCTTTTTTAAAATCGTCCAGATCCACCCGGATGGAGCGATTGCCGGCAATGGTATAAGTGTTTTTCCAGACGACTTTTCCGACGATGTTAAAAATTTTGAGCGTGTAATCGTCGGGCGGGAGATTGGTGCAATCGAAACGCACCCATTGCACAGCCGGGTTGGGGAAGGCCTGAACGCCGGCGGCGCCTGGAGCATCTATTTCGGGGGCAGGGGTGAGGTTGCCGAAGTTTTTAAACCGTACGCCTTCTATCGTTGACCCGTCATTGCTCACGGTAACGATAGCGAGGTCTTCTTTATAAATATTGCTGTAATAGCGGTAAGTGACGGTAGTATCGGTACCAAGAAAGTTTCCGAGTCCGCCGCCGCCGCCGGTAGAGGGAAGTGGAATCCATCCGAGGAAGGAGTGCACGTCCAGGGCCGTGGTGGTATATTCCGTGCGCTTTTCACGCAGTACGTTTTCGGGCATATTCATGCCTGGCACACGCAGGGTACCCCAACCGTCGGCTACTTCGAGGCGCTGGAAATTGATCCGCACCCGGATAGAGTCAATCAAACTTGCGCCGGGGATATTGGCGAGCAGGCTGTCCGGCAATGCGTCGGTTGAAAAAGGCAGGGTCAGATCGCTGGTTTGCTGGTTGATGTCGAAAAACATCAGCGGCGAACGGCGATCAATAATCGGCGGCGCAAATTTAGCCAAGACGTCCACGCCCAGATTGGCCGGGTCGCCACCGGCATACCCCAACAACTCCACTTTATTATTGGTGACGTTGTAATAGGATTCGCCGTTGCCGCCGATAACCAGCAGTTCGGCGCCGGGGTAGTTGGCAGACTGATTGCCGGTGTTCGGGTTGCGATAAATCGTTTCCACGGTTTGCTCCCGGTTCAGGTTGGTGAAATCCCATACCTGACCACCTCCGGGCGGCGTAACAAAATCATCGTTACCGGGGGTGAGGTCGATGGCATAACGCAGGGTGTCGCCAACTACGGGAAAGGTGGCGGCGGTAATGGTAATTTGGGCGGTGGCATTTACGCACAGGGCAGAGAGTACGGCCAGTAACATTTTTTTCATCGGATTGTGATGCTAAGGAAGGGCGCAAGCGCGATTAAAGATTTTCTTATTAGTATGTTTTGCTTCAAAGGTACGCCGATTTTTGTTATAACCGGTATGCCGGATTGGGCTAATTTAGGAAAGGATGAAATTATCAATAAGTGTAGCCAATCGTTGTAGGAACGGTAGCGCGGCTTACATTTTTGCTGCCGGCTAAAGCGCCTGCAACTCTACCAGCTTCCGGTAAATACCGCCTTGCGCCAGCAGTTGTTCATGCGAGCCGCGCTCCACCATTCGTCCGGCGTCCATCACAATGATTTCATCGGCGTGTTGCACGGTGCTCAGCCGGTGGGCGATGACCAATGCCGTCCGGTTTTGCAACAGGCGGTCGAGCGCGGCTTGCACGAGTTGTTCTGATTCACTATCGAGGGCCGAGGTTGCTTCGTCGAGAATTAAAATGGGCGGATTTTTTAACAGGGCCCGGGCGATAGTCAGGCGCTGGCGTTGTCCGCCGCTGAGTTTGGAGCCCCGGTCGCCGATATTCGTGTCGTATCCTTCCGGCATGGCCGTTATAAAATCATGCGCGTTGGCGGCTTTTGCCGCAGCCTCGATGGCTGCCCCGGTGGCGTTTTCGTTGCCGAAGGCGATATTGTTGCGCACGGTGTCGTTGAACAGGATGGCTTCCTGGCTTACGATACCCATGAGGTTGCGCAGGTCGCGCAGACGCAGTTGGCGGATATCGATGCCGTCGATCAGGATTTGGCCGGCCACGGGATCGTAAAAACGCGGCAGCAGATCGGCCATCGTGCTTTTTCCGGCGCCGGAAGCGCCTACCAGCGCCACGATTTTTCCGGATGGAATGACCAGGTTGATTTCCTGCACGGCGGCCCGTTCGGCGTCCTGATAATGAAAAGAGACGTTTTTGAATTCAATTTTATCCTTAAAATCCGTGATCTCCCTTGGGTTGTCGCTGTCGCGGATAGAGACCGGCGCGTACAACACGGTTTCCACCCGTTCGAGCGCGCCCAAGCCTTTACGAATGCTGAACGCAGCGCCGCTGAGGTGTTTGGCCGGTTCGATGACGTTGTAAAAGGCGTATAAAAACGTGATGAAGGTAGCGGCGGTGATTTGACCGGCAAACACTTGTTTGGCGCCGAACCACAGCAGCACCGCCACCGCGGCAATGCCCAGAAATTCGGATAGGGGAGAGGCCAGGTCGCGACGGCGATACAGGTGCGTCAGGGATTGGGCGTAGCGCAGGTTTTCCCGGCGGAAACGCGCGATTTGCCATACTTCGGCATTGAAACCTTTGATGATCCGCAATCCGCCGAGTGTTTCCTCTACCAAGGACCCGATCAGCCCCAGACGGCTCTGCGCTTCTCCCGATTGTTTGCGCAGGGAACGCCCGACGGTGCCGATGATCAGTCCGGAAAACAACATGAGCCCGATGACGAAAATCAGCAACTGCGGCGACACGAACACCATGAAGGCCAGGCTGCCCAGGATGATAATCGGCTCGCGGGCAACGGATTCCACCACGCCCACAATACTGATTTCCACTTCCTGCACATCCGCCGACACCCGGCTCATCAGGTCGCCTTTTCGTTCTTCGGAAAAATAGGACAACGGCAGATCGAGCATTTTGCGCACCAGTTTTTCCCGTAAATCACTCACGACGCCATTCCGGGCCGGCACCAAAAAGTACAACGACAGGTATCGAAACAGATTTTTTCCAAAAAAAGTCAGCACCAGGAAAGCGCAGACGATCAGCAGCGCCTCTTCGCGGCCGTGATCCCGGATGAGGTCGGCAAAAAAAGCGGTAATTTTTTGCTCAATCGACTGAAAACCGGCGAGCGGCACGGATGGTTTTTTGGCCGGCACGGCCGCTTCAGACTGCCCGGAGCCGAACAGAATTTGTAAAAACGGCTGCAGTACCGGTATGCTGACCACCATAAACAGCGACATCAGCAGGTTGCACAGCACGGCCAGGAGGAGGTGTTTTTTATAAGGCGCGTAGTAGCGGAGGAGACGAAGCATGGGGCGGCAAAGGTAGGGATAATTTGCGGTGAAGGGCTTGTAAGTAATGGAACTGAATTAACCCCGGGCCGGACCTTGTATTACGCCATTGTCGCGGACTTCAACGCCTCCCGCAGC
The DNA here is from genome assembly GCA_963169325.1 of Bacteroidota bacterium. Classification (GTDB taxonomy): domain Bacteria; phylum Bacteroidota; class Bacteroidia; order Chitinophagales; family Saprospiraceae; genus M3007. The sequence goes on from CAUJEY010000233.1 coordinate 63,473, forward strand.
GTTTCCAGCACATAATCCACTTCATCCTTTGTGATCACCAGGGCGGGCTTTAGATTCAGAATATTACCCTGGATCAATTTGAAGGAAATGCCCCGTGCCATACAAAATTGCATGACCCCTTGGGCCGGCGCCGTGGCGCGTTGCTTGCTGACGCGGTTCTCCACCAAATCGAGGCCGAGGTTAAGTCCCAGGCCGGTCACCTGCCCGACTGCTTCGAATTCGTTCTGCAATTCCAGGAGGCCTTTTTTAAAATAAGCGCCCAGTTCCGCCGTTTTTTCAACCAGGCGTTCGCTTTCCACGATATCGATGACGGCCCGGGCAACCGCGCAACAAAGCGGGTTTTTCTCATGGGTGAAGTGGCCGATCGACTTGTGCTCCAGGACGTTAAAATCGTCCCGGCCGATAATACCGGCAAAGGGCAGTATGCTTCCGCCAAAACCTTTCCCCACCACGAGGAGGTCCGGTACGATGTCGTAATGTTCGCAGGCAAACATTTTTCCCGTCCGGCCGAAAGCCGTATAAATTTCATCGAAGATCAACAGGATGCCATGCGCTTCACAGAGGGCTTTTACCTGTTGCCAGTAAAAAGCGGTAGGTACGGTGGAGTTGTAAAAAATGGGTTCGGTCACCAACGCGGCGATACCGGGGTTGTTTTCGATGGTGATGCGAACTTGCCGGAGGTATTCTTCGTCGATCTGTTGCGGATCGGTCCAACCCCAGGGATTCCGGTAATAATCGGGCATTTCGAGGTGCAGGGCGCCCGGCATCATGGGGCCCAGGCCATCTCTGAAATGCGGGTCGGCGCCGATGGAAACAGCCTGGAAACCCGCTCCATGGAAGGCGCCGTAGTAGGAAAGCGTTTTCCACCGTCCGGTGACGAGTTTGGCCATCATTACAGCCATTTCAACGGCTTCGGAGCCGCCCGGGCAAAACAGCACCCGGTTGAGGTCGCCGGGAGCAATTCGGGCCAGTTTTTCGGCTAATAACACCGCCGGCAAGTTGGTGAAACGCCTTGGGGCAAAGGATAAGGCCTGGTCCAACTGATCTCTTACCGCTTGCAATACCTTAGGATGCTGATAGCCGACGGTATGTACGCCGTTGCCGTGCAGGTCGAGGTAGCGCCGGCCTGCTCCGTCGTAGATATATGCGCCTTCAGCCCGTGTCACTACTTCAAAAACAGGGGTAGACAGGGTTTGGTGGAAAAAAGCCCGGCTGTCGCGCTCCAAAAGGTCGAGCGTATCTGGGGTCGACTGGAGTTCATCTTGCAGGGTGCGGATGTTTTCGCCTTGATTGACGGTCATGTTGTGCCTGGTTGGAAGCGCAAAGATCAAATACGGCGAACAGCGCGGTTGTTAAGTTTTTATAAAGCCGGAGCCCAAAATAAGGATTAAAAAATCCTTTCTACCTTACCCCTCAAATCTGTTTGTTTTGCAATCTCCACCGGTTCATAACGACGAGCTAATCGCCGCGCTTCGCGCCGGCAGCGTACAGGTAATAGACGACCTGTATACGCGCTACCGGGCCGATTTTTTCCGCTGGGCGGGCAGGCGGTTCAACGCCAACCGGCAAGACTTCGAAGACGCCTGGCAGGAAGCGGTGACGGCATTTTACACGCAGGTGATGTTCGGAAAATTGACTGCATTGCGGTACGATATCCGGGTTTGGTTGTTTGCCGTAGGGTACAAACGCCTGCTGAACAACAACCGGAAACTAAAACGTATCCTTTGGAAAGACAGCATCGACGACGTCCTTCGACGCGACGCTTCCTGGTTGGATTACCAGGAAAATCAAATCCGGGAAGAAAAAAAGGAGTCCCTGCAAACGGCCATGAAAACGATGTCGGACCAGTGTCGGGAAATGCTGGTACAGCGGTATTTTCAGGAAAAAAGCATTGAAGAAATACAAGAGGACTGGGAGCACAACAGCGCCAACACGACCAGCGCCACCCTCTCGCGTTGCCTCAAACGGCTAAAAGACCTGATTAAAACCGCCCGCACGGCAGCCATCAGATAAGCGCCTGGAAGAACCTCAAACTTCATCCCGAAACCTCGGGACAAACTTCAAACTTCAAACTTCGAACTTCGAACTTCAAACTTCAAACTCGCAGGGCATGGAAGAACAGGACGACAAACTCATCGAGCGATATTATCTCCATGACCTCAGCGAGGCCGAGATGGTTGATTTTCAGCGCCGGTTGAAAGAGGACGAGGCGTTCTGGGAAGCCGTTCACCTGCACGCCGATGCCCTGGAGGCTATCCGGCTGGAGGGTATCGCTTTGTTACGGAAACGGCTGACGGCAAAGGGGCGGGCACTGGATGCGCAAAACCCGGGAAAAACCGGCCGCAAATGGTTGTGGATATTGCCGGTGCTGCTGCTTTGCGCTTTTGGCGTTTGGCTGCTGATGCGCATATCGCGGGATAACAATGCAGACGTGCCCCCCCCGGTGCAAAATACCCTGCCGGAAATACCTGCCGTCACGCCGCCACCGGTATCCCCGCCGGAAAACCAAGCGCGGGAGCAACTGCAGCAGGCCGTGCCGAACGGGCGGCAGGTTTTCGCCGCCTGGTTCCGGCCCTACCGCGACGAATCGCTGGAGCCTTCCGTGCGGGGAAACGAAGCGCCTTCTCCTTCCGGGCGTTTTCAACAATTGTATTGGGACGGCGACTACCGCGCGGCGCTGGCGGCGTTCGACTCCCTGAGCAATTATGCCCAAAAGAATGACAACCTGTTATTTCTAAAAGCCAACTGCCTGCTCGACGCCGGAAGCGGCAATGAAGCCGCCGACCTGCTGGAAAATATCATCCGGAACGGGCGTTCCCGCTTCACCGCCCAGGCGCCCTGGTATCTGGCGTTAAGCCGGCTGCAAACCGGCCGCCGGAAGGAGGCAGTAGCCTTGTTGCGCCGGATTGCCGCCGACCCTGACTCGCCCCGGCGGGCTGATGCGCGGAGCGTGTTGCGGGATATGAAGTGATTGTTTTACAAAACCTATATAAATGCCATGAAAAAGACCATTTGCGTTTTCTGTTTTTTATTCTTTGTTTTTTCCGGTTTTGGGCAGGCGGTGGATACAGCGGCGGTGGTGCGGGAGGTGGATAGTTTGATGCAGTTGGCGAGTAGGTTCGCCGAAGAAGGGGCCTTTGACCAAGCACTGGAAATCAATAGTATCGTTGAAAAAATAACAATTGATAAAATAGGAAAACAAACGGCATCCTATGCCGGTGTCTGTTTCAATTATGGCTGGATTTTTCAGTCGAAAGGCAATTACCCGGAGGCGGAAAGATGGTACGCCCAATCCTGCAATATCCGGGAAAACGTACTAGGTAAGGAGCACCGCGACTACGCTTCCAGCTTGCATCAACTGGGGGCCATGTACTACCTCAATGGGAACAACTATGACAATGCAGAGCGGTGCTACCTCCAGGCCAAAGGCATCCGGGAAAAAATACTTGGGAAGGATGATTTAGATTATGCGACAACGGTAAATGCTTTAGGAAATTTATATTTCTACTCCGGCAATCTAACGTTAGCCGAAGCGCATTACCGCGAAGCCATGCTGATCAGAGAAAAAAAGTTAGGCAAAGAAAACATTATTTACAGCGGAAGTCTGAATAATCTGGGTATGGTGAGCTTTACCTTGGGTAGGTATGAGGAAGCGGAATTCTATTACAAGGCAAATATTTCTATAATTGCGAAAACCAAGGGAAAAAATACAGTTAGGTATGCCGGCGGTATTTTTAACTTATCCGGGGTTTATCGCGCGAAGAGGGATTATAATACGGCTGAACAATTATTGCTGCAATGCAATTCCATTCTGGACACCTTGTGCGAATCTGAAATAAATTATTTGTCCTGCATGGCAGCGCTGGGCTCATTATATTTTGAAACTGGTAGGTTCGACTTGTCCGAAAAATATCACCTCAAAGCAAAATCCTTACGCGGAAAAGTTCTGGGTAAAGAGCATCTTTCTTATGAAATGAGTCTTGCCGACCTGTCCGAATTATACTGGAAAATGGGCAGACATGACGCCGCCGCAGTACATTTTGCAGAAACCGCAGCCCGGCAAAGGGCGCATCTTGCCAAGGCTGCCCTGCACTTTTCAGAAAGGGAAGTTGCTTCATTCCTGTCAACGTTCAGCGGTGAAATTGACCAACTGTATTCCTTTGCCGCGGCACATTCCGGCAATTATCACTCTATTGCGGAAGAATGTTTTAACAATGCGCTTTTCCACCGGGGTTTTTTGCTCAATACGGCATTCCTTATACGAAATGTATCCGAACCGAAATTAACCGAAAAACTCAACCGGCTCAAGTCTTGTCAACGTATGCTGTCCGCCGAATATTCAAAACCTGATGCTGAGCTGGATAGCGCCCTGGTGTCCGACTTGGAAGGTCAGGCTAACGCTATAGAAAAAGACCTTACCAACACCGTAGCCGGTTATGGTGAATTTGTCCGGCAAATACACTGGCAGGAGGTGAAGGCGGCACTCCGGCCCGGTGAAGCGGTTATCGAATTTGTACACTTCAATTACTATAAGCCCGAACCTACCGACAGCGTCTTGTATGCCGCGTTGTTGCTTGCCCCGGGAATGGAGCATCCGCTGTTCCTGCCTTTATTTGAAGAAAAGTCACTCGAAGCCCTATTGCCTTCCCTCGGTCAGGCACAGTTTGAATACGTCAACCAGTTGTACCATGACGAGGCCCTGGTTAAACTCATCTGGTCGTCGCTTATGCCCCACCTGAATGGTATTAAAACGTTGTATTTCTCTACCACCGGTTTACTGCACCGCTTAAACCTTGCCGCTTTGCCTCTGGGGGAACATTTACGACTTTCCGATCGATTCGACCTCGTGGCCTTGGGGAGTAGTCGCCAATTGGTGGCAACTCAGGTTCAACCGCCGGCCCATACTCCAGCCGTCGTATTCGGGGCCATCCAATACGAAATGGATAGCAGCTCAATTACATCTTCCATTGATTATGTATGTCCCGGCAACAATCGCGGCCTATCCTTCAATCAAACCGATTCCACCCTTCGCGGCGACACCTGGAATTACCTGAAATGGTCGGAAAAAGAAGTGGAAAACGTCCGTGCGGCGCTGAGTGGGGCAGGCGTAGACGCCCGGATCATAAAAGGCCGGCAAGCCACGGAAGAATCCTTTAAACAAATCGGACAGGGCGGCCCATCACCCCGAATCCTGCATATATCCACACACGGCTATTTCTTCCCCGACCCGGAGAACATTCCGCATTCCGCATTCCGCACTCCGCAATCGGAAGAGCCCGTGTTTAAATTATCCGACCACCCCATGATTCGCTCCGGCCTCATCCTCGCCGGCGCCAACCATGCCTGGAAAACCGGCAGCCCCCTGGGCAATCGCGAAGACGGCATCCTTACTGCTTACGAAATCAGCCAGATGGACCTGCGCAACACCGAACTCGTCGTGCTGTCCGCCTGCGAAACCGGCCTGGGGCACATCGAAGGCAACGAAGGCGTATACGGCCTGCAACGGGCGTTCAAAATCGCCGGGGCCAAAACGCTCGTGATGTCGCTGTGGCAGGTACCCGACTACCAGACGCAGGAACTGATGACGGTTTTTTATCAAAAATGGCTGTTGGGAAAATTGCCCGTGCGCCAGGCCCTGCAGGCTGCGCAAAAAGAGATGCGGGACAAGGGGTATGAGCCGTACTACTGGGCGGGGTTTGTGGTGGTGGAGTAATCTGTAAGTTTTGAGTTTTGAGTTTTGAGTTTTGAGTTGTATTGCTGGTTAAAACTATTAGACTTGCGGCAAGTTGTTTATCAACCAATTATGATAAAAATCAAATTTTTTTTGGAATTGCTTAACCACATATTCCCCGTTGACTTCCGACGCTGGCAGGTCTTCGACCATACTACTGGACATTTTTTAACACATAGGCACATAGGACACATAGTTTTTTGATTCTCAAAGGTTTAAAATCTATGTGATCTATGTTTGTATGTGTTAAGATTAAAAATGTCCAGTAGTGTGGTCTTCGACACTGCCAGGTCGTTAGCGTGCTGACCTGGCAGTGTCGAAGACCTGCCAGCGTCGGAAGCCAACGGGGAGTTAATAGTTAAAATATTGAAAGTCAAAGCGCTGCAAGTTTATTGATGATGGCGTCTGGATGTCATCGTTGCCTGTAATCAGAAATTATTATGATTATTTCTGAATATGAATCAGGTTTTACCATTGATTTTATTTGAAAAACGGTTCGGGAGGAGCGGTCGCCTGAAATTTTTGTCAACCGCCTGTTAAGATGTTGCCATTTGCCGGTACTACGGTTTGCGGCTAACCAATCCCTGCCAAAATGTTTGTTATTTACAGTAAACACACTCTTCCAACTATGCGAACATCGTTATGCATTCTTTTCTTTTCCCTGGCTTTCATCAGGCTGGCTGCTCAAAATGATTCCTGGACCTACTTCGCCGCTCCGCCCGGCGTAAACAGCCTGGCAGCCAGGGGCAACACCATCCTTGCCGGAACGAACGGCGCCGGCATCGTGCGTTTCGACACGTCGGGCAATCGCATTTTTGTCAACACAGCCAACTCAGCCCTGCCATCCGACAGCATTACCCAACTCGCCATCGATGCCGAAGGAACCTGGTGGATGCAACAACCCGGCGGCATCAGCCGCTTCGACGGTGCCAACCAACAAACCTGGAGTTTGGCACAAACAGGGTTGCCTGCCAACGCGGTTATTCGCGCCCTGAAAGCAGCCCTCGACAGCAGCTTGTACGTGGCCACCGACAACGGTGTAGCCACCTTTAAAGGCGGCGTTTGGTCGGGGCTTAATACGACCAATTCAGGTTTGCCGACCAACAACGTTTGGGATGTGGCTTTCGGCCCCGACGGGAAGGTGTACTATGCCACCACCGGCAACGGGGTCGTGGTTCAGGACGGCGTAAACTGGACGTCTTATACCTCCGCCAATACCGGTGTAACCAACCTGAATAACGTTTTTTCAGTAGCTGTAACAACGGAAGGCGTCCTGTGGGCTATCGGCGGGCTTAACTCCAATGCTCTGATCCGGCTCGCAAAATTGGAGGCCGGCGCCTGGACGGCCTACACCGCTGTCAGCATCGGCATCGGCACACCGGCGCCGCCGTTGCGGAAAGTGGTGGCGGGCAGTGCCGGTGATCTCCTTTTGACCACTACCTCAACCGTTTCCATATTGCAGCAGGGCGTATGGGCGCACTATAATCGTGATGAAATTGGTTGCTCTCCCGATGGATCGATAGCGCCCGCGGAAGACGCCGCGGGCCGACTCTGGGTACCTACCTCCTGCGACCTGGCCCGATTCGATGGCCAGGCCTGGAGCCAGCAGTACACCGACCTGCCCGGAACACCGGGCGGTATCATGTACGACGGCATTGCCGAAGGCGCCGACGGCAGTATATGGCTCGGCGCCGAGTTCGGGCGGTATATTGCGCGCCTGACAACGACCGATACCTGGGAACGACATTTCCCTGTTGACCACGGCGCCTCGTCCAACGACGTGTATAGCGTGCAAGCTGATTCCGATGGCGCTATGTGGTTTGGTCTGGACAGCGCCCGGATTTTGCGCTATTCGGACGGCGAATGGACCCTTTTCGATACCTGCGCCACCCATTTTCCCGGCCATTTTGTACTGACTTCGGCCGGTGCGCCTAACGGCGACCGGTGGTTTTCGTTCCACAGGACGTCGAGTCCTGCCTCCTCCGGCCTGGCGCGCTACAGTGCCGATGGACAATGGCAGTTTTTTACGCCGGCCAATTCACCCATGCCCCTTGCCTACACCAGGAAAATACTCATCGAGGCGAACGGCACCGCCTGGTTTACCACAGCCATCGGCAATAAAGGAATATTCCGATACAACGGCGCCACGTGGGACTCCATCACCGTGAACAATTCGGGCTTGCCCAGCAACCGGGTCAGTTTCCTGGCGCAAGCGCCCGACGGCGCCATCTGGGCCGCCACCAACGCCGGTCTGGCCCGCTACGACGGTCAGAACTGGACGGTGCTCACCAGCACCAATTCCGGCCTGCCTTCGAACCTCGTGGCCCGGGTCGCCTTCGACCAGGCCGGCGGCATGTACGTGGGCTATGCGCCCGAGACGTCCGGTGCGCCCGGGGCCCGGGTGGCCGTGTTGCGCGGCGGCGTGTGGACCAAACTGATCCCGCCCAACTGGACGAATTCCCTACAGGACGAGCCGGACGCCTTTTTCGTGGACAGCCAAAACCGGTTTTGGTTTGCCAAATTGGTGGATAACTTCGGCGGGGTGTACCGGTATGATCCAATGCTGGTGCATACCGGAGAGCCGGCCGCACAACCGGCCCGTTTTTCCGTTTCCCCAAATCCAACTACCGGACGCATCAGCCTCAGCCTGCACCATGCGCAAACAGGGGACGCCCGGCTACAGGTCTGCAACTCCCTGGGGCAGCCAGTGTATAACCGGACCATTCCGCCGGAATCTGCCGGAACATCTGTTGAGGTGGATTTAAGCCGTTTGCCTGCCGGGGTGTATTGGGTAAGTGTGTATCAGGCGGGTGGATTTTCGACGGTACGGGTGGTGAAGGAGTAGGGGCGTGTAAATTTTTTTCTGCGTAACATCTGCGCCTTCCATCCGTGTAACACCTGCGTGAAATTTGCTACGTTAGGTACTCGACGTATCAAATTTCACGCAGATGTTACGCGGATGGAAGGCGCAGATGTTACACAGAAGCCGCTAACTGATTAATTCCTGCCGGTTGACGAGGTAATCCACGGGCCGCAAACACAGACGCACGCGCCACCGGGAAGCGTAAAACATTTGGGCGGATTAAGGGTGGTACAGGTAATGGTAAAACAGGGCGTTGCGTTTGGCGAAATCGCTTTGTAAGCGCCTTTTGCTGGCAGCACGCCGAATTCCACCAATTTGCCTTTTTTTACAACGATAATCAGTTTGTCGCCGGTACGCGTGTTTTTTCCTACCGTATTCCGGCCTTCTTTTACCGTACATTCTCCGTCGACGCCATCAAACTTGATATACGCTGCGGCTAACGGCTCCACATGCATTTGGATTTTGAGGCTGCCTGAGCCGGTCTGGGCTTGTGCTTTTGGCGCGTTGAACAAGGTGGCTGCGAAAGCCAGTACTGCGAACAGGGCAAAATTTTTGAAGAAGTTCATTTGATTTGTAATTTTAAAATGTTTGAAATTGTTTGTACGTCATCATGTGTTGGGAACTGAAAATATGTACCCAGGGAAAATGAAATGGACGTAGATTTCTGGCTCGACCAGGGCCGGCTTTTCACCGATCCGCTGTGGGATGTCATCCGCGAAAAAGCCATGATCGCCCGTGCCGAAATGGGGCTGGCAAACGCCCGGCTCGTGGTGAATGGTGTACAGGGCGAAGCAGATGCCCGGGGCTTACAATTGACCCGGATACAGACAAAAATTGAAAACCTATGAAATACCTTTTTCTCGCCCTCCCAATCCTCGCCATGTTTGCCTGCGCTCCCAAACCCGGGGCTCCTGCGCAGCCAACAGCTGAGCATTCCAATATTGGGCGCACAGGCAATCCGTTTGGATCAGCCTCGTCTTTCAACCAGGGACTCGGCGGCCGGCGGGTACTGGAAAGGGCGCCGATCCGCGACAGCACCGCCCAAACGGGAACTGTTGTGATATACCTTTGCGTTAACCGGAAGGGCAAGGTCATTTCGGCGGATTATGCTCCAAAAGGATCTTCCACAGCCGACGAGCACCTGATCCGGCTGGCGACCGAAAATGCCCGACAATGGCGTTTTGAAAAAAGCAGGGAGAAAAAACAATGCGGGAACGTGACCTTTAATTTCCGGCTCAAATGAAATTGCAAGACCATGAATTGATGACCAAACATGCGCCGTACTATTCTCGATCAACCCGAAATACAGCCCCAGCGGGCGCCTGAAAATGATTTCAGCGGCTTCCTGGTCTTTGCCCTGATAGCGACAAGTATAATTTTACTGGCCATTACGGTTTCCAAACTTCCTGCACCGGCATATTGGCGCCTTGACTTCTACAACGCAAATCAAACGATCGGCCAGGCGGCATTTATTTTGATCCTTCTATGCCCGTTGTCGTTGTTTGCTACCCGGCGTTGGTATTCCGCCATTGGTGATAGTTTCCTGCTAATTCTGCTGCTCATCGGGACTTATTGTTGGTTAAATTCGATCGGGATGATCCTGGCACTTAAATTTTGGGCGGAGCCGGAACATGCCGACCTAAATCGCCTGAAACTGGCGCGTCTGCCATTTGCCATCGGGGCGTATATAGCAGTGCATACTTATTTGTATTGGAGATATAAACCCAACAGAAGTTAATTACAAAAAATGGTACCAAGAGAAATCACAGAACCGCTCTACCGCATATTCAAAGGCTACACTTCCAATTCCCTGGATATGTTCAGCCCATTGAACGATCAGGTAGCGATGGCGAAGTGGACAAAAATCCTGCGAACAAAACCGCTGCGCGAACTTCAGGACGAAGACCTGCAATATTATGCCTTTAAAGCCATGACCACCTGGGGTGAGGTAGATGCGTTCAAATATTTTCTGCCCAGAATACTCGAACTGATCAGCCGGCATGAATGGACGGGCCTGGACGTGGAAATCGTATTCGGCAAACTCGCCTACGGCCATTGGAAAACCTGGCCTCAAAAGGAGCGGGAAACCGTCAATACCTTTTGCACCGCATTTTGGCAAAACCTGGTTGAGACGGAAAACCATTTAGCCGATTCGCAGATTAGCGCGCACTTGCGCGGTTTTTTGGAGGCCGGCATTGACCTGCCGCCCCTGCTGGATACCTGGCTAAAGGCTGATTCGGAAACGGCTGTTTGCCGACTTTGCCATTTCATTGAAACGCAAGAACATGACATTTTAAAACGGGGGCGTTTCGGTTGGAGCCAAGAACACCGGCAGGAACACGGCGCCGCTTTGCAACAATGGCTGCGCTCCGATGCCATGAAAAAACACCTGAGCGATTGTTTCTTCCGGTACGCTGATACGCCATCTGCTGAAATAATATCCCGGGCCCTGCAAATCGTGGAATGAACGGAGTTATTGAAACCTGTAGATTTTTTCCGTGCCTCTGTGCCCACACTACTGGACAACATTTTTAATCTTAACACATAGGCACATAGATCACATAGATTTTAAACCTTTGAGAATCAAAAAACTATGTGTCCTATGTGCCTATGTGTTTAAAACTGTCCAGTAGTATGCTCCGTGCCTCCGTCGTGAAAAACTTGTCGCATTTTTCGCGAAACATCCTTGTATCACCTCCCAACTCCATCCCGCAAATACCCCTGCACCGCCTGCCCCAACAACAAATGCCCCCGCTCATTCAAATGCGGGTCGTTTTCGAAATACAGCCGGTGACCGGTCGAATCGTTTTTCTGAAAAACGGGCAGCGGCGAATACACCCTGACGCGGGATTGATGTGCATAATATTGTTGAATCCGGACTAAAAAAGGATACTGTGGCTGTTGTATTTCCGGTCCGAATGGTCCGGCGCCGAGAGATTCCAGATTGTTCCGGTAAAAGTCGTTGACCTGAACCCCATGCGGAATCACGAGCAAAACGATTTTTTGCGTACGCGCCGGAAGCGCAGCGATGATTTGATCCATCTTTTTAAACCAAACATCCAGGTCTTTTTCCCGCTCGCCGGTTGCCCGGATGCTTTGTTCGATCAGGGTGGGTTCGGCCTGCAGGAGCAGCTGTTCGCGCCGGGAGTAAAGCGCAGCGGAAAACGGAATATCCTGCTTCAGTTCCTGTTTTTCAACGGAGGCCCCAAGTCTGGATTTGAATTGTCCGGAGATGTAATTCAGGTAGCGCAGGCACAAAGAATAGTCCGATAAACGCCAGTACATATTTCGGATACGGGAGATATGGGGACTATTGTATGATTTACGGATGTCCCAAAGGTCATTGCCGGGATAAACCTGGTAAATCAGCACATCGGGCGGGAATCGTTTGATTTTGTCTGCTCCAATAATGGCGGCTTCCAGAATACCGGTGCCCGGAACAGCCGCATTGATGATATCCGTGCCGGCCAGGCTGTCGCGCAGGATGTCGACATAACTGTACGGCTGCGCGCTAAAAGAATCGCCCAGCAACAGGATCCGGGATTTTTCCGGACGAGCGTGCAGCACCGTGTCAGGATTCAGGCTGTTGAGCTCAGTGGCATAAAAATCGATCCACTGCCGCCGGAAGGCAATTTCCAGAAGACCCCATACTGCCAGAATAAGATAACAGGCGTAAGACAGCCGTTTGAGGCTTTTTTTTAGTAAAAATTTCATCTTAATGCTACTTTGCCACATTAAACTACTCTAGATATTTTTGAACCACAGAGTACACAAAGTACACATTAGTTTCTCCCATTTGTGTTTCTAATGTGTACTTTGTGTACTCTGTGGTTCAGAAAACAGGCTAAAAAACTAACTTGGCAAAGTAGAATTAAGTTTGTGGAAAAAATAAGTTTACAACAAATTCTGTGTAACATTTCGCAATATCTGTAACATGGCCAAACCATACCTCCACGCCCTGTCCAGCGCCCGCCGTTTCGGTGGCAGCCCCGAAGACTATATGGACATTCACAACCTGATGGACAGCAGTAAAAGCGTGATCCCCGATAATCGGCACCGCGCGCTGACGCACAACAGCTGGTTTATCGGCACTATCCTGGAACGTATTTTCGGCTCCACTATCGTCAATTCGGCGGGTAAAACCGTTAGTGTGCGCGACGTGGCAGAACAGCACGTGCTGGAAGATTACGGCGGCCGCTTTATTCCTACCGCCCAGGATTTCCTGCAGGACATCGAATACCGCGACTGGATGAACGGCCACGGCGTACCGCCCTCCCGGGAGAAAGTGGAGGCCGGAAAACAGGTCACCTTTATTCCCTTCGACAAGGACTAAACAGCCATGGAAACCCATCAATTGATTGCCCAACTCTTTGCCATCGCCTCGAACCATGCCAGGACAAAACAAATCCGCGTGGATGACATGGTGTCGCTTTTGCTGGAGGCAGAGGAAGAAAAATTCCGGCCGCAGCACAACGCCTGGACTAAATCGGACCACTACTGGTCCGATTTTAAACCGCAGGTATTGCGGGACAGGAACGCGGAACAAAACTTCTTCGGCGCGTTCATCCGGGAAATTTTCAGAAAATACGAACAGGTGGAATCATTCAGCTGGCGACAGTCACAGGATTACAACGACAACTGGGATTATTTCGATTTGCATAATTTGGCCATCAACGGCCATGAAATTCAGTATAATGCCGGTTTTGACGATTATGAAAATTACAAAATCTATTGTATTATAGAAGAAGGCTGTAATTTTTATAGTCCGCCTGAAGACCTGTTGGCAGGTCTCCACGCGGAATTATCTGGCCAAAAGTCTGAAGAAGAAATCCACGACATGGCTGCAGACCTGTTCCAATCTTTTTACGAACAACCCTACGAGGTCTTTCAGGTTTTTTTACAAAGTCTGCACCGCGCCTACCATGTCAATTATTTCATCGACTTGTTCGGCTGGGTATCGTCTGTATTTATTGATGAAAACGGGATAAAACTGGAGGGGGTGCTGCGCAAGCCGCCACATCCGGAGTATTAGGAGGATTAGAACAGTCGCTCGAATCGCGCCTGAAAAAACCGCAAATACTTCGGCTCGTACACCATCTTCAACCCTTTGATCCGTTTGGCGCGTTTCAATACATTCAGCGCCGATTCGGCGATCACGTCCATGTGCGCCTGGGTGTACACCCGGCGCGGGATGGTGAAACGGACCAGTTCCAGCTTCGGATAATAGTTTTCGCCGTTGGCTTTTCGGCCTGCCGACACTACGCCGCGTTCCATGGTTCGTACGCCCGAATCGAGAAAAATTTCTGCGGCCAGGGTTTGAGCGGGAAATTCGTCCTGACTCAGGTGGGGCAGGAACCGTTTGGCATCCACAAAAATGCCGTGCCCGCCGATCGGCCGCACAATGGGAACGCCGTAACTTTCCATCAGGTGACCCAGATATTCCACCTGACCGACCCGGGCATGGATGTGGTTATCATCCAGGCTTTCTTCGATACCGATGGCCATGGCTTCCATGTCGCGGCCGGCCAGACCACCGTAAGTGTGCAGTCCTTCGTACACGACCACCAGGTTGCGTGCTTCTTCAAAAACTTCCCATTCATTGGTGGCCATAAAACCGCCGATATTGACCAGGGCGTCCTTTTTGGCGCTCATGGTAGCCCCGTCGGTGTAGGAGCATATTTCTTTCACGATTTCCCGGATACTTTTTTTGGCGTAACCTGCTTCGCGTTTTTGAATAAAATGCGCATTCTCGGCCACGCGGGTCATGTCGTGGATGATCCGGATGCCGTGTTTGGCAGTGAAGGCCCGCAGTTCGCGCAGGTTGGCCATGCTGATGGGCTGCCCGCCGGCCATATTGACACTGGTGGCGATACTGACGTAAGGGATTTTCCCGGCCCCGTGTTCTTGCACCACTTTTTCCAGTTTATTCAGGTCCACATTGCCTTTGAACGGGTGTTCGCTGAGCGGATCGTGGGCCTCGTCGATGATCACATCTACGAAGGTGGCACCCGCCAGTTCCTGGTGCAGGCGCGTGGTGGTGAAATACATATTGCCGGGCACGATGTCGCCCGGTTTGATCAGCACCTTGGAAAGGATATTCTCGGCGCCGCGCCCCTGGTGGGTGGGTATGAGATACTTGTACCCGTAATTTTTTTGCACGGCGTTTTCCAAGTGGTAAAAATTGCGGCTGCCGGCGTAAGATTCATCGCCCATCATCATACCGGCCCATTGGCGGTCGCTCATCGCCGAGGTACCGCTGTCGGTCAGCAAATCGATATACACGTCTTCCGAACGCAGTAAAAAGGTGTTGAACCCGGCATCTTTGATCGCTTTCAGGCGTTGCGCGCGGGTGGTCATCCGGAGCAGTTCCACCATTTTAATTTTGTACGGCTCCGCCCAGGAGTGTTTGTAGCTTTTCATAACACAGGAATTAGTTTGGTAAAGGCGGTGCGAAGGTAGGAACGCGGCGTAGTAGGGGTAGATGTCTGAAATTACCTGTGGGGGTGATCTAGATCGCCGGCTTACGATTTAAGATTTAAGATTTACGATTTACGATTTAAGATTTAAGATTTAAGATTTAAGATTTAAGTAGAGGGGACCGCAGATTACGCTACGATCCCCTCTACTTAAATCTTAAATCTTAAATCTTAAATCTTAAATCTTAAATCTTAAATCTTAAATCTTAAATCTTAAATCTAAAGTATCGTCGCTTTCGTCGCCTCCAGCATGTTCCGGCATTCGGCCAGATCGGGGCCCTGGGCGTACACGCGCAGCACAGGCTCGGTGCCGGATGCGCGGATCATGACCCATTTTTCGTCGCCCAGCAGGAATTTCCAGCCGTCGAGGTCTTCCATGCCTTGTATCTTGTAGGAGCCGAAAGATTTGTACGAAGCGGCTTTACAGGCGGCGATCACGGCTTGTTTTTGCGCTTCGGTGATGTGCAGGTCGTCGCGCTCGAAGGCGAAAGCGCCCACCGTGTCGTACACTTCCTGTACCAGGCCTTTAACCGTTTTGCCGGTTTTAGCCATAAATTCGAACACTAAAAGCCCCATCCAGATACCATCGCGTTCGGGGATATGGCCTTTTACGGCCAAACCGCCGGATTCTTCGCCGCCCACGAGCACATCCTCTTTCGTCATAATTTCGGCGATGTATTTGAACCCTACTTTGGTGATTTCATACGGCAGACCGAATATTTCGGCCATTTTTTTCAGTTTATCTGTTACCGAAAAAGTAAAGACGACCTTGCCGCGCATGTTTTTGTATTTGTACAAATAGAGCGTCAGGATGAGCAGCAGGTGGTGGCTGTCCACGAAATTGCCGTCTTCGTCGTACATGCCGATGCGGTCGGCGTCGCCGTCGTTGGCGAGGCCCGCGGTGATTTTTGGATTTTTACGGATCGTTTCGCTGAGCAATTGCAGGTTGCGGTGAATCGGTTCGGGCGCCTGGCCGTGCATGCCGGGATTCAGGTCGCAGTGCAGGAATACCGACCGGGGCAACAGTTTACGCACCGCGCGCTGGCCGGCGCCGTACATGGCGTCGTAAGCGATGCGGCCGGCGTTTTGTTTGATGGCTTTCAGATCGAAGTTTGCCCTGGCATGCCGCAGGTACATGTTTTCCAGGTCCACGCTGACGAATAGTTTTTTCTCCACCAGTTCATGCACGGTGGGCAATGTGGTGAGCGAACACACGTCCGGGATGAGTGCTTCCACCTCTGCGATACCATCGGGTACCATGGGGCCGCCGTAATGGGCTTTCAGTTTATAGCCGTTGTAGGAAGGCGGGTTGTGGCTGGCCGTGATGACGACGCCGATCTGACTTTTAGTTTTCACCACGCCCAGCGATACCATCGGTGTGGAGACAAAGTCGGTGCTCACATGACACTTGATACCGTAGGCGCCGAGTACCCGCGCGGTGGTTTCGGTGAACAACAAGCCGCCGAACCGGCAATCGTATCCGATTACCGCGCGTTTCATGCCGTGTTTTTTCATGTACAAGGCTGTTGCTTCCGCTACGCGCTTTACATTGTCTACGGTGTAGTCATCCGCAATGATCGCGCGCCAGCCGTCTGTTCCAAATTTGATTGGTGTAGCCATTCCTTTCGTTTTGAGTGTGAACCAGCCTGTCCGGAAGGCGGTTTTTTTGTTTTAAAGAGATATCGGACAACGAACTCCGGCAAAAATATTTGAAAGCGCCGTACTTTTGTTGCCCTTCCCCTAAAAATAAAACCGGGCTCGTTCCGGCTCTCGTTTACCTCTACTCATTTACCTGCTATTTTGACTGATACCTACCGCCATAAAGGATTGCGAAAACGTTTAGTGGATGCCCTGCGCCAACGCGGTATTCTGGATGAAGCTGTGCTGAATGCCATTAATGCCGTGCCCCGGCATTTTTTCTTAGATAAAGCTTTTGAAGAACACGCCTACGCCGATAAACCATTTCCCATCGGCAACGAACAAACCATTTCCCAACCCTATACCGTAGCCTACATGACGGCGCTGCTGGAAGTCCACAAAGGCGACCGGATATTGGAAATCGGCACCGGATCGGGCTATCAGGCGGCTATTCTGGCCGCGATGGGCGCCCGGGTCTTTACCGTGGAGCGGTATGAGGCGCTCTATTTGCAGGCAAAAGAACTGTTGAGCTTGATGGGCATGTCGGGGGTCCGCTGTTTCTTTCGCGACGGCACCAAAGGATTGCCTGAATACGCGCCGTACAACGGGATCATTGTTACCGCCGGCGCCCCGGTAGTGCCGGAACCGCTGAAACAACAATTGGCGATCGGTGGCCTGCTGGTGATCCCGGTAGGGGAGGAGGTCCAATATATGTACCGTTACACCCGCCTGTCGGAAATGGAATTTAAGGAAGAAATGTTCGACGCATTCCGGTTTGTACCGTTTCTGGAAGGAGTTAGAAAGAGTGATAAGTGATGAGTGATGAGTTATGAGTTATGAGTTATGCCGAGTAAGATAACTCATAACTCATAACTCATAACCTCATTCCACCTTTTCTGCGGAATAAACAAGGTATTCCGTATCGCCTTGCCAGGGGAAAGGATTTACTTTTTGGCGGTAATGGCATTTGACCAATTTCCCTTCAAATTGCTGGAGTTGTTCGTAGACTTTACTGTTTTGGGCAGAAAAGTCCCAGGTGCTTTGTTGCGACATCATCATGCTGCCGGCCAGGTGCAGTTGCCCTTCGTAAGTTTTGAAAACAATACCTTTTTTAGAAATTTTGACCAAGGTGCCGGAGCGTGAGCCCTCACTGATGGTGTAGGTGCGATAGAAATAGTAGCCGGCGGAAAAAACCAGAAATCCGGCCAAAATGGCCCACAGGCCCCGACGGAACCATTTGCGAGCGCTTTGTTTTGCGTGATCAAGTTGTATAGACATAAGTTGAAATTAGGTCATTAAGCGTCATTGGGCGTCATTAAGCGTCATTGGGTGGTCATTAGGTCATTGAGCGTCATTGGGCGTCATTGGGTCATTGGGCGTCATTGGGCGTCATTGGGTCATTAAGTGGCATTAATCATTTTGCCATTTAAATGTATTTGCGAAAATCGTAAGTCGTAAGTCGTAAATCGTAAGTCGTAAATCGTCAAACTCCTTTTTTACTGCCCCAAATCTGAACGTGCAGGCGGTCGGTGAATCGGAATCCATATGTTTTGCAGATTTCTACCAACCACAGCCGGCGTTTGGC
Organism: Bacteroidota bacterium; assembly: GCA_963169325.1. Lineage (GTDB taxonomy): Bacteria > Bacteroidota > Bacteroidia > Chitinophagales > Saprospiraceae > M3007. Next base: position 81,766 of record CAUJEY010000233.1, read on the forward strand.
CAGTATTTGCCGGCTGGAACCTTCCGGCATCAGCCATACTTTTTCCGGCGGGATATGATACCGGGCGATGAGTTCAAGCACTTCATCCAGATCGGTTTTTTCCGCCACCACAAATTTGAAGTGCGCTTTTGAATTATTTACGAAAAATTGATAGACGGCCGGTTTCTCCCGAAGTTTTCGCGGATTATTACTGTTTTCCAATTTGGGAGAAACATTGTACTGGTCGATGGCGTCGTCGAAAGCGGGCGTAGGCAGCAGGGTGCCGTTGGTTTCTACCTCGAAGCGGTATTCGGGATGGATTTGGCGCAGGGCCTGCATCAGATGTACCAGTGCCGCTTGCTGAAGCATGGGCTCGCCGCCAGTGAGGATGACGTTCCGGCAAGGAAAGCCGGCCACCATGGCGGCTGCTTCCGCGATGGCGCATTCGGCAATCCAGGATTTTTTGTCAAATTTCCGGTAGCCGGGTTTATTATCGTTTACATGCGGAAAGCGGGTGCCGGTCCAGTTCCAGGTATAATCCGTGTCGCACCAGATACAGTGCAGGTTGCACAGGGAAGTGCGCACAAAAACGGAAGGCACCCCCATACTTTTCCCTTCGCCCTGAATGGAGTAAAAAATCTCGGGTTGGCCGTGCAGACGGGCAAGTTTGATTGTTGTATCGGGCGTTATTTCAGGCAAGAAATTTTTCGGCAAAGGTAGTGGCTTGTTTTTGTTTCACGTCAAGTTCCCCTCTCGCTTTGCGTCTTTGCGTCTTTGCGTGAAAAAAAGAAATATTTCACGCAAAGGCGCAAAGACGCAAAGCGAGAGGGGGGCGTGAAACGACTAATCGAACAATGCGGTTTGGCTAAACAACTCGTCCTCCACAGTGACCATAGGTGCGGGGCGGTTGTTTGCGGGCGTATCGGGGAGCAGCCGTTTTACAATACGCAGCTGGTGTGTGTATTTCTCCTGGTCCCGGTTGAAAATGCCGAAGTGGTCTAATTTATCGATCCGCACCTTCCCGGAAGCGTGAATGACGTGGCAGTCGGGCAGAATGATACCGACATGGCCTATGTCGCCTTTGCCATTGTCGAAAAAGGCCAGATCGCCGAGTTGGCATTGCTCCATAAAATGTATCGGACGGCCTTGGGTAACTTGCTGGGCGGCATCGCGCAGCAGGCGGATACCGGCAATTTTAAATACCATTTGCGTGAGTCCCGAGCAATCGATGCCGAAAGGAGAGCGCCCGCCCCAGAGATATGGCGCATGCAGGTACCGGCGGGCTACTTTGACGATCCAATCGCCGGTGTGCGGCGCGTGACCGGGTGTGACGACAGGTCCCGAAAACTGAAACGACTGGTCGCCCAACTGACAGCGCAGGCCGTCGTAGCGGGGCAACACGGCGCCCATCGTGAGCGGAATAAAATGATCGGCAGCCATCAGCCCTTCCACTAAAGATAAATTGATGGAAGAATGTGCGCGATAGTCGTCGTATTCACTGGGGGTGAGCAGTTTGATTTGTTTGTTGTCTACCCACCCGCTGAAGCCGTCCCAGGTACAAACCACGTGTCGCCAGGTGTCTTTCGTGTCGGTGATCTCTACCGTTTCCCCAAAAAGCAACTGGGACACCATCTCGCTTTTATCGGAGGGGTGGGCGCGCAGCGGCGCAAGACTGATTTGGCAGGCAGCGTACATAAGACCTAAAGGGCGTTGAAGTAACGGAAATCGTGTCCTTTTTCTATTTTTTGAAGCAGCTCATAAATCAGCCGGATGAGGTTGTTGACATCATCTTTATGTGCCATTTCGACGGTGGTATGCATATAACGCAAGGGTAAAGAGATCAGGGCAGACGGAACGCCGCCACCGGAGTAGGCAAAAGCGTCGGTATCGGTGCCGGTATAGCGGGACGCGGCTTCCCGTTGGAACGGAATTTCTTTTTCCAGTGCGGTGCCAATGATCAGGTCGAGCAGCTTGTTATGCACGGCCGGCGCATAGGTCACGGAAGGGCCGTTTCCGGCGCGCACGTCGCCGTGTTTTTTCATATTGATCAACGGGGTATGGGTATCGTGCGTCACGTCGGTGACAATGGCTATGTTGGGCCGGATCGTGTCGGCGACCATTTCAGCGCCGCGCAGGCCTACTTCTTCCTGTACGGAATTGACCACATAAAGGGTATAAGGAAGTTTGATCTTATTTTGCCGAAGCAAACGGGCGACTTCCGCCACACAAAATCCGCCGATCCGGTTATCGAGTGCCCGCCCGCAATAATAGCGGTCGTTCAAAATCATAAACTGATCCTGGAAGGTAACCACGCAGCCCACGTGAATACCCATTTTTTGAATCTCTTCGCGGTCTTTGGCGCCTACATCGATCGTAATATTGTCGAGCGCCGGCGCGATGTTGGAATCTTTGTCGGTGCGGGTATGAATGGCCGGCCAGCCGAATACGCCTTCGACCCTGCCGCCCTGCCGCAAATGCACAAACACGCGCATGGACGGCGCGATCACATGGTCGCTGCCGCCGTTTCGGATGACGTGAATAAAGCCGTCATCGGTGATATAATTGACAAACCAGGAAATCTCGTCGGCATGCCCTTCGATGACGACTTTGTAATCGTGTCCGGGGTTGATGATCCCGTAGGCAGTGCCGTAATTGTCCAACTTCCATTCGTCGATGTATGGCTGAAGGTAATTCAACCACAGCCGCTGCCCCGACGACTCATAACCGGTCGGGCTGGCGTTATTCAGATAGCGGCGAAGAAATTCTTCCGATTCGGGTGTAATTATGTGCATCCGATTAATATTATGGGTTTGAAGGTTTGAGGGTTTGGGGGTTTAGGGGTTTGGAGGTTTGGAGGTTTGGAGGTTTGGGGGTTTAGGGGTTTGGGGGTTTGGAGGTTTGGGGTGAGTTGGGGGGAGATGTTTAAGTTTTCTGGATGGTACCAAGTCTCTAAACCTCTAAACCTCCAAACCTCAAACCCCCTTTCAAGCATACAACGCGCC
>CAUJEY010000234.1 GCA_963169325.1 Bacteroidota bacterium
CAAAGCGCTGTCCGAACGCAAACGTATGTTGCCACCGGCAGAGGCCCATTACACCGTCGAAAAAGACTACAAAGGCGCGCATTACGACCACTTCACCAATTTCTTCAATGGCGTGCGCAACGGCAAAAAAGTAGTGGAAGATGCCACCTTCGGCTTCCGCGCCGCAGCGCCCGCCCTGCTATGCAACGACAGCTATTTTGAAGAAAAAACCGTGCGCTGGGATCCCATGAATATGAAGCGGATCGGGTGATTTGGTTTAGGTACTTATCTTTTTATTTACCCGGAAAAAAGGCTGAAAATCCTGCCCATTTTTTAAAAACGACAAATATGAAATCATATCTGAATCTGTTTACGCTGCTGGCGCTGTTAAGTATCATTTGCGCTTGCTCCCCCAAAATGAACGTGCTCTCCGGCACTGAAAAAAAAGCCGGCTGGCAACTCCTGTTCGATGGCAAAACGACCGACGGCTGGCATACCTACGGCCTGGAAGCTACCCGGGGCTGGGAGGTAAAAAACGGCGAACTGGTCGCTCTGGGTCAGGCGGGCCCCGAAGGCTCGGCCAACGATATCGTCACGGAGCGGGAATTTGAAAATTTCGACCTGATGCTGGAGTGGAAAATTTCGCCTGGCGGCAACAGCGGCGTCTTCTTCAACGTCGTGGAAGACCCGAAAAAATACGCCACCGTGTATGCTACCGGCCCGGAATACCAGTTGGTAGACGATATCGGCTTTCCGGAAAAACTGGAGAACTGGCAAAAATCGGCTGCCAACTATGGCATGCACCCGCCGGCCCGTTCGGTACTCAAACCTGTCGGCGAGTACAATGTCACCCGGCTGCGGGTGAATAAAGGCCAGGTGGAACATTGGCTCAACGGCGTCAAAGTGGTGGAGTACAAGTTATGGACCCCTGAATGGGAAGCCAAAATCAAGTCCGGCAAATGGAACGAGTTTCCCGGCTACGGCCGCGCCAAACGCGGGCGCATCGCCCTGCAGGATCACGGCAATCAAATCTGGTTTCGCAACATCAAAATCCTCGAATTATGAAACCGGCACTTCTTTTCGGAATACTCGCCATCGGTTTTTTTGCAGCCTGCTCCGGCTCGAAAAAAACACAAACCAACGGCATTTCTTTGTTCAACGGTAAAGACCTCTCGGGTTGGGAAGTGTACGGCACCGAACGCTGGTATGTACAAAACGGCGAACTGGTATGCGAAAGCGGGCCGGACAAACAATACGGCTACTTAGGCACCAAGCAAAAGTTTAAAGACTTCGATCTCACGCTGGAATTCAAACAGGAAGCCAACGGCAACAGCGGTGTGTTTTTCCGCTCCTCCATCGAGGGCACCAAAATCACCGGCTGGCAGGCGGAGGTAGCGCCGCTTGGTCAGCACTCGGGCGGCATCTACGAATCCTACGGCCGGGGCTGGCTCATCCAACCCGGCGCCGAACAGGAAAAAGCCCTGAAAACGGGTCAATGGAACACGATGCGTGTGCGCGTAGTGGGCGACGAAGTGACTACCTGGCTCAACGGCACGCAGATGATCACGTTGAAAGACGCCAAAATCGGAGCAGCCTCGGGGCAAATCGCCTTGCAGATTCACGATGGCGGCGGGATAAAGGTGCGGTGGCGGAATTTGCGGGTGGTAGCCGGAGGCTAATAGAGGGCAATGAGGCTGTCTCATGCATTAAAAATGATAAGACAGCCTCGTTGCGACTTTGCGGGCGAAGAACTATTTCCCCCCTTAAAAATAAAAAAACCGGACCGCGAGAGGGTGCGATCCGGTTCGTCAGTTGACTGTTATATCCAACTGCCGAATTGAAGTCGACTAAGAGAGATTTAAAGCAGCGCCTCGATGATATTCTCTTCCGACACGCCTTCTGCCTCGGCTTTGAAGTTACGAACGATACGGTGCCGCAATACGAGGTTGGCGATAGCCTGCACATCCTCAATATCCGGCGAGTATTTGCCGCGAATGGCGGCATGGCATTTGGCGCCCAGGGCTAAATATTGGCTTGCGCGTGGTCCGGCGCCCCAGGTCAAATAATTATCGGCTTCTTTAGCGGCGCGGGGCGTGTTAGGCCGGGTTTTGCTGGCCAGCGCTACACAATATTCCAGCACGTTATCCGCCACGGGTATTTTGCGAATCAGTTGCTGATATTCCTGAATTTCCGCACCGGTTAGCACGTGTTTCAGTTGAACGCTGCGGGAAGACGTGGTATTTTTCACCACTTCCACCTCTTCTTCGTAGGAAGGATAGGTTAGTGGGATATTGAACATAAAACGGTCCAGTTGGGCTTCCGGCAAGGGGTAGGTGCCTTCCTGTTCAATGGGGTTCTGGGTGGCCAGTACAAAAAACGGCGCCGGCAATGCGTGTCGGGAGCCACCCACCGTCACGGAACGTTCCTGCATGGCTTCCAATAGGGCGGCCTGCGTTTTGGGCGGTGTCCGGTTGATCTCGTCGGCCAACACGATATTGGCAAACACCGGGCCGCGCAAGAAGCGGAAATGCCGGTCTTCATCCAGAATCTCCGCGCCGGTGATGTCGGAGGGCATCAGGTCGGGCGTAAACTGGATACGTTTAAATTCCAAATCGAGGACGTCGGAAATGGTGCTGACCAAAAGGGTTTTAGCCAAACCCGGTACCCCAACCAGCAGGGAGTGACCATTGGAAAAAAGAGAAATAATCACGGCTCTGACCACGGCATCCTGACCTACGATGACCTTGCTGATTTCCTGTGAAAGGTCTTTATAGGCTTGCGCTAATGCGTCAACGGCCTCTACATCTGACTTGAACTGAGACATATACTTTATTTTGGCGGTGCTTGTGCTATTAATCCGGTGAAAAAGAAGATGCAAACCTGCGAAGAAACGCCGGAACGCCGGCATTGTTTCGTCAAAAGAGGGCCAAAGGTAGTAAATGACCGTTTTTTTGCGACAAAAGAAATCAAAAAGGTTTTTTGGGTTGAGCGGGTTTAACGGGTTTAACGGGTTTAACGGGTTGAGCACGCACCGGAAACTTTTCAAACCCGTTCAACCCGTTCAACCCGCTCAACCCGTTCAACCCGCTCAACCCGCTCAACCGCGCGGTTTCGACGCGATCACGCCCCGTACCAACAGCAATTGCCCAGCGATATAAGTCGCCATGATACTGATACGCGCCCCGGGAAATGGATGACCGAACTTGTTCGCAGCGATCAAACAATCCGACAACATGAACAACAACGCGCCGGTAAGCAGCTGCGTGAAGATGGGGCCGGGAAAATGGTTGCGGCTATTGACGACGGAAAGCGTCATGACCGAGATGGCCACTCCGTAGGCCGCTACAGGTAATTTCATGCCGGCGGGGATGTCCGGCCAGAGCCAGTTCATAAAAAACATCAGAAACAACGCGAACGGGGCAATCAACAAGGGTTGCTTACGCAACAGGCCGTTTTTCAGATTTGTTTCTTTGAAAAAGCCGCCCATATAAAAAAGATGGGTGCATAAAAAAGCGCCCAGGCCCATCAGAAAGAACAATTGGCCATACCGGCTCCCCGAAAACATCAGAAAAACATCACCCAACAGGGAAAAACCCAGCCCGGTGAGCATGGCCTGGTATAAAAAACGCGACCGGCCTTTTGTTTCGAGATATAGCCAAACTGCCAGCAAGGGCATTAGCAGGGGTTTAGTACACCAAACGAGCCATTCTGTCGCAGTAATTTCAGCGCCGATTTCGACCAGCGCGATCAAAAGGTAAACCGTAAGCCAGAGTGAAGATTTTATGTTCATATTCGTCTTTTTGTCAAATCCAGCCAGTTTTTCAACATCTGCAACCCGAATTCCGTCCCGATAGATTCGGGATGGAACTGCACCCCGGTCAGCGGCAAGGAACGATGCGCCAGGGCCATTATCTCTCCTTCTTCGGTTTGGGCAATGCTTTCCAGGGGCGTCTCCGCCAGCGATTCCAGCACGAGCGAATGATAGCGCATGACGGAAAACGGCGAAGGTATTCCCTGGAACAAAGGGTGGCCATTGTGTTGCACCGGCGTAGTTTTTCCATGTACGGGCACCCGGGCCTTTATGAGGCGGGCGCCAAAGAATTCGCCCAAAGCCTGATGCCCCAAACAAATCCCGAGCATCGGTACCCTCTTGTACCAGGCTGCTATCAGAGGCAACATGATACCGGCATCCGACGGTCGTTTTGGGCCCGGAGAAAGTACGATGGCCTCGATACCCAGGCGCTCAAATTCGTGCAGGGACAATACGTCGTTGCGCACCACAACACACTCGGCGCCTGCCTGGAGCAGGTAGTCGTAGAGGTTGTACGTGAAGGAGTCGTAATTATCAAGCAGCAGAATGGGCACGAATGCAGGGCTGTAAATGAAAAGTGTTCGGTACTTAACCGCCCGAAATTATTGGTTATCTCCAATATCCGGGCGAATAAATACCGAACACTTTTTAAATGAATGGATCAGCGCGTGTGACTATTGCCTGCCCCGTCGTTTGGTCGTCGTTTTGGTCGTTGTTTTTTTACCCCCCACATTGCCGTCTCTGCCTTGCCGGGCAGCCTTGGTGGTTGATTTTTCTTTGGTCACGCTCCGGCCATTCCGGCCCTGAACGGTAGTGGAGGTGGTTGTTTTTTTACCCACCACGGTATTCCCGTTTCTTCCTTTACCTGCTACAACGGTGGTCGTACGGGTGTGCACCACTTTGGAACTGGTGCGCCGGGGCGCATATACGCCATGCGCATGCACCACCCGGTGGGTCGTCACTACATGATGATGCCGGCGATACGGCGCTACCCGGACGTAGCGATAACGCCAGGGGTGCGGACGAAATGGCCGCCAGTAGCTCGGATAATACCTCCAACGCCAGGGCGAAACCCACAAGGTGTAGCGCGGCCCATATACAAACCGGACGCCTGGCCAGCGCCATACATTGACTACGATTACATCCGGTCTTAAATCGACGGAAGGCCCGCCCCGCCCTTTCTTCGGCTCTGCCTGCTCTTCGTCGACGGGCTCTACGATAACTTGCTCGCCATAGAGGTCCTCATCTCCAATGATTTGAAGGATAGCGTACTCATCGTTTTGTTTTTCAATTTCGATGACTGCGATGTCCTGTGATTCCGTTTCACTGAGAGATACTTGCAAGACCATGGCGTGGGAATTGCCATCCATGTTGTCGATCACGCGGATATAGTCTACTTCGTTGTCTTCGTTCAGGTCCAGGTTGTTTACGTAGTTGTCATTCGTATTCAACAGTTTTTCGAAGTCTTCCGGCGATTCTGCTTTTTTAAACAGTTCGAGCGCGCCTTCGAGGCTAAAATGGTCGCCGGGCAGCCCTGTGCTATCTGCCAGGTCTACGTCCTGGGCGTTTAAGGAAAAGGAGCAGAACAGGATTGCATAAAGACTCAGCAGACCGGTAATTGAGCGTGTCTTCATAATTCAGTATTTTATGATTTGGTGAAAGGATAGACTTGTTGTGGTAAGGGACTCTACCACAACAAGATTGAATAAGACGGACCGTCAAGGGAAAGGTTTAATGTGCTGATTACAAACTTATCTGACTCCGGAGTACAAGTTTCAGTAGTCTTCAATGCCGCTGCCTTCATCCGTACTTCCGGATCGTTGCCGCGTGTCGGATTCTTCCGGATCCGTTTCGATCCCGGAGTTGCCGTTGTCCGGTAGCTCATAGATGCGGGGCTGATCGCTTTTTCCGGTGGTTTCCTTTTCCCCGTATTTTTGCAGGCGATCCATCCACGTGACGGATGTTTCCCAGGCTTCCAAGGCAAAAGGTTTGAACCGTTCGGCGGCCGTTTTGGCCTTGCCCGGCAATTTTATCAGGGTTTCGTACGTCTGCGATTCCAACTTTGTTTGCTGGCTGACCATACCGGTTTTATCGGCAAACCATACTAATACGCTGACAATCAATATGCCGAACATTCCAAGCACGGCACCGCCAAGCGCCTGATTGATCACCCCGATGTACAGGCTTTGCAATATTCCTTCAAATCCCTTGGCCGCTTGCCGGATGACAAACATGATAAACACCACGTTGACCGTAAACGCGGCGATAAACATCATCGGATTGGTCGAATGGAAAAGTTGCTCCAGGATGTTGGTGGCGGTAGGCGTCATTTTGAAGGCCAGGACAATGCCAAAAACGTAAGCCAGCACGTTGAATACCGTACTGATGATGCCCTGATTATAACCTTTCCAAAAACCATAGAGAAAGGCCACGGCGCAGATAATATCGATCGGCATATATGTTTGTGACGGCAGTGCCGGGTTTAGTCACCTGTTTTTGAGGGGATTATAAACTCAGAATAGCGCTGCAAAGTTATGGATATTTTGCGGGCAATGCATTTTGTAATTTTACCCCCCAGTAATCTCTCTTTTAACGGATTGCCAGGGGAAAAGCCTGCTACCATTTTTTCAGGCCAAACGCCAACGCTTATTTTCATGGGTAAACTTTTTCAATTTGGGCTTTGCACGGTTTGGGCGATGCTGTTTTTCGGACTTTCCTGCAAAAAAGACCCGCTGGCACTTCCGGTTTTCCGCGAACTTACGGTGCCGGTCCGTGACGACCTGACTTCCGTGTGGTTTGCCGACAGCTTGCACGGTGTCGCCACCGGAGGCGCTGTTTGGGAAAGCGGTTTTGTACTTTCCACCTCCAATGGCGGCGAAACCTGGCAGGTGGATACGATGGTGAATAAACGCCTCGAATGTGTGATGTTTGATGCCGCCGGACAGGGATATGTGTGCGGACAGGACGGGCTGGTGTTGCACCGCCCTCCGGGCCTGCCCTGGTGGTACACGCTTCGGGTGGATTTTTGCTGGAACCGCGGCTGTTATTTTTGGGATGACCGGCAGGGCGTAGTGGTGGCCGGCGAAGGCTTTCAGGGCGGCCTGGCGCGAAAATTAGGCCCAGAAGCCCTGTGGATTATGGATACCCTGGTGCCTTTCCCCAATGCGCTCAGCGCCGTTTGGTTTTCCGACTCCGTCACGGTACACGCGGTGGGGTTGGGTTACGTCCTGCGGTCCGATGACGGCGGCCTGAACTGGTTTCGGCATAACGTAACAGGTGATTTTTTCCAATCGATTCATTTTCCCACCCCCACTACCGGTTATATCTGTAGCGCCGGCGGTACAATTCTGAAAACCACAGACGCCGGCCGTTCTTGGCAAATCATCCGGGAAGGCGGTAGTTTGGGCAAAAATAACCGACCTTTTCGCGCGGTCTGGTTCGTATCGGCTGAAAAAGGTTACCTCGTGGGCGACAACGGCCTATTTTGGCGCACCGAAAACGGCGGTTCGGATTGGACGGTAGTGGCCGGTTTGCCTGGCCAAGTAAACGCCACCGATGTTTTTGTGCTAAACGGGCGGGGGTGGATCACGGGGACGGAGGGGCGGTTATTTTACTTTGAGGACTAAATTTTACCGGAAACAATGTTTTACAACACCGACTGCGTGGAGGGAGCCAGACAATATCTCCGGGATGCATCCGTAGATTTAATTATTACCGATCCACCATACGGAATCGGGGGCGACACGTTGCACAAACATTACAACCGAAAGGAAGAATTCGTACTGGACGGCTATATTGAAGTTCCCCGGGAGGAATACTATGATTTTACTTATAGTTGGATCAAAGAAGCCGAGCGCGTGCTCAAACCGGGAGGGTCGATGTATATAGTATCCGGATACACCAATTTGATTCATATTTTAAATGCGCTTTCTGAAACGCAATTGAAAGAAGTAAATCATATCATCTGGAAATACAATTTTGGAGTATATACAAAAAACAAGTACATCTCGTCGCACTATCATATTTTATACTACGTAAAACCCGGCGCAAAACCGGTTTTTAACACCCATAGCCGGTACTCCGATGCGGAAAAAGATGATGCCTCCAACGGCTCGCTCAATTATCAGGACAGAGAAGACGTATGGATAATAAACAAAGAATACAAGCCGGGGCAGGTAAAAAACAAGAATGAGTTGCCATCTCAATTATTAGCCAAAATAATTCAGTACTCCAGTAATGAAGGAGACCTTGTATGCGACTTTTTTCTTGGCAGTTTTTCTACCGCCAGGATAGCCATCGGCTTAAACAGAAAGGCCTGCGGTTTTGAAAAAAGCGGCGTTGCCTTCTCTTATCAGATGAATGAAATAGAAAAAATAGTGCCCGGTTCGTTGTTATCCGGCTTCAGCACACCGCCGCCAAACAAATATTTCAATCAGGGTAAACCGATGGCGGAAAGCGAAAAAAATGAAATACACAGCAGGTATCTGGAACTAAAAAAATCCGGAATGCCCAAAAAACAGATCATGGAGATATTGGGCCGGGAAACGGGACGTGGCCCCTGGTCGCTGAGTAAAATCCTCTCAACAATAAAATAATTCCACCAGCCTCCGCCATTCGTCGGCGCATTTCCCCATTTCATCGGAACCACGCAACCCGGGTGTAACCTTGCCGGTCTGTAGGCAGTCTGACAGGGCATTCTGTTCTGTTGATTTACCAAATCATTCAAGCAAGCTATGAAACCCATCTATTTATCGCTACTCGCGGTGATCCTGCTTAATACGGCATTATCTGCACAAAAAATCACCGGCCGGGTGCTGCAAAGCGACGGCAAACCCGCCGAATTCGCCACCGTGACCTTGCAAAACACCCTTGATTCCGCGCTGGTAAAAGGAACCATCACCGGAGAAAACGGCGCTTATGAATTGTCCGGCATCACTCCCGGGCGCTACTTTGTGGAAGCCAATGTGATCGGCGCCGGGAAAAACACCTCACCGGCTTTTGAGTATACCGGCGGCGACCTAACGCTGGAGGATGTCTCCCTGCGGGAAAATGCGCAGCAACTGACTGAGGTAACCGTCATTGCCCGCAAACCGGTCATCGAAGTAAAAGCTGACAAAACGATCCTCAATGTGGAAGGCACGGTCAACTCCACCGGCCTCAATGCCCTCGAATTGTTGCGCAAAGCGCCCGGCGTGACCGTCGATAACAATGAAAAAGTGAGTATAAACGGCAAAAACGGTGTGCGCGTCATGATCGACGGCCGCGAAGTGCCGCTGTCCGGCAAAGACCTGGCCGCTCAACTCAAGGGCCTGCAAGCCGCCGATATCGCCGCTATCGAGATCATCTCCAATCCCTCGGCCAAATACGACGCCGCCGGCAACGCGGGCATTATCAACATCAAACTCCGCAAAAACAAGGCCCTCGGCACCAACGGTAATTTCGGCCTCGAAGGCGCCTACGGCGAAACGCCTAAAGGCGGCCTCAACCTCAGCCTCAACCACCGCGGCAAAGACCTCAGCCTGTTCGGATCTTACAACAACCACTACGGCCGCTGGCACAACGAACAAAATTTTCTGCGCGAACAAAACGGCCTGACCTTCGACCAGTCCGCCAAATCGTACTTCATGAGCCGCTGGAACAGCGCCCGCCTTGGCGCCGACTGGAGTATCAACAGCAAACACACCGTGGGCGTATTGGTCAACGGCAACCTGAACCTGGCCGACTGGCACAGCGAAAGCCTCACCAAAATAGGCCGCCAGGAAACCGCCGGCTCCATCGACTCCCTGCTCGATGCCCGGAACGATATCGACGACCACCGCAAAGACCTGAACGCCAACTTCAACTATCGCTATACCGACACCAGCGGCCATAGCCTCAACTTCGACCTCGACCGCGGCGCCTACCGCATCCGCGGCAACAGCCTGCAACCCAACTTCTACCGCGGCGCCGACGGCCAAACCCTGCTCAACCAACGCATCTACCGCAGCCTGACGCCAAGCGATATCGACATTACGACCGTGAAAGCCGATTACGAACAACCCCTGGCGAAAGGAACTTTCGGCGTGGGCTTCAAAGTGGCCGATGTACGCACCGATAACACCTTCGATTTCTTTAATCTCGTGGACAACCAGGAAATTAAAGACCTCGACGTAAGTAACCGTTTTGACTACCACGAACGTACCAGCGCCGGTTATGTCAATTATCAGCGACAGTTCGGAAAACTGCACGTACAGGCCGGCCTGCGCGTCGAAAACACCGACTACACCGGCGACCTGATCGCCAACACCCCGCAAAACGGCGAAAAAGTGGAAAACAACTACACCGAACTGTTCCCCAGCGCCGCGTTGACCTATAAAATCAATGAAAAACTCGGCCTGAACGCCACCTACAGCCGCCGCATAGATCGCCCGAGCTACCAGGACCTCAATCCGTTCGAGTTCAAACTTGACGAACTGACCTACCAAAAAGGCAATCCGATGCTGCGCCCGCAATTCACCAACAGCTTCGAACTCAGCCCGACCTACCAGGGCCACCCGGTGATCAAACTGGGTTACAGCCACACGAAAGACCTGTTCACGCAGGTGCTCGACACCACCAACGTGCGCGCCACTTTTATCACCAATGAAAACCTGGCCAACCAGCGCAATTACACCCTCACCCTGAACGCGCCCACCCCCATTGCCAAGTGGTGGGAAGGCTTCGTGAGCCTGACGGGGTATTACAGTGATTTTTCCGCCACGTTCCGCGACGGCTATACCGCCGACCAGCAATTCACGGCATTTAACCTCTATGCCGAACAAACCTTCCGGCTGCCGGCCGGCTTCAGCGTCCAACTCTCCGGCTGGTACAACAGCCGCGCATTCTGGGGCACCATGCGAAGCAGCCCGCAGGGTGCTATGGACCTCGGTATTCAGAAAAAACTGTTCAACGACAAAGGCGAATTGCGCCTGCGGTTCGGCGATATCCTGGGCACGGCCGGCTGGGGCGGCGAAAACCTTTTCACCCCGGGCCTGAAAATGACCGCAAACGGCAACTGGGAAAGCCGCACCGTAACGCTCAACTTCTCCTACCGCTTCGGCAGTGCCGAGGTGAAAAGCGCCCGCGAGCGCAAGACCGGCCTGGAAGACGAAAGCCGGCGCGTGAAATCGGGGAGGAATTGAGGGTTTTCGTGTTTTCGTGCTTAAGTGTTTTGGTGTTTTCGTGATTAAGTGTTTTGTTGGTATACTACACGAAAACACTTAAGCACGAAAACACGAAAACACTCAAGCACCAAAACACTCAAACACGAAAACACTCAAGCACCAAAACACTCAAGCACGAAAACACTCAAGCACCAAAACACACCCATTAGAATTTGATTTGGTTTTTCGGAATAGTAGCTCCCGGCGGTAGGATTACCGCCGGTTTTTTTATTTGACAATGTAATCAAAATATAATTTTCAGTCAGGATTTACAGAATTAGCAGGATTGTTATTGGTTGGTTATCAAATAACTAAATCCTCTAAGCCTTGTAAATTCTGTTTGAAAAATGATTTTAAACCAATTTGGCAGCAGATGCTCCGTTCTTTAATACCGTTTCTTTGTAGGGCAATTCCGATTCATGTCACTATTCCGCAAACCACTTTTCACCACACGCGACTTATCAGCGACTTTTGTAGCGTCCGACCAGCCGCGCAACCACCGGCTTCACCTGGCCCTGAGCGGGGGCATCCTGCTGTTGTTGCTGGCCGTATTATGGGCGGAACTGAGCACAAAAGAGCACCTCGACGAACTTTGGCAGGCATTTTTGCGGCAGTTGCATGAGGCCAATTGGCTGTGGTTTGCCGCAGCGTTTCTCCTGGTTCCGTTAAACTGGCTGGCCGAAACCCGCAAATGGCATCAGATCGTGCGGCAATACGAGCCGATGTCCACCCGGCGGGCCTTGCTGGCCGTATGGATCGGCGTGTGTTTTTCCTTGTTTACCCCCAATCGCGTGGGCGAATACGGGGGGCGCATTTTGCTGGTGCGACCGGAAAATCGTTGGAAAGCCGTCATTGCCAACATCGTAGGAAATTATGGCCAGCTGCTGGTATTGCTTACTGCGGGGCTTTGGGGCGCCACTTATTTTCTGAACCGTTTTTGGATCGACGATTCCACCTGGTTCGGGCCGATTGGCTGGCTCATCGGCCTTGGGCTGGTGGTATTATATTTCTTTTATTTTAATCTCGGCATTCTCGTGCCGTTAGCCCGGCGCATCGTTTTGCCCCGGCGTTTGCAGTTCTTGTGGAAAGAAGTGCAGGTTTTGCAACATTTTAACCGGCAGGAGTTGGGCAGCATATTGGTGTGGGCCGTTGTCCGGTATATCGTTTATGCGACGCAATACTTTTTGTTGCTGCGGTTTTTTGGCATAAATCCCGATTTTACAGCTGGTTATGCCGGCATAGCGGCGATCTTTCTGGTACAAACCAGTCTCCCGCTTCCGCCGCTGGCCGGCCTGGTTGCCCGGGGCAATCTGGCCGTTCAGGTATGGTCTTTTTTTGGCGCCAACGAGATAAGCAGCCTGGCTGCTACCTTTGCGTTATGGATAATAAACCTGATTTTGCCCGCGTTAATTGGTACCTTTTCCCTTTTTTACGTCAACATTGCCAAACAGCCCGCACATGAAGACGACTAAGATCGCCATTCTGAGTTTTGGATTTTTTAGCCTGGCATTTTTGCCGGTCAATCGCACGCAAAACCCCGTCGGCCTGCCCGATGCGGAACCTTGTTCGATCACGAACAACACCTTCCAGCATGGGGAAAAACTCACGTATAAAATTTATTACAACTGGAATTTTGTCTGGCTGGCCGCCGGCGAAGTGACGTTTCAGGCCTTCGATGAAGGCAAACAATACCATTACCAGGCGAAGGGCAAAACCTACAGCTCCTACGAATGGTTTTTTACGGTGAAGGATGAATACGACTCCTGGGTGGACAAAAATACCTTGCTGCCCAACTATTCAGAGCGCAGCGTAAATGAGGGCGACTATCAAATTTTTGAAAAAATAAGTTTCAACCAGGTTTCCCGGAAAATGACCGTTTGGCGCTCAAAAAAGCGCGGCGAAACAGAAACCAAAACGGAGCACAACGTACAGGACTGCGTACACGACGTTTTATCCAGTCTGTATCACTTGCGCAATGTCGATTTTGCCAGCAAAAAAGCCGGCGCCGAAGAGCCTTTCCGCATTTTTATGGACCAGGAAGAATTCCCCTTGAAAATGCGTTATTTGGGTAAAGACGACCGGAAAAAAGTACACGGCATGGGGCGCTACAAGACCCTGAAATTTCAGCCCCAACTCATCGTCGGCAATGTGTTTAAAGACGAGGAAAAAATGACCGTGTGGGTATCGGACGACCAGAACCGCATTCCGATTATGATCGAATCCCCTGTGTCCGTCGGCTCGGTAAAAATGGTGCTGAAGGAATACAAAGGGCTGAAGTATGATTTTTCGGCCAAGGTGGATTGATTTTTGTAGTGTTGTTGCAGTAATTTAACGAATTTATCCACAACGAACTTTTCATTCAATGCCGATACGCACACACTTCCGGCGTATCATTCGTTTTCCGCGCATGATGCTTTGGGCCTTTCTGATGGAGGGGGTTGAAACCAAACAAATGCTGCACGTATACGCGCGGTACGGGCGGGGCAAATTGTTGTTTTTTACCAAAACCAACGACCCTACTCCCGAAGAATTGCAAAAAGCAAAAGAGCAATTGAAGGATATTCCGCGTTTCCTGCCGTTTTTTATCGTGGTGGTGGTGCCGGCGCCGGGCGTTACCGAAGGGTATGCCTTGTTAGCCATCACGCTGGAAAAATGGCTGGGGCGGCGTATCAGCCTCCTGCCGAGCCAGTTTCGGAAGGTGTTAGCAAACAAACAGACGCCCAGCCCACCTAACTAAGGATCGCCCTGTCCATTTTCAACATGCCTGCCCAAGCCCATTTCCAAAACCTGCCCGCTGTCCTCTCTCGTCACCTTGAAGGAGCAGCCGAGCGCATCCTGATTGCCGTTTGCTGGTTTTCGCACCGTGATATTTTTGATTTGTTGTTGAAAAAATTGCGTGCCGGCGTCGCGGTTGAGCTCATTCTGGAATACGACAACCAAAATATTCACCCGCGGGGACTTGATTTTCAAAAATTTATCAAATTAGGGGGCTCCTTGTATGCTTACCGCGATACGGCCCTGATGCACCACAAATTTGCCCTGGTTGATGATCGGGCGTTGCTGACGGGCTCCTGGAACTGGACTTACTCCACCAATGCTGAAAATGTGATTACAACCGGTGAGCCGGAACTGATTGCCGCTTTTCTCCACGAATTTAACCGGCTGAAAAGCCTTTCCGTGCCCATCCGGAAAATCCGGCCGGCGGAAGTCAAAATTTTCGCGACCTTTCCTTTATTTCAAAATACGCATTTTCAACTGACCGACTTGCGTCGCCGAATCAGTGTCGGCGCTGGGGTTTGGTGGGTGCATACGGGCCGGCATCCGGAGGGCTGGGCCGTCCATTTCCGCGAGCACCGGCTGCCCATCGATACGGCGGGTTTGCTTCGGCCTTACTGGACGGCTTACCGGTTTTGGGACGAAGGTTTGTTTGATGAAATATGGCCCGGCCTGCAAGCCGGTAGCAAACCCGGGCCGGTGCGCGCCACCCGCCAATTGGTCCGGCGGATGCGCCCGGGCGATGTGGTATTGGCTGTCGTCAAACGCCGGCAGGTGCTGGCACTCGGCATCGTACAATCCGACCCTAAACCCGCTGTAGAAGCGCCATGGTCCACCTACCGGGAAGTGCAGTGGCTGCGGGTATTGGCAGATGAACCGCTGGATTTGCCCGGCGCACTTTCTCCCGCAGCAGCCGGGCGCCTTCGGGGCTCGGCGTTGCAGCTGGTGCAGAGTATTTTTGACAGGTAAAAGGCAAAATTGTAAAGTCAAAATGTAAAAGGCTGCCGCCCCTTCGGTGCAAAATCAAATCAGTTGTAAAACGGGAATTTGTTGTTATTTTGGTGGCAGATTAACCATCAAACATCTTTCCCTATGAAATGTAAAGCCCTGTATTTCAATGTGTTTTTTCTCCTCCTTTTGGCCGCTGGCCGGATCGGAGCGCAGGATGTAAAAATCCCCACCGACACCACCCAACTGTTTTCCATTGAAACGCGCGATGGAAATATCTTTCTCGGGTACATCAGGCAGATAGAAACAGACTACCTGATGTTGGAAACCGAAAAATTTGGCGACTTGAAGATTAACAAAAAAGAAATTCAAAAAATCCGAACTGTCGGCAAAAACCAGATCGTTGAAGGCGAGTATTGGGACGACAATCCCCACAGCACGCGCTATTTTTTCGGGCCAAACGGCTACGGATTAAAAAAAGGGGAGGGGTATTATCAGAATACCTGGATACTCTTCAATCAGGTCAGTTACGGGATTAGCGACAATTTTTCGCTGGGGGTGGGTATGATTCCCTTATTTCTGTTTGCCGGCACTGCCACACCAATCTGGATCACGCCAAAATTATCCATACCGCTGAAAAAAGACGCCATAAACCTCGGTGTTGGCGGCCTTTTTGCCGTAGTGCTGGGAGAAGAGAGCGGTTCCTTTGGGTTGGCCTACGGCCAGATGACCTTCGGGCCGCGCGACCGGAATGTCAACCTGGGGCTCGGGTACGGTTACGCCGGCGACAGCTGGGCCAGTACACCTACCGTCTCCCTAAGCGGCATATACCGGACAGGCAGAAAATTCGCCCTGATAACCGAAAACTACCTGCTTGATGCCGGCGACGAAAACATAGCCTTACTGTCCTTTGGCGGCCGGTTCATCGGGCGCTGGATCGCGGTCGACGCTGCGCTGGTGTTTCCGACCGGGACAGGGGAGCTTATCGGTATCCCCTGGCTTGGGCTTACTGTTCCTTTCGGCAAAGCAAGAGATTAATACAACGTTGTTTATTTCCTGGCAGGAAGATTCTACATTTACCCGCACAAACTGAAACCAACTGAACGTGGCCACTACGCTGACTTCTGCCAACGGACTCCCCAAAACGGTAAAAAACGACAAGCGCACCATCACCGGCTGGGCCTTTTTCGACTGGGCCAACAGCGCTTATGCGTTAGTCATCACCGTTGCCATTTTTCCCCCTTATTTTCTGGGTATTGCCCCGGACCGGATAGATATCGGCGGTGGCATTGCCCTGCGTGATGAAACCATGGTCGCCTGGTGCATTTCGCTGGCCTACCTCATTATCGCGGCTATTTCGCCCATCCTCTCCGGCATTGCCGACTTTGGTGGGAAAAAGATGCGTTTTATGCGCTTTTTTACCTTTCTGGGATCGATGGCCTGTATAAGCCTTTTTCTCTTTACCAGTCCCGAATCTCTTTGGATTGGGGCATCGGGATACATCCTGGCCACGATAGGGTTTGCCGGAGGAATCGTGTTTTACAACGCTTATTTGCCTGAAATTGCCACGGAAGACCGCTACGACGCCGTGAGCGCCAAAGGATTTATCTACGGGTTTGCCGGGAGCGTTATTTTGCTGGTCGTCAACCTGGTCATGGTGCTGAAGTACGAGGCGTTCGGGTTTCCAACCGAAACGTCGGCTATCCGCTGGGCTTTCGTGACCGTCGGTCTTTGGTGGTTGTGTTTTGCGCAAATCCCGTTTCGCCGTCTGCCGCCCGATTCGCCGCGCCCGATGCCGCCCGGCGCCATTCGAAAAGGCTACGACGAACTGGCCAAGGCCTTCCGGGCGGTACGCGGCAGCCGCAATACGACACTTTTTCTGATCGCCTTTTTCTGCTACAACGCCGGCGTGCAAGCTATCCTGTTCCTGGCTTCCAGTTTTGCGGACAAGGAAATGAAAATGGAGAAGTCTAAATTGATCATTTTGGTCCTGATCCTGCAAATCGTGGCCATAATCGGCGCCTACCTGTCGTCCCGCCTATCGGAAAAAAAAGGAAACAGGGCTTCTTTATTTGTCATGCTGAGCATCTGGACCGCGATTTGTCTCATCGGCTGGGCGGTACGCAGCGAAACGGAAGTGTTTTTATTAGGCGGCGCCATCGGCCTGGTTATGGGCGGCGTACAGGCGCTGTCGCGCAGCACTTACGCCAAATTTTTGCCCGAAAACACCCAGGAAACAACCTCTTTTTTCAGTTTTTACGACGTGATGGACAAGGTGTCCACCGTATTCGGAACCATGGTTTTCGGCTTGGTGGCGCAATTATTCGGTGGCATGCGCAGCAGCGTACTTGCGTTATCCGTCTTATTTATCGCCAGTTTGGTGCTGCTCGCATTTGTGCGCGTACGGCGAATGCCGGCGGTGGAGGATGTTAAAACGGACTGATAGGTGATGGAACACATTTATTTGATTTTAAACACATAGGCACATAGACCACATAGTTTTTAAACCTTTGAAAGTCAGAAACCTATGTGTCCTATGTGCCTATGTGTTTGAATTGTCGACGCATTTAGTAAAAATGGATTTCACGCGCTTATTCGATATTCTGGAATACCAGCAACAACGTTTTCCGCAAAAAATAGCCCTCGCAGGGCAGGAAAACGGCGCCTGGCGTACCTGGAGTACCGCCGAAGCGCTCGCCGAACGCGACCGCATCAGTGCCGGCCTGCTGGCCCGCGGTTTCCAAAAGGGCGACCGGGTGGGTATCCTGACCCATTGCGGCAGTCCGAACTGGATCATCGCCGACGGGGCTTTGTTACAATCAGGCATGATACCGGTACCGGTGCATGCCACCGCGCGCGCCGACGAAATCGAGTTTATTATCCGGGATGCCGGCTTACGGGCATTTTTTGTCAGCAACGGCGATATGCTCGGCAAACTGCAAACAGCCGGTATTTCGCCGGACTATCTTTTTTCTTTTGAAAAAATAACCGGCGCCACACACTGGGACATCCTGCGTGCCGAACCTGATGCTGCAACCGCCGGCCGCATCCGCACCCTCCGCGACAGCATTGAAGCAACAGACTTAGCTACCCTGCTGTACACCTCCGGCACCACCGGCACGCCAAAAGGCGTCATGCTGACCCATGCCAATATTGTGAGCAACATAAAAGCGGTGCTCACTATCGTACCGGTAAACCCGCGGGTGACCGCCGTCAGTTTTTTGCCACTCAGCCATATTCTGGAGCGCATGGTGACGTATGTGTATCAGACCTCCGGCACGCCGGTGTGGTTTGCCGATTCGCTGGAGCGCCTGCCTGAAACCCTGCGCGACGTGCGGCCGCACTTTTTTACCGCCGTGCCGCGTATCCTCGAACGAGCCTACGAGCGCCTGCTGGAACGGCGCAATCAGTCCGGCTTTTTGGGCAAAAAAATACTGGATTGGGCCATGGCCCTCGGCGAACGTTATCCCTATTCCGGCAAGGCCGGCATGCCGCTGGATTACCGGCTCAAACTATGGGTCGCCGACCTGCTCGTATTCCGCCGCTGGCGCAAGGCCATGGGCGGCCGGGTGCGCGGCATTGCCGTGGGCGCCGCAGCGTTGCAACCCCGGCTGGGGCGATTGTTCTCGGCTGCCGGCGTCGATGTGCGCGAGGGTTACGGCCTCACGGAAACCAGCCCGGTGGTGTCGTTCAACCGCTTTGAGCCGGGTGGCGTACACTTCGGCACCGTGGGCATTCCGGCGCCGGGGGTGGAGGTACGTATTGCCGATGCCAATGCAGAGGGCGAAGGCGAAGTGCAGGTACGCGGTCCCAATGTGATGAGCGGCTACTGGAACCTGCCCGAAGAAACGGCGGCCCGGTTCACGCCCGATGGCTGGTTCAAAACCGGCGACCTGGGTCGCTTCGAATACAAACGTTTCCTGAAAATTACGGGCCGGCAAAGCGAAGTATTCAAAACGACTACCGGGAAATTCGTGGCGCCGGCCTATGTAGAACAACAACTCCTGCGCTCGCCCTTCCTGGACCAGTGTATGGCCGTGGGCCTCAACCAGCCCTTCGTGGGCGCGCTCGTAGTGCCCAATTTTATCCACATGGAGGCCTGGTGCCGCGAAAACAAGGTACACTGGACGGCGCCGCAATACATGATCATGAACCCGAAGGTGGAAAAACTGTTCCGGCAGGAAATCGACCGCATCAACGAAGAACACCTCGGCCCTATCGAAAAAGTGCGGGCGTTCCGGCTACTGGCCGAGCCCTGGACGCCGCAAAACGGCCTGCTCACGCCGACGTTGAAGTTGAGGCGCGGAGAATTGGGAAAGCGGTTTGATGGGGAAATTCAGGAGTTGTTTAAGGCAAAATAGAAAAAGTGGAAGGGGAGAGCCGTGATTTTCCGCTCTATTGATAGTTTTTCAGACCTCCTGATAACGCATGTTTTTCCGTGTCCAAAAACCGTAGCAGTGTCTGTTCATCAGGCAATTGAAGCATATACAGTGCTTTTTCCGGGATGATTTCCTGCGACTTCAGGCCTGCAAACTCAAAAACGTATGGATCACGGATAACATCCTGAAGTGCGAACGAAGCACTCCCGAACTTTACTTGTGCCAGAAGGGCCTCCTTGTTTTGTGAAAGCCCGGTGCGTTCAAAAAGCAGGCTACTGATCTGGCGTTGCAGTTGACGATATGTCCAATTACCTTTGATACATTCGATTTCGTAAAAGAGGCGATGCATTGGGTCTTCAACCTTGACCAACTCTACGAAATGCGTAAAAGTAAATTTAGAAAGCAGCGTTTCCGTTGGAAGCATCAGAGCGTTTTCAAATTCTTCAGGCGCTGCCTGAAGAATTTGTATGGTAGATTTTTCTCCTGTATCCAAATCCAGGAAAGACCTTACCTGAGAACTAATTTGTGGGTAAAACAGGTAGAATTTCCTGAAAAGCGTCAGATTCGTGTAGGAAATACCTTTAAGCCCGTTCTTTTTCAGTTCGGCGGCAATCCGGTAAAGCAGCCGTGCGCCATATTCGGCATAATCCTGGCCATGCTGCTCGAACTCCACGATATAGTATCCAAAAAGCCAGTTACGAAGGGTGTGGCTCTGGTTGACGGCGCTTCCCGCCCGCACCTGCATGGCGCTGTGCGCATCGCGGAGATGTTCAATAAGTTTGGAAAAATCCATATTGAAGATTTTTCCAACAAAGAAGAGGTAAAGATTTTAAATTTAAAAATATTTGTTTTAATTTTTGTTGTTTTTTATAAACATTTTATTTTTTTTGTGTATTATTCTGGGAAAAGGCGAACCCCGACAGCCCCTATCACTCCAGCACGCCCTTTCGTTTCATTTTATAATAATGCACCCCTGCCCCGAATACCCAGCCTTCTTTGCCCGATTTGGTGCGCACTTTTACCCAATAGTCGGTCACTTTTTCATAGCCGAGGCTGATCTCTTCCGGTTTTTCGCTTTTTTTGTTCAGGAAATAGACCTGTTCGTACAAGTCGAGTTTGGTCACCAATGCGCCTTTCAGGTTGGGTTCTTTCCGCATTTTCAGGCCGTCGATCGTAACAAAAAGGGTGGAATATTTTGGCGCGGTGCTACCCGGTGTGGTAGTGGCCGGTTGGTTCGACGGGGTAGGGCTGCTGCCGGGCGCCTGTACCGGGTCGGCGGTTTGTGCCGGCTGGTTTTGTAGTTTCGGCAGGCCGGCTTTGCCACCGGGCGCCGTGTAGGTTTGCGGTTGCTGCTGTGCCGGCGCTGGTTGTGGCTGCGGTTGCGGCGCCGGTGTTTGCGGCACATATACCGTATCGCGTTTCAACGGCCGGTCTTCGGGGTCAATGGCCTCGCGTACGCTTTGGGTGATTTGTGCGCGCCTGGAAGAACATTTGGAAATAGCCCACAGCGCGATGCAGAGAAAAAACACCGTAATAATAAGCGATTCGACCTTCGGGATCCTCATAGCGTATAAAAATTAAACTAAAAGTTTTAAAAGTGGTGCAACTTTCGCGCGGTTGCCCTACTTTTACAGGCAAAAATAGGTAAAATTACAGAGTAGCCCATGACAAACCGGCTGCATTATCAAATCGCGCTCACGCTTGTGCCTCAAATCGGGGCCGTCACCGCCAAAACGCTGGTCAGCTATTGCGGTAGTGCGGAGGCCGTTTTCCTGGCTTCTAAAAGAGAACTGCTGAAGGTACCCGGCATCGGCCCGGGCATTGTGGAAAGTATCGGTCTTTCGGCAGCCCTGCATCAGGCGGAAAAGGAACTGTATTTCCTGGAGCAGTACGGGGTGGAGGCCCTGTTTTATACCGACGAGCGTTTCCCCGTTCGCCTTCGGCAAAATACCGACTGCCCGGCCATCTTATATTTTAAAGGCTCTGCGGTGGATTTGCTCAATGCCCGGCGTATTGTGTCGGTCGTCGGCACCCGGCAGCCGACCGAGTACGGCAAAGCGATCTGCGAAGAGCTGGCGGAAGGGCTCCTGCCTTACGATGTGCTGATCGTAAGCGGCCTGGCCTATGGGATCGACATCACGGCCCACCGCAAAGCCTCGGCATTGGGCATCCCCAATATCGCGGTTTTGGGGCACGGCCTGGGCAAAGTGTACCCCAGCCAGCACCGCAGCACGGCCTTGAAACTGATTGAAAACGGCGGCCTGCTCACCGAATATACCCACGATACCGCCCCCGACCGTGAACATTTCCCGATGCGCAACCGCATCATCGCCGGCATGTGCGATGCCCTGCTGGTGGTGGAAACCGCCACCTCCGGCGGATCCATGATCAGCGCCGAACTGGCCGGCCAGTACGAACGGGATATCTTCGCGGTGCCCGGTCGCCTGCGCGACCCAAAAAGCGCCGGCTGCAACATGCTCATCAAAACGAACCGCGCCAAACTCTGCGAAAACGCCGCCGATATCGCCGTCGCACTCGGCTGGAACCAGGCCGGACGCCAGCATACGGTACAAACGCAACTTTTTCTCGACCTCAACCCCGCCGAAACCGCCCTCCTCGACCTCATTCGCCAGCGACCGCAAATACCCATCGACGAACTCACATACGCCGCCCAACTCAGCCCCGGCGAACTGGCTTCCCTGCTGCTGGGGCTCGAATTTAAAGGCCTCCTGCGCACCTTGCCGGGTAAACGGTATATTTTAGTTTAAAATGAGGTTTGAAGGTTTGAAGATTTGAAGGTTTGAAGGTTCGAGGGTTAGAAGGTTTCTGGTTTGCTAGCAACCAGAAACCTTCTAACCCTCGAACCTTCAAACCTTAATTCGTAGTTTTGCACCATGAAACAAATCTTGTTGTTGCTTTCGGTATTCATCTTCTCTTTTCAGAGTGGGCGTCAGCTGGGTCAGCCGGGAGCAGGGGTGAAATATCCCAAAAATATTATCCTCCTGATCGGCGACGGCATGGGCCTGGCCCAGGTTACGGCCGGTATGTATGCCAGCAAAAAACCGCTCTACCTCGAACAATTTACGGCAACGGGTCTGATGAAAACCCATGCGCACAAGAACCTGATTACCGATTCGGCAGCAGGCGCCACGGCATTTTCCTGCGGTTGCAAAACATATAATGGGGTTATCGGTATGACCGCCGCCAAAAAGCCTTGCCCGACGATTCTCGAACAGGCTGAAGCGTTTGGACTGGCCACCGGGTTGGTCTCCACATCCAGTATCACCCACGCCACCCCCGCTTCCTTTATCGCGCACGCCCGCGACCGCCAGTACATGGAGGAAATCGCCACTTTTTTTGTAAAAACGGAAATCGACTTGTTTATCGGCGGGGGCATGAAATATTTTACCAACCGAAAAACGGATCAACGCAACCTCTACGCCGAATTGCAGGCGAAAGGCTACTTAGTCAGCGATTTCAGCGGCTACACCCTGGACGCCGGAATACCCTCGCCCCAACAGCCGTTTGCCTGGTTTAGCGCCCTGGAAGAACCCGTATCGGTTGCCGACGGCCGTACCTATCTCCCGGTGGCCGCCCGGATGGCGCCGGCATTTTTGTCCAAACGCAGCGACAAAGGCTTTTTTCTGATGATCGAAGGTTCCCAAATTGACTGGGCCTGCCATGCCAACAACGCAGAAAACGCCGTGCTCGAAATGCTCGATTTCGACCAAGCTATCGGTGAAGTACTCGAATTTGCCAAAAAAGATGGGAATACGCTCGTGATTGTGACCGCCGACCATGAAACCGGCGGTATGGCGCTGCTACGCGGAGAGACCAAAGAAACCCTGAAGATCAAATTTACGACCGACTATCATACAGCGTCGCTTGTGCCGGTATTTGCCTACGGGCCCGGCGCCGAACAATTTAACGGCTTGTACGACAACACAGATATTTATTTGAAGATGCGCGCGTTGTTACAGTTGCCGGCGCTGTAAGGCCGTCTGTCAGACGGCCTGAAAAGCGAATCAGGTTTTATTAAAAACAAAAAGCCGTCTGTCTGACGGCCTTGATCAATTTTAATCCTTCAGGCCGTCTGACAGACGGCCTTGCAAAGTGGTGAGGAGACCAGCCCTACCCCCCAGATGGACTGGTCCCTCGCCCACGGGCTTAAAGCCACATTTGGCTTTAATTTTTATGGAACGGTATGATCCAATTTTCAATTTGTTGGCCGGATAATTTCCCGGCATATTGCGCCATTGCGCTTTTTAACATTTTACAACTACTGTGCCAATTCTTCAGCTGTGGGGCGAATTTTTAATTCGCCCTTGTTCGGTCGAATTACCATTTCACCCGCGCTGAGAAAATTTTTAATTCGCCCAAACGTAGGCGAATTAATCCCGATGATTCGGGACGCCCCACAGTACAAGACATTTTGTCAGGTAAACACAGGCTGGCACAAGCTTTGAAACGCCCACACCAGAACCAAAACCACTGAATTATTATGCAAAAAGGTACTATTTCCGTCCAGACTGAGAACATTTTCCCCATCATCAAAAAATTCCTCTACTCCGATCACGAGATTTTCCTGCGCGAACTCGTATCGAACGCGGTAGATGCAACCACCAAACTCCGGGTGCTGGCCCAGCGCGGCGAAGTAAAAGGCGAAATCGGCGACACCACCATTCAGGTTATCCTGGAGCCCGAAGCAAAACGAATCATCGTACGCGACCGCGGCATCGGCATGACGGAGGAGGAAGTGCTGAAATACCTCAACCAGATTGCGTTCAGCAGCGCCGCCGAATTCCTGGAAAAATACGACGACAGCGCCATCATCGGCCATTTCGGCCTGGGCTTCTACTCCGCCTTTATGGTGGCCGACAAAGTGGAGGTCGTCACCAAATCCTGGAAAAAAGGCTCCAAAGGCGTACAATGGACCTGCGAAGGCTCTCCGGAATTCTCCATCGATAGCGTCAAAAAAGACGACCGGGGCACCGATATCATCCTCTATATCAACGATGAAAACGCGGCATTCCTGGAAAAAAGCCGCCTCGAAGACCTGCTGGAGAAATACTGCAAATTCCTGCCGGTGCCCATCGAATTCGGTACCCGCACGGAATATGAAACCGTAGGCGAAGGCGAAGAACAGAAAGAAGAAAAGCGGGAAGTGCCCAATATCATCAACGACACGCACCCGTTGTGGAAAAAAACGCCGACCGAACTGAAAGACGAGGATTACCTGGCGTTTTACCGCCAGTTGTATCCCATGGCTGCGGAACCCATGTTCTGGATACACCTGAACATCGACTACCCTTTCAACCTGACCGGCGTATTGTACTTCCCCAAACTCGGCAATTCCATGGAGGTGTCGCGCAATAAAATACACCTCTATTCCAACCAGGTGTTCGTTACCGACGATGTGCGCGACATCGTGCCGGAATGGCTGCTGCTGTTGCACGGCGTGATCGACTCGCCCGATATTCCGCTCAACGTTTCGCGCTCCTACCTGCAAAGCGACGGCAACGTGAAAAAAATCAGCGAATACATCACCAAAAAAGTAGCCGACAAACTGAACGAGCTTTTCAAAGCCGACCGCCCCGCCTTCGAGCAAAAATGGCGCGACCTGGGCGTGTTTGTGAAATACGGTATGGTGTCGGACAACAAATTCCAGGAGCGGGCTATGAATTTCGTCCTGCTGGAAAACACCGCCGGCGAGTTCTACCTGCTCCCCGATTACAAAGAGAAGATCAAAACCAACCAGACCGATAAACATCAGAAAGTTGTCTGCATTTACGCCCAGGACCCCGACGCCCAGAACGCCCTCATCAAGGCCGTGCGCAACCGCGGCTACGATGTGCTGAAAATGGACACCGTGCTCGACAACCACTGGATGCAGCACCTGGAGTACCGCTCCGAACTCGGCTTGCTGTTCGTGCGCGTCGATTCGGATACACCGGACAAACTCATTCAAAAAGACGAGGAAAAAACCTCGGTGCTGAGTGAGCAGGAAGTGACGATGGTAAAAGGCGTTTTTGAAAAAGTAGCCGCCACGACCACCGGCGCCCGTGTGGAATGCCAACCCATGGCCCCCGACGACCAGCCGGTGACGATCACCAAACCGGAATTTCTGCGCCGCATGAAAGAAATGCAGGCCATGCACGGCATGGGGATGGGCGATTTCCCGGATTCGTACAACGTGGTGGTGAACACCAACCACCCGCTCGTGGCGCAAAAATTAGTCAAATTAGAAGACGAAGCCGGGCAGACCGACCTGGCCCGCTATCTCTACGACGTGGCGCTGCTGCAACAAGGGATGCTGAAAGGCGAAGCGCTGACGGAATTTGTAGAGAAGACGCTGGGGCGGTTGTAGGGGGTTGAATATCGAATTTCCAACAGCGAATATCGAATGTCGAAGTAACGTAGTGTGTACCGTGATGTGGTAGGCGCTACGTTATTTTTTTGCTTGCTGTCGAGCGTCTTCAGACGCGATGACGAATATTGAACGGACTTTGTCCGCGTTTGAACTTCTAAATATAAGTTCAAACGCGGACAAAGTCGGACAAAATCCGCCGAATAATCGTCATCGCGTCTGAAGACGCTCGACAGCAAGGCAAACCACTTTCCACCGGGTATACATCATCTTGTTTTTACAAGTTTTCCATTTCTTATCGATACACCATCATATATAATTTCCCAAAAGTAAATGCCGGGCGGAATACTAGTTGTGTCTATGCTAATATTCTGATCTGGCAAATTCAATTTAATTATGCATTTCCCATTCATACCATATAAATAAAAAGAATGCTTTTTTAATAAAATATCTGAAAAAATATTTAATTGGTTAGTGAAAGGATTAGGGTACATAATGACACTTTCAGGAGATTGATTATTTTCAAATGCAGATGACTTAGTACCACATATCGTATCTAAATACATATATTCAATTCCAGCATCGGAAAATTTAGATAACCAAGCTTTATTATAAAAATTTGGTGAAGTCCTATATAAATACCCGGATGCTATTATTGAGCCACTTGATAGTAACCCCAGACCATTTAGAAAAGTTTGCGTAGAATGATAAGTATCCCATTCCGCTCTGACGAAAGTGGACCAAATAGTATCAGGTTTTGATAATGAAACTTTTAATATCCAACCAAATTTCTGATACGGGGCATCAGGCTTATAGGGTGAGCCAATAGTATAATCTCCTCCAATTAGGCAAGTAGTATCATCAATTAAAGATATTCTGAAAAAACCATTTGTCAAATCAGTAGGATTGCCTAATATTTGGGTCCATTCTTTATGAAATGAACTATCTAATCTTGTGATAAACCCGCTTATGTATTTATTATTAAAGGTTACACTATCTAAGTATATACCACAGTATATCCAGCCTTTATCATTTGTTTGATATATATTTCCCGTAATTCCAAATTTAGAACTTAGAGTATCTACCCATTCCCAGAGGACAAGCCCATTGGTATCAATTTCTGAAATCCATGGACTAGACTTCCAGTCAGAACTATAACAGATGTTAGTTCTTGAGCCTCCAATAATTATCTTCCCGGCTATGCTTGCAGACATTGAGCCGATAAAATCACAGCTAGATTGGTTCCCATATTTATTAAAGAATATTACGTTTCCATCGCTGTCCGTTTTTAGCATGAAAGTGGCGGCGTTAAAATCATTAGAAATATATCCAGACCAATATAAATAGGTATCAATTTCGATGACACGTTCTATAGATAAAATAATTGATCCGCTTGGGGCATTAATGGTTTTGTAATATGCGAGGTCACCGGTATGATTTACCTTAATGATGAACCCTTTATTGCCATTGCCAATATTACCTCCAAATGAATAACCACTGTCAGCAGTTTTAGCAATAGTCGTTCGAGGATTTAAATATAGATCACTTCCATTATTATCGAAAAATTTTTTATATCTGATAACATTCCCGCAAGAGTCAATAAATGAAATAAAAACCCCCTGTTGATTGGAAGTTGAATCATTATCCTTATAGCAAGATCCAACAAAAACCAAGGTATCATTATCAATAATTTGGGAAAAATGAGTAGAGGCTCTTCCGTTATAATCATACGAAATAGGAAATATTGTTTGTGTAAATATATTTCCATGAATGAATACAACGAATAATAATACAGAAGTCTTATAGAAAAAATCCATAATTAATATTACAATTCTCTTGCTATCGACCATCTTTATAAGTTTGACAGCAAGGGGCTGACGCTCCAAACGGAGCCGGCCTCTCGTTATTTCGGTCAGATTTTCACTCAATCATTCAATGCTTCCTCCTTGCTGTCAAACTTATGAAGATGGTCGATAGCAAATATCGCAAATTTTCGCAGATAATTTTACGTATAGTCAAAATAAAAACCTGCTGTCGAGCGTCTTCAGACGCGATGACAATTATTCGGCGGACTTTGTCCGCGTTTGAACTTCTAAATCGGACAAAGTCCGCTCAATATTCGTCATCGCGTCTGAAGACGCTCGACAGCAAGCGAAATCTGCGGGAGCCCCAATAATCATCGCCGTATCTCCGCCCGGATATGTTCAAAATACCTTCGCCGGGTACCCTCTGCTTCCAGGCTTATTTTAATACATTTTTTCCGGAGGTTGGACATCCAATTTTGGGTGTATTGGAAAAAGGAGGCGTCGCCGACAAACATAAAATTGGGGTCGTCAAAAACCAGAAACACGCCCTGTAGCAATTGGCTGTCAGCCAGTAACGTAATGCCTACAGGAGCCATGCTGTTGTAGTACAGATCAAAAGTCCCGCCCGGCATTTTGGTGTAGGACTTTCGTTGCGGAATGGCCCATTTACGGCCTTCTGTGGCCATATCGTATTGGTGCGCACATAATTGTTCCAGTTGTTCACAAAGCAAACGGACGATACCGCTGCCGGCAATTTGCCCGGCTTGCTCAAAGTATTTGATTTGCTTCAGGATGTTGTCATAAATGCCATCCGACCATATTTCTACGGTCGGAATCCGGTTGTACTGATTTAATATCGGAACCATCAATTCGTCATAGGCAGCGCGTTCGGGGAACTGATCCGGATCAAATTTTAAAGATGCCGTGTAGGGCAATTGCCAGTTGATGCTGGCATAAGTAAATAATTTGAACAACGCCAATTCCCGGAAATGCATACATTGAAAATAGGAAAGCTCGTCGGTACAAAGCCACAACCTGAAATCGTTTGCCCTGGCGAAATGTTTGAAATTGCCCAGCACCTGCTCCAGATGCTCCCGGCCGGTGCGAAATTGTTTAC
Organism: Bacteroidota bacterium; assembly: GCA_963169325.1. Lineage (GTDB taxonomy): Bacteria > Bacteroidota > Bacteroidia > Chitinophagales > Saprospiraceae > M3007. Next base: position 28,363 of record CAUJEY010000234.1, read on the forward strand.
CGACCGTATCCAATCGAAAAAGTCCCCTTCTGGCATCGGGCAGCAGCAGTTCTTCCAAGGGTACATTAAACGTGTTGACCAAAAGGCTAAGTTCCTCCAGGTCAATACCTTTCGAGCCGTTCAGCCGGTTATATGCTGAACTCTTATTGATGTGCAGGACTTCACAGATGGACGAGACGGCCTGTTTGGCGCCGACTTGTGCGATGATATAGCGAAAAAGGTTTTGCTGGATGGTGGAAGCATTCAGGTTTTCCATGCGCCTTCGTTTGATTTGGAGCAAATTTTCCAAAAAATCTGGAAAACTAAAGGGGGCTTTCCGGAAAACATTGTCGTGGCAGGAAGATGACAGGCCCAATTTTGCAGCATTAATAATCTTTCAATTTTAACCTTATGCCTTACTCAAATTCGCATAACCCAAAAAATTTATCCTTGTCCATCCGCTGGGCGGCCAGAATATTGGGATCTATGAGTATTCTGTTCTTATTATTTATGATCCTGGGACACATATTTGGCAATGAACCGCAACACTTCAACGGCCTTTTGGATATTCTTGTCCTCGCGTTTTTTCCTGGCGGCCTGCTCATCGGGCTGATTGTAGCCCTAAAGTCGGAAAAAATCGGCGCCACAATCGCGTTGATTAGTATGTGTGTGTTTTTCTTGCTTCGACCGGATACGATCACCAGTTATTGGATATTAGGCCTATTTGCACCCGCGGTACTGTTCTTTGTTTATGGGTGGTGGTTGCAGCCGAAGCAAGGGTCTGCATCGTAATTTGCGGTTAATTTAAGCTTGCTGGCGAGTGTCTTCAGACGCTCGGCAGCAAGTGTCTGCTCACTTAACTACCACAAAGCGTCGCACGTAAGCTTCATTATCCTTCGTATTCCCTCGGAGCACATAAACCCCGGAGGGCCAGTGTGAAACATTCAGCTCATAATATGCACCATTTTGCGAATTCGCTGGAAAAGTATGCATGAGTACCCCTGCTATGTTGAAAATTTCCCAATTGCCGCATGGGCACAGTGGTAGTTTAAATTTCAGATTGTCGCGTGTAGGATTAGGAAACACCTCGATACCCGCAGCAGTATAAGGGCTACCTCTTCCGGGGTCGTTTTTGCAGATCGTGTCGCATGGACTACCGACCTCGTCATACAACCTGTAGGAGGGGAAATAAGGCAAGAATATCCAAGTTTTGGTCGGCAGTTTGAATGCGTAGGGTTCCAATTGGCAAGCGCCCCCTTTCTCGTTTGGCTGATGAATGACATGCAGGCGGTCAGACGTCCCAAAGGGCATTCCGTAAATTTTTTTGTCCGGCGCTAATGTCAGGTTCCCGTAAGTGATCTGTGAATCAAGCGTTTCAGTCAAAATGATTCGAGTAGATTCGATATTGGATACCTTCAAATTGTATTGATGAACTTTTGAGCCGGTACTAACATAGACATATTCGGAATTTGGGGAAACAGCAATGCCCCCTGCAGTAAAATTAACGGAATTGTCAATCGGGAGCTGCCAGCTTTGCATGTTCGAAAATGTTCCGTAGCATCGGTCAAAGTCGAAAATATATATAAATGCGCCATGGTTTATACAATATTTTTTCCCATCGGGTGAAAAACATGCCTGGCCGTTAATTTCTATGTATAAATGAGGAAGCACTGGATAGAATGCCGGCTGGCCAAACCCTTCCGGTGACAAAAGAATGGTAAAAATGCCATAAGGCTCAATAGCCCTGGGAACAACGATCCACCAATCCCTGCCGTTAGCGTGGCGGACAGCGCTCAACAAGTCTTGAAGTGCAGTATCTTGCATCACAACCTCATTTTTTTGAACAACTGTTACCTTATTTGCGGCTTCATTATTATCTATTATAGAATATAAAATATGTTTGCTATAAAAATTCTCTTCATCTATGCTTAAATATACTGCAATGTATTTTTCTTTATCAAATGGTGCTGGAATTGTTAGCCACCCTTGCGCAGAGGGGTATCCATCATCTAGTTGAGTGCAATATCGATCATAAATTTTGCCAAAGTTTACTTTTTCTCCATTTTGCAGTTGTTCGTGATTGCGATTAAACATATCACAAGCGTTTGTATAAAACAACAAACTTCCATTTGAATCAGAAATAGATTTATAAGGGCCCAAAGTTGGAGCGGGCAATGAAAAATAAGTTGCCTTGGGCGGGTCAAAGTTAAAGTCAAGCATTGTCCCACCCGAATTTGATCCTATATCATTAGGTAAAGAGCCTAGTATCCAGATATAATCATGTTTTTCCTGAGCCCCAATTTTAATAGATAAAATATGTAATAATATTATTAAAATTAATTTTTTTTGTTTTGCAAAATTTCTGGAATTCATATATCATCAGGGTTTTAAATTTTAAGTTTATTAATTTTAAAATAAAAATTGTGTCGAAATGCCGAAAAAACGATCAATAGCAAGGTGTTTTACGTTTAAATAATACACTTTTGCCTGTTTTTAATGAAAAATTGAGTTTCAACTTTAAGCAGATGCTTACAGCATGACACCCGGGTTAAGGAAGATGCCGTTTATAATGGCGGCATGTCGACCCCTGACGTTTGAAACACTCTTAAACGGACGACGAAACATAAAAATAAAAGAGGCCGACTCTCCATAGGGAGCCGGCCTCTTTTTATTTCAATAACTCAAAACTCAAAACTCAAAACTCAAAACTCAATGCTTCCCCGCCGCCAGCGCATCAATCCGGATCATATCCTGCATCACGCGGAGCGCTTCGTAGAGTTGAATATCTTTTTGGCGCTCTTTGATCCAGCTGTCGTTGCGGGCAGCGCGCGAGGTATCGCTTTGAATTTGCAGCAGGTCGGCAGTCGGGTTCGTGAGTTGGAATTTTTCGATGGGCTGTAACATATCATCGAACTGGTTGGCCTCTTCCTCCAGTTTTTTATCCCATTTGCGATAGGCATCCAGTTGCAGCGGGAATTTGGTAATATCCTTTTGGCGCTTCAGCCGTTGTGCATTCTCTTCGATCTTGCGGAACGTCGGATCTGCTTTCACGCGGCTTTCGCTATTGGCTTTCAATTTGCCCAAATCGGCGATATGGTAAGCGTTTTGGTTGAACGATACCGGTTCGATGGTATTAGCGCCCAGCGGATAGTCGTTTTCGCGCTCGCCGAGGTCGAGGTAGTTGTACGAATCGGGCAGCACGATATCGGGCCGGACGCCGTCCAACTGCGTTGTTTTACCGGTTATGCGGTAAAACTTCTGGATCGTGAGTTTCATTTCACCCAGGGGCTTGACCAATTCGTCGTTGGTGGTCAGGTCGAGGTCCCAAAAGCGCTGCACGGTACCTTTGCCGTAAGTGGTGGTGGAGCCGATGATCACCGCGCGGCCGTAGTCCTGCATGGCGGCGGCGAGGATTTCGGATGCCGAAGCGCTGAAGCCGTTGACCATCACGATCAGCGGACCGCCGTACTGCACCCGTTGGTCGCTGTCGGCGTTGATATCCGCCTGGTGTCCGCGGCTTTTCACCTGTACGATGGGGCCTTGTTCGATAAAGAGCCCTGACATCCGCACCACGTCGCGCAGCGAGCCGCCGCCGTTATTGCGGAGGTCGAGAATGATGCCTTTTACGTTTTCGCGTTTGAGTTTTTCCACTTCTTTGGCCACATCTTCGGCGCAGGAAGTAGCGCCCTGCGGCGTGAAGTCGGCGTAGAATTTCGGCAGGTAAATGTAGCCGACCTTTTCCTGCGTGTCGTCGGTATTCAGCAACAGCGATTTGGCCAGGGTTTCATCCATGATCACCACATCGCGCACGATGCTGATGATTTTGGTAGCGCCGTCGTTTTTCAGCACGGTCAGGTTCACTGTTGTGCCTTTTGAGCCGCGTATTTTGGACACCACATCGTCGATGTCCCAGCCCATCACATCCACGGGCTCGTCGTCGCCTTGCGCAACTTTGAGAATGACGTCTTTCGGTTCCAGTTCGCCTTGTTTCCAGGCGGGGCCGCCGGGCACGATTTCAGTGACCGAAGTTTTTTCGCCGTCGCTTTGCAGGCGGGCGCCGATACCTTCGAGTTTGCCCGACATTTTGAAGTCAAAGTCCGCCTTTTCTTTGGGCGAAAAATAGCCCGAGTGCGGATCAAAAACCGTGATCATGGCATTCAGGTAGGCTTCGAGCCGGCGTGTCCGGTCGGTTTTTTGCAGGCGCTTGAACCATTTGTCGTAGATATCGAGCACTTTTTCGCGCATCTCTTTCTCCAGCCCTTCCACCGTTTTCTTGTCGCCTTTGAATTCGGGTTTTTCCTGGTTGTTGAGCTCGTCGTTGATGCGGTTGAGCACCTCGTATTTCATCCATTTTTCCCAGCGGCTCCGCAGTTCGGCGTCGTCTTTGGCCCAGGACAACTTTTTGCCGTCGGTTTCAAAGGTTTCTTCTTTGGTAAAATCGATCGGCGCCGATAATACTTCGCGGTACCAGGCCTGGGTTTTGGTCAGGGATTTTTCCTGTAGTTCCACCGATTTATTAAAAAACGCGTAATCGCCGACTTTGGCCTGGTCGTCCAGTTCGAGTTCGAAAGGTTTGAGCAGCGCGATATCGCTCTGGGTAAAGAAACGTTTTCCCCCGTCGATATTATCCAGGTACAGTTTATATGCTTGTTGGGAAAACTTGTCGTCCACCTCCTTGGGCTGAAAATGGTACCGGCTTAATCCGTACAACACGGCCTGCATCAATTTGGCCTCTTTCTGCGGGTTAGGGTCGGCTCCGGTGAAGGGCACGAGCCGGTTGAGAAAAAAAACAATGCCGGCAATTCCCACAAAAGAGAAAAACAGCAGCGAGGGTTTCCATTTCATGTCCGAAAAGATTTGTTCAGTGTCTGAAGGGCCGTTAGGCCGTGAGGAATACATCATGAGCGGGATGGTAGTTTTTGAATGAACAAAAATAAGCGCAGGAGGTTGGGAAAAAAAATTGTCGCCATTTTAGCTTGGCTTAGAACGCAAGAATGGACGCTTTGTGACAAATGAAGTCCTAAATTTTCTACGAATCATACCACACGGCCCTTATACGACCATAATTTGCGTGGTGAATCATAAAAAATACTACCGGTATTTCTAAAATTTTATCCCGAAACAGTCGACACTTCCGTAAAAACCCGCCAAATCGGGAAATATTCAGACCTTTGCCCGACAATCTTTAACCTGACTTTATGACAAAGAATATTTCGCTCATCCTCAACGGCATTTTGATCCTGGCCGTCGCTCATTTGTATTACCTGAATTTTTCTAAAAAAGCGGCTCCGGAACAAGCGGCCGTCATTATGCCGCACACCCCGGGCGGCGGCGTAAAAATCGCCTACGTGAACGCCGATACCCTCGATGCCAAATACGAATGGCTGAAACAGCAAAAGGCCGCCCTGGAACAGCGCGTGCAGAATGCGGAAAAAAGTATGTACGCCAAAAAAGAAGCTTTGGTAAAAGATATGTCTGTCTTCAAACAAAAAGCCGACAGCGGCACCATACCGCCGGCCGAACTGGAAAAGGAGTACAACGCCCTGATGCAGCGCCAGCAAAAACTGGCCGACGACGAAGCGCGGCTGGGCAAACAATTGGCCGACGAACAACAAAAAGCCATGAACGAACTGATGGCCAACGTGGAGGCTAAACTCAAAAGCCTGCAGAGCCAGATCGGTTACGATTATATCCTGTCGTATTCTAAAGGCGGCGGGCAAGTACTACTGGCCAACGATAGCCTGGATATTACCGCCCAGGTGCTCCAATTGCTGAATACGAAGGAAAAATAACGCGCTGCGAATCCCCACTTAGCCTTTCCCTCCTCTTTTTCAATTTCAATATTGTGAAACGTTATTTTCTCTGGATTTTTCTGGCGGTTTGTGCGGCGTTGATTGCCTGGAAATTATTTCTCAACAAAAAACAGTCTGCCGCAGATACCGAACTGTCCCAGATTTCCCGCGCTTACGTACCGGTGGAGGTGACGCCGGTGCAAATGGAAACCCTCGCCGACCAACTGGAAGCCAACGGTATTTTCCTGCCTGCAAAAGAAATGTTCGTTATTTCCGAAACCCAGGGCCGCGTGGTGGGCATACACAAAAATAAAGGCGAATGGGTGAATGAGGGCGACCTGATTGCCAAGGTGGACGACGAATTGCTGCGCACCGAACTGGAAGCCACCCAGGCCAATATTGCCAAACTCAGAAAAGACAAAGAGCGTGTCGGCAACCTGATCGAAGGCGAGGCCGTGGCCAAAAACAAAATCGAAGACATCGAATTGGGTCTTATGGCGGCCGAGGCTCGGGAAAAAGCCCTGAAAAAACAAATCGCCAACACCAGCATCCGGGCCACGATGACCGGCACACTGGGATACCGGTTCATCGAACGCGGCACCGTGATCGGCCCCGGCATCCAGGTGGCGCAAATCACCAACCTGGAAAAATTATTCCTCATGGTGAAGGTCACCGAACGCGACGTGCTACACGTGCGCAAGGGCCAAAATGTAAGCGTCGGCGCCGACGTGTACCCCAACCGGCTCATCCCCGGCAAGGTGACCAACATCGGCCTGCGCGCCGACAATGCCTTCAACTACGACGTTGAAATAGAAGTCGTCAATCCCAAAAATGCGCCGATGCGCGCCGGCATGCAC